>JBAZOD010000014.1:0-18125 GCA_041648955.1 Patescibacteria group bacterium
CTAATGGCTATGGAAAGAAAAAATAAAATAACTATTTTAATACCGACTTTCAACGTTGAAAAAATTATAAGGCGCTGTCTAAAATCAGCTGTTTGGGCTGATGAGATTTTAGTAGTAGATTCTTTCAGTCGCGACAAAACCGTCGCTATTGCCCGTGAAATGGGAGCGAGAGTGATTCAACATGAATATGTTTATAGCGCCAAACAGAAAAATTGGGCTATTCCTCAGGCAAAAAATGAATGGATTTTATTGCTGGATAGTGATGAAGTGATAACGGTTAAATTGCGAAACGAAATCATAAAGATGTTGGAATCTAAGGATTTAGATAATTATGACGGTTTTGGTATTGCCAGACCTCATTATTTTTTGGGACATTTCTTGCGCTGGGGAGGGCGTTATCCTCTTTATAATATCAGATTTTTTAGAAAGACTTGCCGTTACGAAGACCGCGACGTCCATGCCCACATAATTTTACCGAAAAACAGAGTGAAAAATTTGAAAGGAGATATCTTACATTACAGCGACCCAACCTTAACCCATTTTTTTTCCAAGTTTAACCGCTATACCACCTATCAGGCCAATTACATGAAGAAATTTTCAGAAAGGAAGAATGAAATTGAATGGAAAAAGTTTTTTACTCATTATGTATATATCAAATCAGTTATCAAAGATTATTGGTATTTTTTGCCGTTAACTCCCTTTTTCCGTTTTATTTATATGTATATTCTAAGGCTTGGATTTTTGGACGGCCGTTACGGATTTTTGATAGCCATCCTTTATTCTTTTCAGGATTATGTAGCTAAAACAAAATATTTAGAATTAAGAGGCAGAAAGCCGATTTTCAGATTCTTGATGCAGAATTTTGTTAAGAATTTAGTAGTCAGGATTGATCAACGGCCAAAAATTTTTGATCGCATAGAAATATTAAAATAATATCCAAAATAAAAATAAGGGCAATTGTTAAATTGCCCTTATTTTTTTATATTATTATTTTTTCAGACCGAAGAGGCTTCCCAAAACCGCCCAGATCAGAATTTGCGTAGCAATTCCCCGGGAAACAGATTCAAAGAAGCTTGCTAAAATTAAAGATAAAAGTATAGATAAAATTCCAAAAGATAGAATTTTAAAATTTATTTCCATTTTTCTGCCCCAGATATTTATTTCCGTTGTTTCGTTAGGCAAGTTGAGGTAGGTTTTTCCGGCGTAATAAATAGCGCCAAGAGTGTAGCTCAAAAAGAAGATCACGCCAAGAGAGCCAAGCTCTAGACCGTAAAGGAAAAAATCGCTGTGAGGCAAAGAAGTGCCGCCGCGCCAATTTTTTGCTCCCTCTATTACTATTTCCGAAGTGCCGACACCATGGCCGAAAATCGGTTTTTTCATAATTTCTTCCCAGGAGACCTGCCAAATATTTTTTCTGGCTATCCAGGAATTAAAAAAAGAGCTGGCAAACGTTTCTGTTATCCGCAGTTTAACATTTTCAAAGCTTGCTAAAATTAAAAAAGCGAAAGGTGCTAAGGCCGCCAGAATAATTATCAGGTAGCGGGCCAAAAAAGAGAAAACAACAAAAAATAAAGCCAGACAAGCCCAGGAAACGCGGGAATAAGTTAAAATAAAGAAAATGGCCGCCAGAGCAACAAAAAAAATAAGAAGAAAATTGTTCTTTAAACTTTTATTTTTTTGGGAAATAAAGTAGGCTAGAGCCAATCCGAGAATGACAAATAAATACAGGCCAAATAAATTGGGATGGACAAAGGGGCCGGCAATTCTTCCTAAACTCGAATCTGGTTCAAAAAAATATTCCTTCGTGATTAATTGTCTGGCGGCGATTGCCAGCGGAATTAAAGCGGAAGCCAGAGAGGCAAAAATTATTTTCATTAAGCCTTGGTGGTTAGAAAAATAACTATAGGTTATAATGTAAACAGCTATGGGCGCGAGGAAGTAAACAACCCCAGACAGAGAAGCGCTTAGATCTCCTGCCCAGACTATTGAAAAAATAAGGTAAATTGAGTATAATGAGAGGATGAATTTTAGAGGTATGACTTTTATTTTTGGCCATTGCCAGAATATAGTCATTATTCCCAGCAATATAAGAAAAGCGCAGATAATGGCTGTAAGATTCAGAGGTAAATTATAATATTTCAGAAAAGGGAAATATTTCGCTGCATCTAACTTAAAATCATTAAATTTCAAAACCGCTGGCAAAATCACGATCAAAAGCAAAATTAATTTTTCCATACTGAAAAAACCGACGACCAGTAGAGCGGTAAAAAATAAAAAAGCCAAAAGAAATAACCAATCGTTCTGCCAATCTAGATTAGGAAGGCTCAAAAGCAAAAAAGAGGCGGTGGCCAGGAGCAGTATAAAGAAAAATATTTTCGTCGTTTTTCTCATGATATATAATTTTAATAGAATAGGGAGTATTTAAAAACAGATAAAGATATCGCCATGAACGAAAAAAGTAATAAAATTTCTAATGATGTAAAAAAGATATTTATTGTTTGGGGGCGGGAAGCCGAACTTAGCCGCTATTTAGCACAGGGTTTAGGAGCAGAACTCAGACAAGTCTATATAAAAAGATGGGGGAGAATTAGACTTCCGGTTCTGATTCGTTATATTGCCCAAAGCTTCGAAACATTATCTATCTTAGCGAAAAAGAAGCCAAAAGCGGTAATCGTCCAGAATCCTCCGGTTTTTGCCGTCTTAATTTCTTACTTTTATTGTACTATAGCTGGAGCGAAATTAGCAATAGATTCGCACACGGCGGCTTTCTCTGATAAGAAATGGATTTTTTTCCATTGGCTTTTTAAATTTGTCGCGAAAAAATCAGTTTTAAATACCTGCCACAATTTTAAAAATTTAGCAATTTTAGAAAAATGGGGGATTCTGCCGGCGATGGTAATCCAATTTTACAATCCGATTTATAAAGAAGAAAATTTAGAGCAGAAGATGGAAGACGAAAATTTATTCAATTTATTGAAGAATTCTAAATTGCCGATCATGATGGTTAATAGATTCGCTAACGACGATGATTGGCCGACAGTATTCGCCGCCGCGGCTTTATTGCCGGAAGCCACTTTTTTTATTACTGGCGATGCGCCCTCTTCTTTGAAAAAAACTATCAAGAAAAATCTGCCGGCGAATGTTTATCTTACCGGTTATTTGCCTCACAAAGAATTTATGAAATTAATGTGGCGCTGCCGGGTAATCCTTTCTTTTACCTTGAGAGAAGACACTGTTCTTTGGTCAATTCGGGAAATAATGGCTCTAGGCAAACCGTTTATTACAACTGATTCCGAAGTCCTAAGGCATTATTTCGGTGAAGTTGCCTTATTCGCCAAATCCGATCCAAAGCAGCTAAGAGAAAAAATTATTATAGCTATGAAAGATGAAAATCAGATTAAAGATAGAATAAAAACTTTTTTGGAAAGAGATAGAGATAGGTGGGAAAGAGAAATTTCTGCCGCTAACAAAATTTTAAATAACTAAAAAGTAATAGCCGTCTAGTTTTTTTTAAAAAAATTTGCCGGCTAAAAAATTTATGATTATTTTAAAAGAGTATCTTTTCACTTTTGGCTGGTCCCTGGTCGGAGCCTTGTCTATGGCCATTGCTCTCGCCATTATGCTTTGGGTCTTTAGCTGGCTGACGCCAATTAACGAATGGGAAGAAATAAAAAAGGGCAATGTTGGGGTAGCGATTGTTGTAGCCTCGGTTATTATTAGTGCGGCGATTGTCATCGGCAACACTATTATTTAAATTAAGGAGGCAGAATTAATAGGTAAATATGAAAAAAATATTATTAATTTTGCTATTTGTATTAATATCATTTTCTAGCTTAGCTTCTTTTTCGAAAGAAACCAGGGCCGACTTTTTTGATTTTTTTTATAAGACAAAAGAAAAATTAGTCGTCGTCGGCAACCAATTATTTTCTGCCGATGAACCGTTGATTTTGAGAGGAGTAGCAGTCGGCGATCCTTATTCGCGCCAAAGTGTTTATAGAAGAACGTCTAACGATTACGAAGTGATAAGCAAGGATTGGCAAGCCAATGTTGTGCGTTTATCAATCTACCCCAGCTATAAAAAAGAAGAAAAAAAGATAAAAAAAATTCTCTCGGAAGAAGTGAAGGCCGCCCGGGATAATAATTTGTTTGTGATTATTGATTATCATGTCATCGGCTTTCCTAACGGCTGGTATAAATCCTGGCCGGAAGGAGAATCCCAAGATTATTCATATGATAGCAGTTTTAAGGGTGCTATGGATTTCTGGAAATATATAGCCGTGGAATATCGCGATGACCAGGGGATTATTTTCGAATTATGGAATGAGCCGGCAGACAAAAAGACGAGAACGTGGGAAGAAATAAAACCTTACTGGCAGCGCCTTTACGATTTGATCAGGAGCCAGGGCGCGAAAAATGTTATTATTGCTCCCGGCGTTTATTGGACTTATGATTTGCGAGGGATAAAAGATAGCCCCTTGAAGGGCGAGAATATCGGTTATGCGTGGCACAATTATCCTTTTTCCGGCGAATATTTAAAATGGTCGCAAGCTTTGGACGGTTTGAATAAATATTATCCGGTTTTTGTGACCGAATGGGGTTTTAGCACTGACCCAGAGAAAAGGCATTATGCTAAATTAGAAAATTACGGGACGCCTTTTAAAAAATATTTAATTAATGAGGGCCTTAATTTCACTGCCTGGTGCTGGCACAATCCCTGGGATCCAAGGATGTTTGAAAATAATTGGCTGGATTTGACTCCCTATGGAAAGTTTGTAAAAGATTTTCTTCTCGGTCTTGAGGACAGCCAAGAATTTAACGCAGAAATAAATAATTTTATAAAGAATGGCTTTGACAGCAATTCACGCCTTTTGGGAGAAGGGGAGAGAAGAGCGGTTGTTTATTCTTTTAAAATAGCTTTTTCCCGCAATCCGGAAACAGATGAAGATTTTTCTGATGTTAAAAAAATAGCCAACGGCCAGTGGCCATCCCAGAGAAGCTCAGAAGCTGAAGATGCGGCTGAAGATAATTTCCAAAAAATTTATAAGCGCAGTCCGGACATGAAAAATAAAAATGATGAGGCGGCAATAACGATTATGGCTTATGGCTTGCGTCAAAGAGCAGAAAATAGAAATTTAAATAGTGAAAAATGGGGGCTGGAAATTTTTAAAAATATTTTTGGCCGGTTTCCTCGGGCGACCGAAGATTGGAATATTCTTCAGGCCATCACTTATTCTGGAGCAAGGAGATAATGATAATTTTAAAATAAAAAAAGACCGGAGAGGAAATTTCTCTTCTCCGGTTTTTGTTGGGTCGTTTTATTTCGGCACGACTTTTATGACGACTCGCCGGTTTTGTCTCCGGCCGTCTTCGGTGTTGTTCGGGGCTATCGGACTTGATTCCCCGAAACCCTGGGCATAGAGATTCGCTTGGCTCAAGCCGTTGTTTATGAGATAAAGCCAAACGGCTTCGGCCCTGGCCAAAGAGAGATCATTGTTGTCTCTGAATTTACTCTTCGGTTTTATCGGGACGTTATCCGTATGCCCTTCGATAATAACTGGTTGATCGGGATAAGTCCCTTTGATCACGCGGCAGATCACGGACAAGATTCTCAATCCCTCGGGCTTCAGCACGTCTTTCCCCGAGTCAAAAAGCAAATCAGAAGAAAGTGTAATCGTGTTGTTGCTGATTGTGACACCGTCCAAAGCCGAGATCATAAGATCCCTGAAGGTCGTGTCTATTGCTTTGGCTGTTGGTTTCGAAGGGATGTTTTGTGTAACCGGGGGGGCAGTGGGCGCGGCGATCTGGGTCGGAGTATAGACGAAATTCGTTACATCGGAAGGAGGCGTCAAGGTGTTGCCGTATTTATCCATAAGCCAGTATCCGAACGAATCCCATTTTCCGTTTGGATCACGGTTAGATACCAGGCTTGAGACATAACTTCTCATGACGTCCTTTACCATATCTTCGGTGGCGCCGTTGTAAAGAACAATCTGTCGGCGCCATTTCGATCCGTCAAACGCCAGTTTGCCGGCATAAGACGGAACGGGCTTGTCCGGGTCTCCCAGGCGTACATACTCAATTGCCTGGGTGCTCGTAACTATGCTTGTGACCACGGGAATTTTAACCGTTGTCGTTACTTTGGAAGCCGCCGTTTCTTCTTTCGGCGCCTGTTCCTGGACCACGGCCGTGGAGTTAACCCTTTTAACAACGGGTCCGCCACAGGCCAGGAGGGACATAACCAGGATAACAATCATGGCGGTGAGGGTGCATTTAAACCATTTCATACTGTACTCCTTTTGAAAGATTGGGAAGTTTTTGGTGGTGATTCTGAAAGTATTACCTTTATATTCTCCTTTTCTCGTGATTTTCGCAATATGACGTTATATGACGTTAAAAGAACGATTGAATATCAAAATTTACCATAGTGCCCTCAATTTGTCAAGGTTTTATATTATAAAAATTAATGGCCGCACATTAAGGGCGCCCTTGACTTTTTTACCGTTTCTTGCTAAGATAAATTATTCTAATGTAAAGAAAAATAAAAAAATATGAAGAAATTTTTTATTAAAAATAAGGCAGTTTCCTTAATTTTGTTAGCCCTGGTTGTTTTTTCCAGTGGCGGGGTGTTTTTTATTCCGGAAAGCTCGGCGGAAATTATAAAGGAATATAGAAGAGGGGAAATGTTTGATATCAACAACAAGCATTACTTGGTTGCAAGCAACGGCGCTTTTGTTGAAATATTGGAAATATCTTCGGAAAATAAATTTAAAAAAATAAGTGAAATTCGCGGTTTGGAAGAAGTAAATGATCTCTATTTAAATAAAGAAGAGAGGGGAGTTTATTTGATAGTTTTAACCGGAAGATTTTTAATAGAATACAATATTAGCGACCCGTTAGCGCCCAAAATAGAAGTAGAGAGAGATTTGTATGAATGGCGCGGCCGGGGAAAATATAAAATTGGCTACATGAAATCTTTAGCTGGAAACGGCCAATATGTTTTTACCGCCGGTTCCCGAGGAGTCAGAGCTTTTGATAAAAATAGTTTAGCAGTTGCTGATAATAAAATTTATACCTTGGAACCAAGCTATGGGATAGCGGCTAAGGGCAATCTTCTGGCCGTCATCATCAAGGATAAGGGTTTCTATGACAAAGGACTAATTTTTAATATTGAGAGCGGTGCCTTGAGAGGCGAATACAGCTTAGCTAATTTTTCCGATATAACTAGACAGCCGACGATTGATTCGGCTGGCAATGTTTATTTTCCGTCGGATAATAGTTTGATAAAAATAAATAGCGCCGGCCAGACGGTTAATTCTTATTTCAATCCGGTTAAAGAAGGCTTAACTTTTAGCTATGGCGTCAGAGAATTCAACGGCAATCTTTTTTATGTTAACGGTTTTGGCCTGACAGAATTGAATAATAATTTGAAAAAAAATAAATTCTTTTTTTCCGCTCCTTCCAATATCTATGGTCCGAATTCCTGGGCAACTGGAATAGCTGTTGATCAGAGCGGCCGAATGGCGATTTTCAATAAATCTTCAATTTTACTTTTAGATAATAAATTGAATTTGCTTGATAAATATATCTATCAGTCCATGTTGAGACAACCGGAAGAAACAGACTTGAAAATAGTTTTGGAGAAATATCAGGCAAACGCCGGAGAAAATTTGAATATAAAAGTATTTGGCTTCTGGCCCAACGAAAAGGTGGCTATAAGATTGGGGGATACAGAGCGGATAGTTGCAGTCAATAATTATGGTGCGGGTGAAACAACGATATCGGTTCCGGGGAAAAGCGGAGCGATGTTTGTTTCGGCTGATGGTCAAGATTCAAAATTAAATTATCAAATCAGTTTTATTGTTAGATAAAGATTCCTAATAGGAACATTGGTCATTCACAATCGAATAATGAGATGGAGGCAGGATCATGAAGAAGATTGTTTGTCTTTTGGCGGTCGGGATTATCATTTCGGCCGGTGCTTTCGCCGAGACAGTTCCGCTTTATATTTTCTCCTTTGCCACTCCCTGCTTGGGCGTGGCGAACGGGGAAATCCAGTACAGCAAAGTGCCGGTTAATCCCGACACAGTTTTTGCCCAGGGCGACGATGTTTACGTTCTGGTGGAAATCAAGAGTGTCGTCGGCAAACATCGTTTCAAGGTGGAGAAATCTTTAAACGGTGTTTCCTACGGCGCCTACACCACTGACTGGAAAAACGTGGAAGAAAAGTGGGTTTGGGATTATTCTTATTTCGTCCCTTCCCAGCTCGATGCTCGGCCCGGAAAATGGAAGTTTGTTATTTATTTCGGGAAAAAGAATGGGACATTCGAGCGTATCGCCGAGGTAAATTTTCGAGTCGGTCGAGAAGATTCAATCTATACTTTCACTGGTGCGGTCGCTTGTCGAGGTATCATTGACGGTGAAATTCCATATAGCAAAGTAGCGATTTCGCCCGATTCCGTGTTCACGGCTGGTGAAACTGTTTATGTTTTAACAGAGTTATCTAAAGTATATATAAAACATCGTTTCGGAGTCGCTGTTTTTTTTAACGAAAACTCTTGGAACGAGTACTTCACGGACTGGAAGGATGTCGGTTTTGGCTGGGATTATTCTTATTTTACGCCCCGACAGGAAAATATTCGCGCTGGTAATTGGAAATATTATATCTTTCTTGAATGCGGAGGGGAACTAAAACAAATAGCATTTGTAAGTTTCAGAGTAGAGGAAGCTAATCCTACCGCGGTCAAAGAAGATGGAAATTTTCCTCTTCCTTTCTCTCTTTCGCAGAATTTTCCCAACCCCTTCAACCCCGCCACAACCATTAGCTTCAATCTTCCCCAGAACGGCGATGCTTGCCTTGAGGTTTTTAATCTCTCTGGCCAGAAGGTTGCTGTTTTGGCCGACGGATATCTGGAGGCTGGTTTACACCAGGCTTCTTGGAACGCCGCCGGTCTATCAGCCGGGATCTATTTTGCCAAACTTCGATCCGGCAATTTCTCGGCTACAACGAAGATGACGTTGCTGAAATAAACGTCAAGTACATTTATATATAGTCCATACTTCTCGCAGGTATGGACTTTTTTATTTCCAAAAAACAAAAGCCCCGCACACAGTTTGTGCAGGGCTTTTTATTATAATTATTTTTCTATTTAACGCACCAGATTCCTTTTGTGAAAGGATAAGCTTCGCTTCTAAAAGCTTTCAGAGTGATATCTCCTGTTTCCGAATTGTAATTGTCAATATAGAATGGCCCGTCGCTTATTATCAGGTGTCCATGTGTCTGGTACCAATCAGTTAAGGCTTTTTTCCGACTGGCGAGATTTTCTTCTGAGAAATAACTGGTGCCATTAACTGAAACGAAAGGCGCTATTTCCGAATAATTCAGGCTGTCTAATTCAGTGAAGATTTTAGCAATGTGGTCTTTATTCGTTAGGTTCAATTTTTGTAATTTATCATTCTCTATTTCTCCGTATTGAAAACCCTTGTTTCCAAATACTAATTTATCTGAACCGGCGTATATCTCCAGGGGCGCGCTTCTTTGGAATAATTTGGGGAATATCATGAGATTATCTTTATCAAAATCAGTTCTATCTAAATAGACAATTAAGTTATCTCCGGAGATTCTTAAACCCTGAAGACCTTCAAAATAATCCTGCCAGCCTTCGTCTGATATTTTTTGTTTTGTTTTGTCATAGGAACGATCCCAGGTAGAAGCGATAAAATATAAAACATCGCCCCAATTAATTTCTTCTCCGTCGTGCCATTTAGTTCCCAAATATTTTGAGAGATCAAGAGTTATTTCTGTTTTTGCTTTTGTTCCTTTGGCGACGTTATCCCATTTATTTTTATTAACATTCCAGGTAAACGCATCAGCTGGCATATCTGTGTTGCCGGTCGATTTTATAGTGTAGCCCCAGCGGAAAGGTTTTGTTTCTAAATCTTTGTCATTCCATCTCGCCGGATCATGAATGGCATTCACAATGTCTATCATGCCGATACTTTCAATCACAACTGGGTTCCAAGAGCTTCCTGCTTCATACAAATATTCACTTCCGATTGTTAAAGTATTTGAATTTTTGTTTTTAGCCTGCCTGATGTTTCCCAAAAAGCGCAAACCTATGTGTTCATCATTGACTAATCCTTTTACAGCGCTTCTGGCAGGAGAAAGGCCTTCTTTCGCTACTAACCATATTCCCACAGAATCATTCAAATGAAGGTCAGTTAATTTTCTGTTAAGCTCTGCCCACTTCGCTTCTGTCTCGCAGTTTTTCATCTGTTCTTCTATATCCTTGATTTCTTGATTTTCATATTTCCATCCGCCTTTTGGCTCATATATTCCGGGGAAGCCGAAGCTGGTATATTTTGAAGCGCCGTAATAAATCCAGCCGGTTATATAAAAATTCCATTTTAATTCGTTCGGATCGGTTGTGTAGGTTGGCGATTTGAAACTTTCATCGCTCCGGTTGTAATAATTTTTATTAACAGTAAAGCCAACTCCTTCCAGTTCAGTTGATATTATTTCCGCCATCTCCTTGGAATCTTTTGTCTCGTTGTCTATATAAACGATTAGTTCTACTGGCTTATTTTTGTAAGTCCATTTATCGTCAGTTTTAACCGCTCCTACTGATTTCATGCCTTCAGCAATGAGCGCTTCCGCTTTTGTTTTATCAACTTTGAAATCGTACTTATCAACTATCGGTTTGATATTTTGATAACTGGGATGCTCTGGAATTATGTTGGCGGCTACTGGAATTGCCAGGCCTCCATAGGCTGTATCAACTATTTCTTGCTTATCTACTAAATAGTTCATCGCCAATCTTACTTTCTGAATAGAAAATGGATTTAATTTTCCGCCTTTGCCGGGAGCAGGGTTAAAAGCGATAGAGCCAAATTCAGAATAAGCGCTATAAAGCTTTATGTTTTTATCATTTTTTGCAGCTAGCGCCTGAGTAGAATCTAATGAAGAGAGATAATAATCAATATTGCCAGCCTGAAGCTCTTTCAAGACATTCTCTTTTGCGACTTTTTTAAAGATGACAGTGTCTGCCACCGGTCCGTGAATTTTTGCGTCGCGTTTCATCTCGAGATACTGAGGCAAGGCGATAATAATCGCCAAGACGATGATCGCCAGCGAAATTATGCCCAGCGATTTTTTGCTCTTGAAGAGTTGCATAGGTTGTTTTTAATTATTAATTTCATTATGAAAATTATTATACCACGAATTTGTGATTTATAATAATTATTATTTTTAAAAATTTTTAAAATTTGTTATAATAAAAAAATAAACATAATAATTTTTTTAAGATCTTATGAAACAAAAAATTATCCCAGTGATAATTGGAGTCGTTTGTTTAGCGATCGGACTTTTTGCCGGATATTATGGAAAAGATTTAATCAACAAAGGTAAATTTACGACCGCGCAAAAAATAGCTATCCAAGACGCGATCATTAAGACGCAAGTTCAGCAGGCGGACAGCATGCTAGAGACAGTTTATGAAGGTAGTCTAGATGGAATATACCCGCTGGAGCAAGCCAAGAAGCTAGGAGCCGATCTTCTGCGCAATTTACGCTATGGCGATGACAATCAGGGATATTTTTGGGCAGATACCATTGATGGCACCAATGTGGTTCTCTATGGACGAAAAGATGTGGAAGGCACAAACCGTCTGGATGCTTATGTCGGCGGAGTTTATCATGTGAGAGAGATTATAAAAAACGGCCAAAAGCCGGGCGGGGGATTTACTGATTATTTTTATCCGAAAATGGATAAGTCCGAACCTCTTCCCAAAAGAGGCTTCAGCCTTCTTTTTGAGCCTTTTGGCTGGGTGCTGGGAACAGGTTATTATATAGAAGATTTGAAATAAAGATTTTGATTTAAAATAAAACACTAAATCGCTCGCAAGGGCGGTTTTTTGTCGGATTGACAAAAATATAATCATAATCTATATTGTTATATTAAACCAAAGACAAAACGATCTTTAAAAATAAGGGGGACTGTGCGATGAAAAATGGAATGATTATGTTCGCGGTTATCGTGATTGCTCTGTTTCACGCCGAGATCGTAAGAGCGCAGCAATCATTGATAAATGTTGGGGGAGAATCAACGAGAGAAAAGTCTGCTCATTTTTTTTCTCTTTTCATGGATGTTAGAGTGAACAAAAATTATTCTCACAAACTTGAAATGAGGCAGGATTGGCCCGACCTGTTTCTTCCGCAATCAGCAAAAATGACGCGAAGACACGTTGGGTCAATAAATTTAGGATTCGGAATGGGGTATAATAGGCGTTTATTTGGCAATGATAAATCATGGCAAATCCGATTGCCGATTTCGTATGAGATATTTAGCTTTAATGCTAAAGACGGTGATGGACGGTTTGCTAAAGAATTAATTTCAGGCACAGTCTTGGAGTGGTGGGATCCAGTCATGGCGAAGGATTTGGTCGCGCAACATTTTACGCCCAGAGTTGGAATTGAGATAGCGAAAAAAGATTTTGGAATAGGATTTTCAGTTCAGCATTATCGTTTGTTGTTGCGTGATTTTCGGGGCGAAGATCGTATCGGCGCTCCAAATCTTTCTCATGTGATGAGCTCTCGGGAAATAGAAAGTGGCGCAAGCTTTCAGATAGATGTGTTTTTTTGGCGCAAAGAAGGTTGGGTACCTATTGATTTTTATGTTGAGACCACGAGAGGATTTAAAACCGCCAGCTTCGGAATTATTACAAGTTTTAATAAGAGATGGAGGAGATAATCTTCTCGGCGGTTTTTAACCGTGGCCAGACAGAAAATATTTGTCGTCTTCTAACGCCTCGTGCGAATTTGCGCGGGGCTTTTTTATTTTTTGACTTTTGGAGTGAAAAATGGGAAAATAAAGGAAGAATTTACCCTATTAGATATTTATTATCTAACGGGGCAAGGCTTATTTTAATTTATAATTATGGGCGAGTTACAAGAATTAAAAAACGAGATAGAAAAGATTAAAGAGCGTAATGCCCGCGTTGAGGCAGACAAAGCCTGGGAAACGAGTCTTTTCAGGAAAGTTTTAATCGCGGTTTTAACCTATATCGTCATCGTCCTCTTTTTTTTGGTCGCGGATCTGCAAAAACCTTTTATCGGCGCCGTTATCCCAACAGTCGGCTTTATACTATCCACTCTTTCTGTTCCTTTTTTTAAAAAGATTTGGGAGAGGGGAAGGAAATAAAAATATAAATATATTTTTGAAACCGTCCTAGAGGCGGTTTTTTTGTAAGGCAGGATGTGGGATATTTAATGCTGTTATAAACCTTTATCTTTTTGTTTAATATTGGTATAATCAATATATAGTAATATATTTATAAAACCTCATGCAAAACGTCGAAACTATAAAAAAAGTAGCGGATAGTTTGGGTGTGCACTCGATTCACATCAAAATGTTTTCTTTAAGGTTTAATTGTAATAAAAAAGAAGACATAGAGGAGTGTTCGGACGCTTATCAATCCTACAAAAAAGAAGCTCCAAAGCCCTTTGTAAAATGGGTGGGCGGAAAAAGGCAACTTGCTAAGCAATTTCGTGATATGAATCTATATCCTCCAGATGAGTTTAATCCTATAACCGCAACTTACCATGAACCTTTTGTTGGTGGCGGAGCAATGTTCTTTGACTTGCTTCCAAAGAAGGCAATTCTTTCTGATTTGAATAGCGAACTTATAACTACGTACCAAGTTATTAAAAATGATGTTGAGAAGTTAATCGCCAAACTTAAAGAATATCAAAATAAACACAACAAAGATCTCTATTTAAATATTCGTGCTCAAAACGTTAAAAAGCTTTCCAATCTCAATATTGCCGCTCGATTTATATATTTAAATCGGGCTTGTTTTAATGGTCTATATCGCGTAAATAGAAGCGGACAATTTAATGTACCTTTTGGAAAATATAAGAATCCTCTAATTTGTAATGAAGAAAATCTAAAAAAAGTTAGCAAATCGCTCAAAAGTATCAAGATTTTTAATGAGGATTATAAACAAGTTTTAAAAAGAGCGAAAAAAGGTGATTTTATATATTTTGATCCGCCTTATTACCCCGTAAACCGTACTTCTAGTTTTACGAGCTATACAGCTGAAAATTTTTTGGAAAAAGAACAAGAAGAACTTCGTGATACATTCATAGCACTTCATAAGCGCGGTTGTTATGTCATGCTTTCCAACTCCGATACTCCTTTTATAAATAAACTATATTCTGGACTTGGCAAAAAAATAAAAATTAACAAAGTTTATGCCGGTCGAAATGTTAATTCTGATGCAAAAAAGAGGGGAAAAATAAAGGAAGTCGTTGTAATAAATTATTAAAAATAGTTATGTCGAATAGAAAAGCAAAAAATATCACATACAAAGATTTTTTAACGTCCGATCTTCTGGAAAATGAGGGAATTTCCTCATTAAAATTAAAAATCCCAGAATTTCAGAGAAATTATGTGTGGAAGAATGATAATATTATTGAATTTTTTAATTCCATAGAGGACAATGAGCCAGGTTATTACTCTGGAAGTATTGTTATAGTAGCTAACGAGGACGGTTCCTCCGGCAGAGATAAAATCGTCGACGGTCAACAAAGACTTGTTACTCTGTCTTTTATTTCGAAAGCTATTTATGACAGTGTTTCGAACGATGAGATGAAAGAAGATATTAAAAAAATTCTTTTCCAAGGGCAAAATTTAAAAATTATATTTCAAAGAGAGGGTCTGCAGTCTATTTATGAAAAAGTAATTCGTGGTGAAGTTTTTGACGAAAAGACATTAAATAAAAGTCAGAAAAAATTGTTAACTGGTTTCAATATTATAAAAAAAGAAATTTCCGAAATAGATGATTTAGAATCTTTTTTTAATAAATTAGAACTTTTAGAGTTTGTTGTAATTAAATGTCCGGACGATAATGATGCATATCAATTGTTTGAAGGCTTAAATTCAACTGGTCTTAGTCTTTCTGCAATAGAGCTAACAAAAAATTCCATATTAGGTTTTGTAAAAAAAGAAGACCAGACTAAACTAGTCGAAATTAATCAGAAGTGGGAGGCAATGGAAAAAAGTTTTGAAATGGAAAATCCAGTATTTTTTAGTAAATTCATAAGACATCATTGGTTCTTTGAAGGAGGTTATGTTAGTAACTCTAGATTATTTAAAGAAATTAAGGAGAAAAAGATTATAAATATGACGACCGTGGGAAAGTATATAAATGAATTGGTTGAAGATTCTAGAGTATATTTAAATTTTAGATTGTCGAATTTAAATAAAAGAGATTTTAATGAGCATATGGATGATAGAGTGTACCAAAAAATTCCTATAATAATTAATCATTTTGGTTTGTTAAAATTAGATCAAATATATTCAGTTCTTTTTGCTCTATATAAACAAGGAAAATTCACTGAAAGATATTTTTTAAGAGATTCCTATTTTAATCACATAGAAGGTCTTTGGGCGTTTATTTTTTTAGTTAATCATTCAAAAATTAGTCCTTCTTCTTTCGAAAGAAAATTTGCTAGTCTTTGTAAGGATATAGGAGAACTCCAATATTCGGAGTTTAAAATTAGAATGAAAGATTTTTTCAAGGATTTGCATAATATTGTTTTGTCTGTGGACAAGAAGGATTTTTCTAAAAAAATGAGTGAATCATTAAATAATAATGAAAGTGGAAGCGGATTAATTAGGTACTTGCTCCGAGAGTATTTGTTGTCAACCGGAGGCGGGGAAGATCCGGATCAAACCACGGAACATATTATCCCCAAATCCAATTTTAGTAATTGGTCGAATATTAATAATCCAGACGCTGTAAAGGGGTTTGTAGAAAAGTTGGGTAACTTGACATTATTAAATAAGACACTTAATGAAAGTATAGAAGATAAGGCTTTCGCCTATAAGAACGAAAACGGATATGCTAAGAGTTCTTTTGTTTTGAATAATAAATTATTTGATGACTGGGGGGACAAATTTAATTCAGAAGATCCGAAGGTTGCAATAGTAGAAAGAGGAATGAAAATTTCGGAAATTATTTATGATTTATATATCGGTAAAATCGAAGCCCTAAGTAAATGATAATAAATTTATTAATGTAATTATGAAAAAAAATAATTTAAATTTGCTCAATAATCCAGGAGTAATTCGTTGGTGCTATGAAGGTATTACGGATATCACTATAAAAAATACTAGCAACGGAGACAAACTTAAGGCGGCAAGCGAGATAGAAAAAAAATGGGGGAATACCGTGATTGGCGGTAACGGTGGTGGACAATGGACAACTAAATTATGCGAAGATTTAGTTATGGAGGGTTTGATAAAGTTAGGCAGAAAAAATGTAAGAAAAACCACACCAATAAAAAGTTCCTTAAGGGATAAGAAGTATCATCCCGATTTAGAATGTGATAATTATGTCTACGAAGTCAAGGGTAGCAACTGGTGCATTACTGGCACGGCTGGGGAGAAGATTCTTGGCACGCCCCTGAAATATGGAGAAGTGCCGCGATTATTTAAAAAACCATTGCAAATAGTGTTGGTCGGATATCAAGAATACGAAGCTAGAATGGGTTATGCTTTTGGAGATTTGTTAGACGAAAAAAATCAAACTCAAGAATTACATGAGAGTTTGGCTTTCTACAAGAAGAATAAAATTGAATATGTAGCTTTTACTGATATATTAAAAAAGATAGATTTGCCTGATGGTTGCTGGAAGAAAAAAAAGAAAATTATTTAACATGTCTACGAAAGAATTAAAACTTCATCCAGACAATTTTGATTTGGAATGTACAACCGTGTGGTCATTTCCTCGTCGGGGAAACTGGGCAACACATAAATCAGATTGGAGGGGAAATTGGGCACCAGAAGTGGTGCGCAATTTAATTTTGCGCTATTCAAAAGAGGGCGACCATCTGCTTGATTGCATGATTGGCGGGGGGACTACGGCAATAGAGGCAAAAATATTAAATCGCCATATTACATGTGTTGATGTTAACGAAGAGGCATTAAAGCGAACTAGAGAAGTTTTGGAATTTGAGGTTGATAATAAAGCTAAGCAACGAATAATAAAGTGCGATGCTCGTAATATGAAATTTATTAAAAATGAAGAAATAGACTTCATTCTCACTCATCCACCATATGCCGATATAGTAAAATATAGTGAAGGTGAAATCCCTGAAGATTTATCGAATATACATAATATAGATAAATTTGTAGAGGAAATGGGGGCGGTTGTAAAAGAGTTATATCGTGTTCTGAAGTCTGGAAAATTTTGTGCCATTCTAATAGGTGATACAAGACGAAATAAAATGTATCAACCACTTGCTTTTAAAGTAATGGATAGATTTATAAAAGAAGGTTTTAAATTGAAGGAGGATATTATAAAAAAACAGCACAACTGCAAAGCAACTGGCTTTTGGGTCAATAAATCAAAAGAATTAAATTTCTTGTTGATAATGCACGAACATTTATTTGTTTTTCAAAAAATTTAACTAATTTATTAAAATAATATGTTTCAATTAGACAACAATAAAATATCGTCTTCAATTAGTTTAATGGTTGCAATAATAATGCTGGTAGCTAGCTATTTTCAGTGGTGGGATATAACTTATAGCGGAGGGATGAAAACAAAAAAATGGGTAAAAATATTTTTTGCTGTTCTTATTATTTTGTTGTTTATTGCACTTTTTTTAATTATCGGAGACTAGAAAAATAATTAACTAATAATAATATGTTCTTCAACTCACCAGGCGCGCCTACTGTCGCTAAAAAAACAGTATATTTAATAGCCTCAATAATTTTAGGTTTGCTTTTGAGCCTTTGGGTTCACGTTTTTATTGAAATTAAATATTTAAGTTGGGCCGAGGAGCAGGGGAGAGCGGTGTCTTTTTATAACGGTTGTGCTTTAGCGCCCTGGCTTCAAATCGCGCTTTGGCTAATTGGCGCTTTGGGCGGATACTTTCTTGGCCGTTGGTGGTGGCGAATAGTCTATGTCGATAGGGTTTGGGAGAAGAAAATAAGTAAATCATAATTATTTAAAATAAATCTATGTCTGACAAAACTATCAATATTCTCCGTTGTGTTGCGCGCGGTATTTTAATAATTATTGCCGCGGCCGCCTTTATTTTCGCTTTATTGTCCGGAGCCG
>JBAZOD010000015.1:0-17892 GCA_041648955.1 Patescibacteria group bacterium
TGTTGTCTTTAATTACGCAAAATATTCAAGTGCAGTATATAAATAAAAATAACTTAATTGCTTCTCAGCTGGCGCAAGAGGGCTTGGAATTGGTGAGAAATAAAAGAGACAAAAATTGGTTAGAAGGCAATGATTGGCTTACCGGCATTACTCCCGGTAATTATATAGTGGATTATACCGGCTACATTGGCAGCGTTTCCGGCGTGGGAGAAGCGAAATTGCAAGAAAGAAATGATTTTGGGGAAGAGGGATATTATTGGTATAACGCCGAGGATCCAAATACTATTTTCAGCCGGCTTATTACCACATCTCAAACATCCTCGGAGTTGCTTAATGTTTCCTGCTTAATCCAATGGGAGGATAGAGGGCAGACTTATCAGTATGTAGCCGACACTATTTTGTATAATTGGCGATAAATATTATGTTAAAAAACATCGTAAAAAACAAAAATGGCGTAACCCTGATAGAAATGGTGGTAGCCGTTACTTTGTTTTCAGTTGTAATACTCTCCTCGACAGAAATTTTTAAGATGGTTATTGAAGGACAGCGCAATGCTATTGCTTCTCAAAATGTTCAAGAGAGTATGAGGTATGCTTTTGAAACTATGGCGAAAGAGATAAGGATGGCGACTTTAAGTAATCACGATTGCGAGTATTTATTTTCTGTCCCGGTTACGGCTCAAAATAAAATTTATAATATCACATCCAATGGCGAAGGCGAAGTTTTGTATTTTAAAAATAAAAATGATGTTTGTACGGCCTATTATTTGGAGAACGGAGCGATAATGGTAGCACGGGGAGGAGATACAGCCTTGACTACTCCAGCTAAAATCAGAATAAGCAATTTAAATTTTGAGGTTATCGATGATCAGATTGGCACTCCCGCCAATGTTCAGCCTATGGTTACAATGAGAATGGACATTGAGGCAACAGGAAAGGAAATGCACAAAGAAACCATGAAAATGCAGACGACATTATCATCCAGATATTATGAATAGCACGACGCTAATAACAAAAATTATGAGAATGGTAATCAAAAAATTTATTATAAATAATAATGGCACAGCTCTCTTAATGACAGTATTGATATTGTCGAGTATTTTAGTTGTGGTTTTGGGGGCGGCTAATCTGATAGTGCCGGGTATAAAAATGAGTCGGACTCAGTCGCAATCAACAAAAGCTTTTTTTGCGTCTGAGTCAGGAGTGGAAAAGGCGCTTTGGGAAGTGAGAAAAAATTTTTATAGCGTTCCAGTAGCTGATACAGATAATGTCTTTTTCGACACTCTGGGAAATAATAGCGTTTATCAAGTTGATTATTCAATAGTTGGTTCCCATGTTACTTTTACTTCAGCTGGACGTTATCAGCAAACCAGAAGAAGCGTGGCTGTTGATTTTGAAATGGTGATTCCTTAAATAAGTTAAATATAAAAATATGAAAACAATCATTTTAAAAATTTCGAAGTTTATTTCATCTCGTTTGGTTTATTTAATGATAGGTATTTTTTTAGCTGTTTCGTTCACTTATGTTTATGCTACATGGGATACTGCTAAAACCGGCGGTGCAGGCAGTCTAGGACAAAGCAATTGGAATGCTTTAATCACAGAAATTCATAATAAATGCGGCAATAACTGCGACGCCAAAGCCACAGCCGCTACGGCCGTAGGAGATACATTAACCGAAAATAACTGGAATAATTTAGCTGATTTATTAAGCAGCACTTTAGTTGACTGCACCGCCGACAATGGTGGAAAATGTTTTGTTAATCAGGCTTCAAAGAGTTCTCTTGATACTGATCTGGTAGCTGGAAATATTAAGAGCGGGACAACGATTTTTGGGGTAACGGGGAGCTATTCCGCTTCGTCTCCGCCAGACGGTTGGTCAGGAAATTGCGTATGGAAATCAGGCGATGAAAGTTGCCCGTCTGGTTATCCGAATAAACACACGAGGGTTGTATATAGTGGATGTTATTGCACAGGAGGCGGTGCCCAATTGCAGGAATATTCTTCCGGATCATATCTTTTATCACAGTCATGTAGTGGGCAAGGTTGTGTGACTAATCCGGATTATAGCAACGTTAATAATTTCAGGGCCTATAACGTAGCCGGTAGTTGCAATAATACAGGGGCGACTACATATACATATTGTTGTCAGTAACCCGGTTGAAGGAATAAGGATTTTTTTGATATGATTTTTAATATTTATTTAATAAAGCTTTAACGGCTAGAAGTTTTAAATGAATAAAGATAAAATAAAAAACCGAATAGAAAAATTAAAAAGTGAAATTGATAATTATCGCTATCTTTATCATGTCCTAGATAAATCGGAAATAAGCGACGCGGCTTTGGATAGTCTGAAAAATGAATTGTTTAAATTGGAAATGGCTAATCCGGAATTTATTACGCCTGATTCACCCACGCAGAGAGTCGGCGGTAAGCCATTGGATAAATTTAAAAAAGTAACTCACTCTCGACCGATGATGTCTTTGTTTGACGCTTTTAGCGAACAAGATATGAAAGATTGGGAAGAAAGAATAAAAAAATTAATCCCCCTGGCCCCTTTGATAAAGGGGGGATACTATGCCGAATTGAAACTTGACGGCCTGGCTATGTCTTTAAGATACGAAAAAGGAATTTTCAAGCAAGGAGCGACTAGGGGCGACGGAAAAATTGGAGAAGATGTGACGCAAAACTTAAAAACCATAGAGAGTATCCCCTTGAAGTTGAGACAACCAGCAAAAAATGAATTGGAAAAAATCGGGTTGGATTCCGAGCAAATAAAGACTTTAGAAAATCTTTTGGAAAATGGCAAGCTGGAATTTCGCGGAGAAGCGATAATGACGGCGAAAGTATTTGAAAAATTAAATAAAAAATATCAAAAAGAAGGCAAACCCTTGCTTGCTAATCCCCGCAATGGCGCGGCTGGATCAATCCGCCAGCTTGACCCGGCATTATCCGCGGAGCGGGAATTGGATTTTTATGTTTATGCTTTAATATCAGATTTAAATTTAAATAATCACAGTGAGGAGCATGAACTGGCTAAAGTTTTAGGATTTAAAGTTTTAGAACAAAATAAATATTGCCGGGATTTGTCAGAAGTTATTAAATTTCATGATTATTGGGAAAAGAATAGGGAGAAAATGCCTTTTGAATGTGACGGAGTGGTAGTGGTGGTAAATGATTTAGATTTATGGGAAAAACTAGGAATTGTCGGCAAGGGGCCTCGCTATATGATGGCCTATAAATTTGCAGCCGAGCAAGCGACGACAAAAATTGAAGATGTTGTTTGGCAAGTCGGAAGAACAGGGGCTATAACTCCGATCGCAGTTTTAACACCGGTTCGTGTTGGCGGGGTAACCATTGCTCATGCTACTTTGCATAATATGGACGAGATAAAGCGCTTGGGCATAAAAATTGGTGATACGGTTATTATTGAAAGGGCGGGAGATGTTATTCCTAAAGTAATAAAAGTTTTACCGAATTTGAGAAGCGGTCAAGAAAAAAATATTTCTGTTCCAAATAAATGTCCGATGTGCGAAAGTGAAATCGTAAAAGTCCCCGGCGAAGTCGCTTATCGTTGTTCAAATAAAAAATGCTACGCCGTGAATTTGCGGAATTTAACCCATTGGGCAGGAAAAGGAGCGGCGGACATAGAAGGCCTGGGCCCGAAAATAATCGAGCATCTGGTAAAAGAGGGATTAATTTCTGATATAAGCGATTTTTACGCGTTAACCGTCGGAGATTTAAAACCTTTAGAAAGATTTGCGGAAAAGTCAGCAGATAATTTAATAAAATCAATTGAATCTAAAAAGGAAATGGCTTTGGCAAAATTTATTTATGGCTTAGGCATTAGGCATGTAGGTGAAGAATCGGCGATTTTGCTTTCACGACAAATAAAAAATACTAAATCTAAAATTTCAATTTCCGAAATTACAAAATACTTTGAAAATTTAGATTTAGAAGATTTGGCGAAATTGCCGGATATCGGACCGATTGTAGCGCAAAGTATTTATGATTGGTTCCATGATAGCCATAATTTGTCCCTGTTAGAGAAATTGGAAAAAAACGGGGTAAAAATTAAAGTCTCAAAAATTGGAATAAAAAATAAAGAATTAGAAGGCAAGACTTTTGTTTTAACCGGGACTTTGCCTGGTTTGACAAGGGAAGAAGCAAAAGCTAAGATAAGAGAACTGGGAGGAAATATATCTTCATCTGTGAGCAAGAAAACTGATTATGTTGTTGCTGGGGATGAACCGGGGAGTAAGTATGATGATGCGCAAAAATTGGGAGTTAAGATTGTTGATGAGGAGAAATTTTTAAAAATGTTATGAAGTTATCAAAAGAAGAAATAAAACATATTGCCGATTTAGCCAGATTGGAATTGACGGCCGAAGAGCAAAAAAAATACGGCAGTCAGCTGTCGGATGTTTTGAGTTTTGTTGAACAATTGAGAGAGGTTGATACAACTGATTGCGAGCCGACTGCTCAAGTGACTGGACTGGAAAATATTTTTCGAGCAGACGAAGAAGAAGATTGGAACGAAAGAGAAAAGATGGAAGCTTTAAAGCAAGCACCAGAATTGGAGGCTCAAGCAATTAAAGTAAAAAGAGTGCTTGATAACAATTAACAATTGACTTTTTGAATTCAATGAAATTAAACGAATTAACAATAAAACAAGCTAGTGAAAAATTAGCCAAGGGCGAGATAACTTCGGTTGAATTAACCAAGGCTTGTTTGGCGCGGATTAAAGAAATTGACGGAAAAATAAAAGCTTGTTTGACGGTTTGTGAAAAAGAAGCGTTAGACGAAGCGAAAGCGGCTGATGAAAGAATTGCTAAGGGTGAGAAGGGGAATTTATTAGGCATTCCATACATTGCGAAAGATAACATTTTAACGAAAGGGATCAGGACTACGGCCGCCTCAAAAATTTTGGAAAATTATATTGCGCCTTTTGACGCAACTATCATAAAGAAATTAAAAGAAGCGGGAGCGGTGCTACTCGCTAAATCAAATTTAGATGAATTTGCTCACGGCGCTTCTACGGAAAATAGTGCTTTCGGGCCGACTCATAACCCTTGGGATCTAGAAAGAGTGCCGGGCGGATCTTCTGGCGGTTCAGCCGCGGCTGTCGCCTCTGATATGTGTCTTTTCGCTTTGGGGACAGACACGGGCGGGTCAATCAGGTGTCCGGCCAGTTTTTGCGGAGTAGTCGGTTTGAAGCCGACTTATGGCCGTTCTTCCAGATTTGGCTTGATGGCGATGACTTCCTCTACTGACGTCCCAGGACCTCTTACTAAAACGGTGGAAGATGCCGGCTTAGTTTTGTCCACGATTGCTGGCAATGATAAAAATGACGCCACCACTCCAGATGTTGAGGTTCCAAGTTTTAGTGAAAACTTAGAAAAGAGCTTAAAAGGCTTAAAAATTGGCTGTCCAGAAGAGTATTTTGGCCAAGGCCTTGAACCGGAAGTGAAAAAAGCAGTGGAAGAAGCCATAAAAAAGCTGGAAGAATTGGGTGCGAAAATTATTCCAATCAGATTGCCTTATTCTAAATATGGTATTCCGGTTTATTATATTATCACCCCCTCGGAGATAAGTTCTAACTTAGCAAAATTTGACGGCATCCGTTTTGGTTTTTCCAGTGAAGAAGCGAAGGACTTGCAAGAGATTTACGCCAAGAGCCGAGGTCAGGGTTTTGGCCCAGAAGCCAAAAGAAGAATAATGCTCGGAACCTACGCTTTGTCCGCCGGCTATTATGACGCTTATTATTTGCAGGCGCAAAAGGTGAGAACAAAGATAAAAGAAGAACTAGATAGCGAATTAGAAAAATTAGATGCGATTATTACTCCTACCCAGCCTAGTCCAGCTTTTAGGATTGGAGAGTGTTCAAATGATCCATTGAAGATGTATTTAGAAGATATTTTTGTTACAGGTGCTTCTTTGGCGGGGCTACCGGCCATATCCGTCCCTTGCGGTTTTTCTGAAGGTTTGCCGATAGGTATGCAGTTAATCGGTAAAAGATTTGACGAGGAAATGATTTTGAATATTGCCCATAATTATCAAAAAAATACTGATTGGCACTTGCAAAAGCCGAAAATTTAGATAAAATAAAAAAATACAAAATGAAATTTTATTCATTTTGTATTTTTGCAAAAAGGAGAGGTCGCCTATCCGCCCAAGGCGGACCCGCCTCGGGCGGGGTGGATAGACAATATGTATTATGTTTATATACTTTTTAGCCAATCAATCAGAAAAAGATATATAGGAAGCACATCCAATTTGAAGGAAAGATTAAAAGAGCATAACTCGGGGAAATCTAATTTTTCAAGAAAAGGCCCGCCTTGGAGATTAATTTATTATGAAGCTTTTCTGAATAAAAAAGATGCCTTGCGAGAAGAGACTTTTTTAAAAAGCGGAAAAGGCAGAGAGCGGTTAAAATATTTATTTGAATAAAATTTAGAGAAGTATTAGGATTATTAAAAGAGCGAGGAGAGGTCGCCTAGTGGTCGATGGCGCACGCTTGGAAAGCGTGTAAACCGAAAGGTTTCGAGGGTTCGAATCCCTCTCTCTCCGCCTATAAAATAAGATGCCCATTTTGGGCATCTTATTTTTTATTTTATGAAAAGGGATTTGAAAGCCGGAGCGATGCCCGAGGCTAAGAGTCTTCAATAAAGTCAATTTTTGAGATATAATATAGGCGTATGAATTATTTTAATATAAAAAATAAAATTTTATATTGGATTCCAAAAATTTTAGTAATATTCTTGGGGGTATTCTTTATCGTTTTTGGCGAATTTGACGATAGTCCTGGGTTACAAGGGCTTGGCCTTATCTTAATTATCGCCACCATCGTTATTGTGATAAGAAATAAGAAGAAAAATTAGTTTTAATTTTATGATTTTAGAACACCAATCAAAAAATAAAATAGTTTTACTTGTTATCTCCCTCATCATTTTAATGTTAGGTATTTTTGCAATTTTCTATACCCCAGTTATTTTTCAAGAAGGCAATCCTTGGCCACAAATTAAAGGCATTGTTCAATTAAATTTTGGCAATAAAGACGTTGTAAAATTGGATATCGGAGAAAATAAGTATATTACCAGAAGCGACAATCTTGAAACAATCAAGTCTTTTATGAAAGGCAGGGGCTACGATTTTACTGAACAAATGGGGGCAGGTTATCTTTTTAAATCAGATGCTGGCGAGAGCGCTGTTGCTACTTATAGATATTACAGCCGTTTTTATTCGCTTTGGACTATTAGCGAAAATAACAATAATTTTAATAATAATCTATGGGTCACAACCACTAATAACCAAGGCATAACGTTTCAATATCCGAAAGAATTGCTGGCAAAATACATAAGCGTTGCGGAATGGCCTCCAGTTATAAAAATTGAAACAGGTACATATTCCTGCAAAACCACACCGCAGGAAGTAAGTAGTATGTCTGATATTACTTCGCAGAGAATGGTTGATAGTAAAACTTATTGCGTAAACGTTAAACATGAGGGTGCGGCTGGTAGCGTTTATTCTTCATATACTTATACCACAACAAGAAATAATGGGTTAGTAAAAGTAAGCTTCATCCTGCAATATCCTAATTGTAATAATTACGACGAAGAACAAAGCAACGCTTGCTCTAACGAAAGAGAGGCTTTTGATATTGATTCCACTGTTGATAGAATTGTTCAGACGGTTAAATAAAGTCTATGACTTCATACAAACATGCCCAAATTGGATATCTGATGTTAGTTGTAACGTTAATCGTGCTGGTATTTTTCACATGGGTTTATATTACAGCTCGGGCAGAACCCCCATCGGTTGATTCCGGCACAAATTTACTAGTTACTGCCGTAATGGCATTGATTTTGTTTATTCTCGCATCATTTACAATGCTAACGGTATCCATTGATGAAAATTATCTCCGAATTAAATTTGGCTATGGCGTCTTCCAAAAAAAATTTCCTCTTAACGAAATAATTTCTGCAACATCTGTGAAAAATCATTGGTATTATGGCTGGGGAACAACATTTTGGTTGTGGCCAAAAATGTGGATATATAACATTTCCGGCCTTGATGCAGTTGAGGTAGTTATGAGAAATGGAGTAGTGTATCGCATAGGGACGGATGACCAGGGCGGGCTTGAAAACGCAATCAGACGAACCATAAATTCTTAATATTATAAATAAAAACAGCGACTTTAAGGGCCGTTGTTTTTTGTTTTTTTTAAGAAAGAAAAGATTTTGAGGCAGTTGCAATGTTTGGGGCGCAATTCCAGTCCCGAGGACCGCAAGGCGGAACCACGGCTGGATGAACGTAGACGAGCGGAGCCTGCATTCTATGTTAAAAACGAAAAAAGACCATAAATTTTTAGTCTTTTTTTGTTTGCTTTTTTGCGGAAAATAAGCTATTATTTAGTTATAAAATAAACAATCAGCAGTTTAAAAACAGCAGATAATATTATGAAAAAAGCCTTAATCACTGGGATAACCGGGCAAGACGGTTCTTATTTGGCAGAATTATTATTGTCAAAAAATTATCAAGTTTTTGGTCTGGAAAGAAGATCTTCAACTAAAAACAGGACTAATATAGAAAAGATAGAAAAGGATATAAATTTTGTTTCCGGCGACTTAACCGACCAGCATTCTTTAACACGAGCAATAACGGCCAGCGAACCAGATGAAGTCTATAATTTGGCCGCCCAGAGTTTTGTCAAAGAATCCTGGGAACAGCCGGAATATACTGGGAACGTGACCGGGTTGGGAGCTCTGAGAGTGTTGGAAGCAATTCGACAAGTCAACCCGAAGATGAAATACTACCAAGCGTCTTCTTCGGAAATGTTTGGACAGGTGCAAGAGACTCCGCAAAATGAAAAAACTCCGTTTTATCCGCGCAGTCCATATGGCGTAGCCAAACTTTATGCTCATTGGATAACAGTTAACTATCGGGAATCATATAATATTTTTGCTTGTAGCGGTATTTTGTTTAATCATGAGTCGGAGCGTCGGGGCATGGAATTTGTTACTAGAAAAATTACTGATGGCGTAGCTAGAATAAAGTTGGGTTTGCAAGATAAGCTTTATTTGGGGAATTTGGATGCTAAGAGAGACTGGGGGTATGCGCCAGAATATGTGGAGGCTATGTGGATGATGCTTCAGCAGGAGAAGCCAGAAGATTTCATTATTGCTACCGGTGAAACTCATAGCGTGAAAGAATTTGTGGAAGCGGCTTTCAGGGCGGTTGATCTTGATTGGAAGAAATATGTTGAAATTGACGAGCGTTTTAAGCGTCCGGCCGAAGTTTATTCCTTGATTGGCGACGCCTCCAAGGCTAGAGAAAAGCTTGGCTGGAAGCCAAAAGTTAATTTCTCCGAGTTAGTGAGTATCATGGTGGAAGCGGATCTAAAAAGGCTAAAAAAATAAGTATTTTTTATGAAAGATCTTATATTACTGCCAACATACAATGAAAGAGAGAATGTAAAAATAATTATCCCGGAAATATTTACCGACTATCCCGAAATCAGTATTTTGGTAATAGATGATAATTCTCCTGATGGAACGGCAGAAGAGGTGGAAAATCTTATACCTAGATATCCCAATCTTTCTATTCTGAAAAGAAAAGGGAAAGAAGGGTTGGGCAAGGCTTATGTCGATGCCATGCAAAGATCAAAACAGGACAAGGAAATCCGTTCGGTTGTTACCATGGATGCCGACGGCTCCCACTCACCTGAGTATTTGAAAGATTTATTGCGCGAAATAGAGAATTGCGACCTGGTCATCGGTTCTCGTTATGTGAAAAACGGTGGGGTAGAGAATTGGGAATTTTGGCGCCGAAATCTTAGCCGTTTCGGCAATATTTATGCCAAAGTTTTAACTGGTATGCCCATAAATGATTTTACAGCCGGTTTCATGTGCATTAGAAGGGATTTTTTGGAAAAAATGGATTTCAGCGAGATTGGCGCCTCCGGTTATTCTTTTTTAATAGAATTAAAATTTAATTTGATAAAAAAGTTAGGCGCTCGCGTCAAGGAGTCGCCTATTATTTTTAGAAGCCGCCGAGAAGGAGAATCTAAAATTTCCAGTCATATCATTAAGGAGGGACTTAGAATTCCTTGGCGTTTATTTTTTAGAAGAATATGGAAGAGAAAATAATTTGTCCCATCTGCAATTCGGATGGAACAAATTTTTATTGTGAGAAAAATGGGTGCAAGATATGCCGTTGCCAAAGCTGCGGCACGGCTTTTGTTTATCCCATTCCAGCTAACCCCGGAGATATTTACAATAAGGAATATTTTAAGAAAGAAACCGGTAGCAGCTTCGGATATTCCGATTATGACAAGGATAAAGAGCCAATGCGAAACATCTTTATTTCTTATATAAAGAAAATAGAGAATTTAGTTGAAGACAGAAATATTTTTGACATAGGAGCCGCGACTGGTTATTTTTTGGATTTAGCAAAGGAGCGCGGCTGGCGTACGGCTGGAACCGAAATTTCTGATTATGCCGCCAGTGTTGCCGGCAAAAGAGGGCACAGAATTTCTTGCGGAAAATTTCCGGAGATGAAGATAGAAGAAAAATTTGGCGCGATAACAATGTGGGATGTTCTGGAGCATTTGGATAACCCAATTGAATATTTGCGCGCCGCCAATAAAATATTGATGAAAGATGGGCGTTTAATAGTAAATACTATAAACAGAGAGAGTCTTTGGGCCAGAATTTTTGGAAAGCGCTGGCATTCGCTCGTCCCGCCGGAACATTTATTCTATTATTCTCCGAAGGGCTTGAAGATTTTATTGGAGGAAGCCGGTTTTGAGATTGAAGAATCAGGAACATCTGGAAAGATTTTTTCTTTATCTTATATTTTTGGAATTCTGCACCACTGGCAAAAAATAAAAATTTGGGATGGCTTGTCAAAGTTTTTTGATAGGTCGTTTTGGAGAAAATTGTCGCTTCCTATAAACTTGGGGGACAACATTCTTATTATCGCTAAAAAATAAAAAATGTTTAAACTTTTAAGAAAACATTATTTAGTTATTATTTTGGCTTTAGTGGTTGGCAGCCTCACCTGCTTTCCGCAGATTTTTGCTGCTAAAAATGTGGAAAATTTTCAGGGAATTTACAAAACCATTAACAACGATGAAACGTATTATATGGCCAGAGCCAAGGATGTGATAGATGGCCATTCTTTTTTGTCCAATCCCTATCTCTATGAATATAAAAGCGGGTATCCGGTTGAGGTTTGGCTGCCTGAGTATATTCTGGCCAAGCCCTTAGCAGTTTTTAATATAGATTTACATAAAGGTTATATGTTTTATGATTTTTTATTGCCTTTTATTTTGGTAATTTTAACTTATAGCATCCTCTTTTTGTTAACTGGTTCGGTTTTTGCGAGTTTCCTCGGCGCAGCCTTCCTACACCTAAATTTTTTTTGGTTCCAGTTTAACCGTAACCCCAGTCCGCAATTCAATTTTATTTTCTGGCTGCTTCTCTATTTTGTTTGGCTAAAATTTCTTAAAAAGTCGAATTTATTTTACACTATCTCTCTCGGTATTTTTTTCGGTTTATTATTTCATGTCTATACTTATTATTGGACTTTTTATGTAGTATTTTTCTCTATATTTTTATTTCTGAATTTCATTTTTAAAAGGCCTTGTCCTTACAAAAAATATTTTTTGGCTTTTGGAATCGCCCTTTTTATTTCCATCCCTTATTTCTATTTTTTAATAAGGGGAATGAGTTTGCCGTATTATGCAGAGACAGTGCGGAGGATAGGCATGATAGATACGCATTTTCCTTCTGGCCGGAAAATCGTGATGTGGGGGATTATTATTTTAACTTTGTTGACAGTTTCTTACAAAAGCAAGGTTTTGAAAATTGGATCTAGGCCAATACTGCTTCTTTCCGGCGTTCTAGCTTCAATAATTTCGGTTAATCAGCATGTTATCACCGGTAAAAATTTGCAATTTTCCAGCCATTATTGGATGCTCTCGGTTTTTTGTTTTATTTTTGCCTTTGTTTATCTTTTAACTTTATGGCTGCCGAAAATAAAATACCGTTATGTGAAAATTGGGATTTTAATTTTGATAGCTATTTATGTGTTTTATCGCCCGTGTACTTATATAAAAATGGCAATAGCCGGAGAATTAGTGTCTTATAGGCAAACAGAAATAGATAATCAGAGATATGCCCCAATACTTTCTTGGTTAAATAAAAACACCTCCCCCGATGAAGTGGTGTTTGCTGACAGCAAGCTCAATGGCCTTATTCCTATTTATACAGCTAATAATGTTTTCTATGGCGGTAATTTATTTTTTGTTCCCGACAAAGAACTTCAGGAGAGGTTTATTCTAAATAATTATTGGGAAGAAATAGATACTGATTTTGCCGTCGCCAACAAGTTCGCCATCTGGGGAGCATACTATCAGACGAATTATGACCACAATCAGAGTAAAAACAAAATAAGAAAATTATTTTTTCTTTCACCGAAAGAATATATAAAAATTCCTCAAGAAAAAATAGATAAATTTTTGGAGTTAGCCCGTGGTATAAAGAGTAAGGATTTTGAAGAGCAATTGAAAAAATATAGAGTCGATTATTTTGTTTGGGATAAAGCGAATGATCCGAATTGGAAAGTAAACGAATCAAATTTTTTGGATTTGTTGTACGAAGTTAACGATATTATAGTATATAAAGTAAAATAGTTATGAAATTATTAATTTTAACTCAAAAAATAGATATTAAAGATGATGTTTTGGGGTTTTTCCATAATTGGGTGAAAGAATTTTCTCAAAATTGCGGTAAGATAACCGTTGTTGCTTTGGGTGTTGGTGAGTATAATTTGCCCGAGAATGTTAAGGTATTGTCATTAGGGAAAGAAAGAGGCAGCTCTAAAATCAAATATATCCTCAATTTTTATAAATATATCTGGCGAGAGAGGAAGAACTACGACAAGGTTTTTATCCACATGAATCAGGAATATGTTGTTTTGGGCGGGCTATTGTGGAAAATATTTGGGAAGAAAATTTTTCTTTGGCGCAACCATGCTAAGGGAGATTTTTTTACTGATTTGGCGGTATTTTTGTCGAATAAAGTTTTTTGTACCTCCGGATTTTCTTATACGGCCAAATTTTCCAAAACCAAATTAATGCCGGCCGGAATAGAGACTGATTATTTTGTGAATTTAAATCATTCTGCCGAAGAAGGAAAAATTAATTTGTTGTTTTTGGGAAGAATTTCTCCAGTTAAGGATTTGGAAACTTTGATTAAATCATTGGCGATCATCAGAAAGGAGGATGAAAAATTTTTTCTAAATATAATCGGCGAAGCGTCCGAGAGAGATAATGGCTATTTTGAGAAAATGAGAAAATTGGTTGTAGATCTTGGTCTTGAAAAATATGTAAAGTTTTGGGGAAGAGCAAGCTACGGAAAGACTTTGGAATTTTATAACCGAAACGATGTTTTTATCAACCTGACAAAGAGCGGTAGTTTTGACAAAACCATTTTAGAAGCTATGAGTTGCGAAAAAATGGTTCTGACTTGCAATCAATCTTTTCTGGATGTTTTTCCGAAAGACTGGCGAGATATTATGATTTTCAAAGAAGAAGACCCTGAGGATTTGGCCGAAAAGATTACTAGTCTTTGCCGGATGGCGGCAGAAAAAAAGAGTGCTATAGTTAAAGAATCAAGAAGGATTGTGAAAGAAAATCATAGTTTGAATGTTTTAGCCAAGAAACTTTTTCAAGAAATAAAATGAAAAAAAAAGAAAAAAAAATAATATATATTGCCAATGTCCGCATCCCGACGGAAAAAGCTCATGGTCTTCAGATATCAAAAATGTGTGAGCAATTCGCGGAAAGAGGGTATGAGGTCGAATTGTGGGTGCCGTCCAGAAAAAATAACATAAATACGGATGTTTTTTCTTTTTATAATATAAAAAATAACTTTAAGATAAAGAAAGTTTTTTGTTTGGATTTATTTTTTCTGGAAAAATTTATAGGTCCCTTTTCTTTTTGGGTGGAATTTGCCAGTTTTTATTTTTTTGTTTTGATTAAATCAGCCTTTTTATCTCCGCGGACGGTTATTTATACCAGAGAACCGTTGGTCTGCCTGTTTAAGATTTTCTTTTTTCAGATTGTCTTTGAATGTCATAGCATTTCCGAAAAGAAAAAGAGCTTTTTCTTTCTAGTCCGTTTTGCCAAAAGAATTATCACCATATCTTCTGGTTTAAAGAAGATTTTTCTAGAAAATGGTTTTAAAGAAGAACAAATATTCATCTCCCCCGACGCCGTTGATCTCTCGGTTTTTGACATCGGCGCGACCAAGGAAGAAGCGAGAAGGAAACTGAATTTGCCGACAGACCAGCAATTGATTATTTATACCGGAAAATTCAAAACTATGGGAATGGACAAGGGGATAAGCGACATTTTGAAATCTCTAGTTTTTCTTCCTGAAGATATAATATTTTTGGCTGTTGGCGGCAGCAAAGATGATATTGCTCAATATCAAAAGCAAGCGGAGGATCTGGAGATTGGGAACAGGGTGAAACTGGTTGGCCATGTGAGTCAATCAGAGCTGGCAATTTACCAAAAAGCGGCTGATATCCTCCTGATGCCATTTCCGTTTAATCAGCACTATGCCTATTACATGTCTCCGCTGAAAATGTTTGAGTATATGGCGGCCAAAAGGCCGATAATCGCTTCCAATCTTCCCAGTATAAAAGAAGTTTTAAACAGCCAAAATTCCTGTCTGTGCCAGCCGGACAATCCAAAAGATTTAAGCGAAAAGATATCACTCATTTTGGATAACAAAACCCTGGGAGAGAGCCTGTCCGAACAAGCCTATTCAGATGTGAAAAATTATACCTGGGAGAAGAGAGCAGAGGGGATTTTGGGGTTTATCGGCAGGTAGATTAGTCCTTTGTCTTGCGCATTTTTTTATTGCGATAACCTATTTTTCCCCTGTCATCCTGAATCCTGAAGCTTCGGGATGAAGGATCTCGAATTAGATTCTTCTTTTACCAAGGCGGGATTAGAATGGCAATTTTTTATGTTTTTTTGACACCCATTGACACCTTTTGACACCAGTTATATAATCCAGTTATATAATATGGTTATAATAAAATAAATAAAATTATGACTGAAGAAATAAAGGAAAATGGGGTATATACAACTGTGGAAACGCAAAAGCTTTTAAAGATTAGTGAGAGCACTATAAAACGCATGCTTAAAAAGGGTTTAATAAAAGCTAATAAAGTCGGTGGTCAATATCGTATTTTGGGCAAGGAGATATTGCGCCTAGTCTCCCCAGAAGTTGAACAAAAAGCCATAAAATCTTATTTAGGGTTGAAACAAAAAGTTGTTGATAAAATTAATAAGTGGTAATTTTTTTGTATGTTTTTGAAAAATAACAAATATATTTCTTTTATTAAGTTGTGCTATCGAGGATTCAGCAAATACAAATTACAGATTTCGATTTTAACGATTTTGGGCTTTCTAAGTGCTTCCTTAGAGGGTATTGGGATTAACGCTCTAATTCCTTTATTTTCATTCGTTACCGGAGAGGCGGGTGGCGATGATTTTATATCACAAACTATTAAAAAATCATTTTCTTATTTTCATATTGAATTTAGATTGAAGTATTTATTGATTTTTGTTTGTTTACTTTTTGTTTTCAAAGCGATAGTCTTAGTTTGGTCTGAATATATTAGAGTAAAAATTACGTCTGATTATGAAGAGAAGATTCGCAGTAATCTATTTAATAAATTTTTGGAGGCTAATTGGTCGTATTTATTGAAACAGAAATTGGGGCATTTAGAGACGGTCCTAATGACAAATGTCCAAACCAGTTCGGCTGTTCTTTCTTATATAAGTAGTTTTCTTATAATAATTAGTAGTCTTATTGTATATTTATTAGTAGCTATAAATATTTCTTTGTATATAACTTTAGTATCCGTAGTTTTGAGTGGATTATTATTTTTTATTTTTAAGCCATTTTTTTCCAAAATAAGAACCTTCGCCTATAGCCAGGAAAAAATTAATAGGCGAGTTGCCCATCATATTAATGAAAATATAGTGGGTATGAAAACCGTGAAAGTTATGTCCGCCAGTTCACGAGTTGGAGAAATGGGTAAAGAATATTTTAAATTAGTAAAAAATATAAAAATAAAAGTTAATTTGTTACAATTAGTTACGGGGTCTTTGATGCAGCCGGCAAGTATAGTTTTTATATGTATCATTTTTTCTTTTTCCTATAAATCTTCAAATTTTAATTTGGCTTCTTTTATTGCCGTTGTTTATTTGGTTAAGCAGATTTTTTCTTATACGGAGCTTTTGCAAAAAAAAATATTATCTTTTAGCGCTTCTATTCCTTATTTTAAAAGTATTTTAAACTATGAAGAAGAGGCATTGCGGCATAAAGAGGTTAATACTGGGCATAAAAAATTTAAGTTTAATGATTCTTTGGATTTCGATAAGGTAAATTTCGGTTATAATAATGGAAAGAATGTTTTATCCGATGTTAACTTTTCTATTAAAAAAGGAGAAATGGTCGGGCTTATCGGGCCATCAGGAGCAGGGAAGACGACAATCGTTGATTTAATTTTGCGTTTATTTGACCCAACGGAAGGAAAAATTTTAATAGATGGTGGCGACATAAAAGATCTTGACATAAAAGATTGGAGAAAAAATATCGGGTATGTTTCTCAGGATATTTTTTTGCAAAACGATACAATTTTTAATAATATAAAATTTTATAATAATGATATTAGCGAACAAGATATAATAGAAGGGGCTAAAACGGCTAGTATTTATGATTTTATAGAAAGCTTGCCAGATAAATTTAATACTGTTATTGGCGAGAGAGGAGTTTTGCTTTCTGGCGGCCAGAGACAGAGAATTATAATAGCAAGAATTTTAGCCAGAAAACCAAAATTGCTGATATTAGATGAGGCCACTAGCGCTCTAGACAATGAGTCAGAGGTGCAAATCCAGAATGTCATAAATAAATTGAAGGGCAAAATAACAGTTTTGGCTATTGCGCACAGATTATCTACCCTCATTAATTCTGACAAATTATTGGTAATAGATAAAGGTGAAATTATAGAACAAGGCGATCCACAAGAGTTATTAAAAGATAAAGAGAGTTATTTCTATAAAGTTTATAATATAAGAAAATAAAAAATATGTTAAATCTAGACAATAAAACAGTTTTGATCACGGGGGGAACAGGTTCTTTTGGGAAAAATTTTGCTAAATATTTATTAGAAAATTTTAATCTGAAGAAACTGATTATTTTTAGCCGAGATGAATTGAAACAATTTAATATGCAAAGAGAATTAAACGATGAAAGATTAAGATTTTTCATCGGCGATGTTCGAGATTTGCAAAGACTGGAAAGAGCCTTCGACGGCGTTGACGTTGTAATCCATGCTGCCGCTTTAAAGCAAGTTCCGCTTTTAGAATATAACCCTTTCGAAGCAGTGAAGACTAATGTTTTAGGAAGTCAAAACGTTGTTGATGCAGCGATTGACAGGGGGGTGGAAAAAGTTTTATTGATATCTACGGATAAGGCAGCTCAGCCGGTAAATTTGTATGGCTCAACAAAATTATGCGCGGAAAAATTGTTTGTTAGCGGTAATTCTTATACGAAAGGAAAGACAAAATTTAGCTGTGTGAGATATGGCAATGTCCTTGGGAGCCGCGGCAGTATTGTGGAAACGCTTCTTAGTAATCCCGATATGAAAAAAGCGCAGATTACAGATTTAGAAATGACCAGATTTTGGATAACCCTTGACCAGGCTTTTACTTTGGTAATGTTTGCCCTGGAGAATATGGAGGGAGGAGAAATATTTGTGCCGAAGATTCCAAGCATGAAATTGGTTGATTTGTTTGATATTATTG
>JBAZOD010000016.1:0-17624 GCA_041648955.1 Patescibacteria group bacterium
ATCCATATTGAATAAAACAACATAATCAAACCCCTGCGCTAAAGCCAATTTCATCGCGTCATTATTTCCCTTAGCAAAACCATCGTTATTTTTATTTCTGATAATCTCATAATTTCCCCCTTGATAAAGGGGGTTAGGGGGATTTTTCGTTTCTATAATATTCTTTAACAGCGCAAAACTTTCTTCACTGGTTTCGTTGTCAATTAAAAAAATCTTGGACTCCCCCGCCCAATCCTGTTTTTTTACGCTTTCCAAACAATCCATCAGATATTTTTCAGCGTAATTCCGCCAATTCGGAGAAATTATAATCGCAACTCTTTTGTTCATATTATAATAAATCGTTTATTTCATTAAATTTGTTTACCGCCACCTTTGTGTAAATTTGCGTTGTTTCAAGTCTGGCGTGCCCCAATAACGACTGAATATATCTTAAATTCACATTATCTTCTAATAAATGAGTGGCAAAAGTATGCCGGAGAGAATGCGCGCTTACTTCTTTTGTTATCTCCGCCCTGATAGCGGAATCGGTAACTATTTTTTGCGCTGAACGAACATTTATTTTATTTCCAGCCTCATAGCTCTCAAATAAATAAACCAACGGCTGGTATTCAGCGAGATATTTGCTGATATTGTCCAAAACGATTTTTGATATTATGGTTATCCTATCTTTTTTCCCTTTACCTGATTTAACTATAACCAATTTACGCTGAAAATCAATATCATTTATTTTCAGATCAACCAATTCGCTTATCCGCAGACCCGAACAATACAAAATTTGAATAATCAATTTATGTTTTATATTATCCGTTGATTCAATCATTTTTGCAACTTCTTCTTTCGACAATACAACTGGTAGTTTTTTGGGCTCTTTCGGCCTCTTAATACCCATCTCAAAATCAAAAAATTTTCTATGTAAAATGCCTTGGTAATAAAACTTCAAGGCATTTATCGCCACGTTCAAGGTAGATGCTGATTTATTAAAAGAAATTAGAAAATCCAAATAATCTCGAATATCCTGCTTATTTATCTCATTAGCAAACTTATTTGCAAATCTTAGCGCTTCTTTGTTATAATACAAATAGGCTTTAATGGTTTTGGGGCTAAAATTTCTTATCCTCATTTCCTGCATCAAATGATGCATTGGATCCCTAGACAATCTCGTTGTTCTATTGTTTGTTGGTGTATCCATAAGATATTCCGGCTACACATATTTAATTTTATTTTACCTTATTTTAAATAAAAAATAAACAAGTTCGTATATAACTTGTTATGTGAAATTTTAAAAAATTACTTTTATCATTAATAACATTTACTATGTCAGAAAAATTTCCAGAAAATTATGAACATGGAGTTTCTTTTGAGGCACGAGAAGGATACAATCTTGAAAAATTTTCTTCCGAAGATGGTTTACATAAGCGCATGGAAGAGATAAGGAAATCAAATCCCTATGAAGCACACGGCTTTTTTGTTGAAAAAGAAGGTAAATTTGGGTTTTATTATCAACTTGGGGATAGTGAAATATCCACAGAGTTTCCGCAAGGAATTGACAATAGTTGGCATAGCCATCCCGACAGCAGTATCTCCGAAGTAATTTTCAGAGAAGAAGATTTGCCCGAGGACGTGTCCGTAGATTTAAAAATACTTGCAAAAGGAGTAGTGGAAACATATGCTAATGTTGATGAGATTTCTTCCCGAAAAATTTCTTTGATGGATCTTATAAATATTGCTTCGCATGGTAGAAAAAGGGATTTAATTTCCTTACCACAGGGCCTTTTGGATATAAGATTTTCTGAATCTGAAGCAAAATCATTGTTTTCTGGTTATGCAAAGGATATCGATGAAAAATGGAAAGAGTTGGTATTTCAAATAAAACCTCAATTAACGGAAGAAAATTTTCAAGAATTAAGAATAAAGATGGTTTTAGAATACTATCAGTTTGCGAGTACCAAGTTTGCAGAAATGTTAAAAGACATTGGATATGACAAAATGGAACAAAATAATTTTCTGGAAATTTTAGAAAGATTAGGATTAAAGCATGATTTTAAAAGATTGTAATTTTTCAAAACATCACATAACACGCGATAAACAAAATTAAAACTTCGTTTATCGCGGATACGTTAGCTGAAATAAATTTTTTAATTTTCAGTCTATTTTTAAATTTATGAAGCATATTCATTTGGAAAATTCATGGATAATAAAAGCTCCTATCGGGGAGGTTTTTAATATCATCACTGATTTTGAAAATATGCCAAAAAATTTTCCTAAAGTTGCCGAGTCAATAACTATTACAAAACGAGAAGGCAATAATTTGGAAATTGAGGCTCAGGTAAAATCTTTTGGCGCCACTTTCCCCGTCAAAATGAAAACTAAAATTCTCCCGCAAAGAGGTTTTATTTCTGACAATCAGAGCCCAAAATTCGGCACATCAGGACATGAAGAGCTTTTATTGGAGAATGCGGAAGGCGGCACAAAAATCAGCTATGTCTACGAAGTGGATATTCATAAAAAATGGCTGCGAATTATTGCCAAACCGTTAATCGGCTGGTTTGCCATGAAAGCATGGGAAAAAGCTGTCATAGATAAACTGAGAAAAATTTTAGAAAAATAAGGGAAAATAAATTAGACAAAAAAAATAAACGGCGCTTGATTGGGTAAAATCAAACGCCGCTTTTTTAAATCTATCAAAATTTTATCTCAAAACATAACGTACTTTTTTTATAATTTCTTCAAAACCGCAAATCCATCTATGCCGGGGATAATCAGATCTAATAAAATAATATCGGGCAAAAAACTTTTTGCTGTTTCTTCTACTTGCAGCCCGTTATCAACAACTGCGACTTGGAATTTCTCCTCCAAAAAACTCTCAGATAATATCTTTGCCAAAAGAGAATCATCTTCCACAATTAAAACTTTTTTTGCTGGTTTTTTCTTTTTCCCGAACATATTAAAAACGTTTACTATCTACTTTCAGAGTATAACACAAAAATAAGAAATTTAAAATGATTATAATAATAATTTTTCTTTGACATACCGTCCGCTTAATCCTATAATACATATAAGAATATTATGTCTTTTAAAAAAATAATCTAATATATACTATTTTATATAATTTTCAACAAACGCCAATAACATAGGCTTTTTTTATTTAAAAAATATGAATTATAAAAAAAATAATTTAATAGAAGGGTCCATACTGAAATCCATTTTTGCTTTATCAATACCAATTATTTTTGCCAATATTTTGCAGACCGCCTATCAATTAACCGATACTTTCTGGGTCGGACGATTAGGCGCCAACGCAGTAGCGGCGGTTTCGATCAGCTTTCCTATTATATTTCTGCTGGTCTCTTTGGGCGGAGGTCTGGCGATGGCCGGAACGATTTTAGTCGCCCAATATAAGGGGAAGGGTGATAAAAAATCAACCGACCACATCGCTACTCAAACTATAGCGATGGTTTTGATTGTTTCTTTTATTCTTTCAGTCTTGGGTTATATTTTGGCGCCGATCTTGATAAAAATGATGGGAGTAGAGCCGGTAATATTTAAAGACTCTCTCTCTTACATGCGCATATCAATGATAGGAGTTGTTTTTATGTTTGGCTTTGCGGTTTTTCAATCATTAATGCGCGGAGTTGGGGATGTAAAAACTCCAATGTATATAGTTCTGGGAACCGTGCTTCTGAATCTTATTCTTGATCCTCTTTTTATATTTGGTTATGGCTCAATACCGGCTTTTGGAGTAGGCGGAGCGGCTGTTGCCAGCATTGCCACCGAAGGACTGTCGGCCATAATCGGAATTTTCATACTTATTAAAGGCAAATATAACGTTCAAATAAATTTAAATAACTTGAAGCCAGATTTTAAATTGATAAAAAAAATGTTTTTTCTCGGCTTGCCAGTTTCCATTGAACAGTCAGCCCGCGCTTTAGGAATGACCGCTATGACTTTTTTAGTTGCCGGCTTCGGCACAATCGCCTTGGCCGCCTATGGCATCGGCGGAAGAATGCTTAGCTTTATAATCATCCCCGCTCTCGGATTTTCTATGGCCACTTCCACTTTGGTTGGACAAAATATCGGAGCCGGTAAAAACGACCGAGCAGAAAAAGTTATAAAAATAAGCGCCATAATCGGATTCACCGTCCTGTCTATTTTGGGATTATTCGCCTTTATTTTTGCCGAGCAGCTTTGTGCTTTTTTTATGCCAGGAGAGATCGAGGCAATTAAATACGCCACTTTATTTATGAAAATTATGGCGCCAACTTTTGGTTTTATCGGTTTGCATATGACCTATGGTGGAGCTTTCCGCGGCGCTGGCGAAACTTTTGTACCAATGATTTTATCCATAATTTCTCTATGGGCCATTCAATTCCCGCTTGCTTTTGTTCTCTCCCGCTACACCAGTTGGAATGAAATTGGAATTTGGGTCGCTTTCCCTATTTCTAATATTATAGCCACGATTATCACGGTTTTATGGTTCATGAAAGGAACATGGAAATTAAAGAAAATAACAGAAGAAATTGAAATCTCCGAAAAAATATCAGAAGAAACCATTATTGAAGAAGGCCTATAACAACAAAAAAAATAACCCCGAACGCTCGGGGTTATTTTTTATTTTATATTATCTAAGTTTTAATTCTACTTTTTAAACCCAGCACATTCCCTATCCACATTATTATCAACCCTATCATCCATATGATTTCCAAAACCAGGCATTGCCAAAGAGGATGCCATTTCTTAAAATATTTTAACATCGAATCTCGAAAATATTTTTGTTTTTTACCTCCCGAAACTTGATTAAAGCTCTGACCTACATAATCAAGACACATTGCCGCCGGCGTATACCAAACTTCTCCCCCACTATTTTTTACTCGCTGGCAATAATCAACTTCTTCAAACCAAATAAAAAATTCTTCATCCAGCAAGCCGACTTTATTAATAGTCTCTTTTCTAATCATAAAAAATGAACCACGGATAGAATCAACTGAAGCTTCTTTTTTGTAATCAAAATCAACCCGCAAATATCTATCTAAAATTTTCGGGAATAAATGAGGTAGTTTTAAAACAATTATTAACTGGTCAAAAAGTTTAGGAAATCGACGGACGTGTTTTATTGTTTCCCCTTTGGCGCTGACTAACTGACAGCCGGCCACGCTCGCCTGTTTATTTTCCTGCATCCATTTCACCATATTTTTTAGAGTGTCGGGAAAAACACGCATATCAGGATTGAGAAGCAAAATAAAATCACCGCTCGCTTTTCTAATCGCCTGGTTATTTGCCTTAGCAAAACCTAAATTCTCTTTATTGGTAATTAATTTCACTTTTGGAAACTCTTTGGCGACCATCTCTGCCGATCCGTCTTCAGAATTATTATCCACGACAAAAATTTCGAAATCAAAACTCCCCTCGCTATTATAAATCGCTTTTAAATTTGCTTCTAATTTTTCTCGGACATTCCAGGAAACGATGATTATGCTTAAATCCATATTTTCTACTTTAAATATTTTTTTCCCTTCAATTTATCAGGCAAGTATTCTTGTTTTTCTTTATAATTAAAATCTGGTGAATATTTATAATTTTTACCATAACCCAAATTTTTCATCAAATCTGTAGGCGCATTGCGAATATGAAGCGGAACAGGTAAATTTCCATATTCCTTTATATCTTTAGCTACTCTTCCATAGGCCATATATAGATCATTAGATTTTTCGCATTTAGCCATATAAACCACGGCTTGGGCAAGTATAACGTTGCATTCCGGCATCCCTATGAAATGACAGGCATTGTAGGCCGCTACCGCTTGTTCTAGAGCACGAGAATTAGCTAAGCCGATATCTTCACTGGCAAAACGAACTAAACGACGCGCTACGTAAAGAGGGTCTTCTCCGGCTTCTAACATTCGAGCCAGCCAATAAAGAGCGGCGTTCGGATCTGAACCGCGCATTGATTTATGCAAAGCCGAAATTATATTATAATGTTCTTCCCCATTTTTATCATAAAAAAGATAAGATTTTTGAAAAGCCTCTTTAATTATTTCAAAGGTAATTTTTTTACTTATTGAACTAGCATATTCCAAAACATTCAGGGCAACGCGGGCATCGCCGTTGCTCATTTGAGCTAAAACATCTATTGATTTTTTATCCATTTTAATTCCCAAATTTCCTAAACCATCTTTTTTATCTTTCAGGGCTCGACCGATAATTTTTATTATGTTATCACTGCCTAACTGCTTAAGGACTAAAACCCGGCAACGAGAGAGCAAAGCTCCCCGCACTTCAAAACTTGGATTCTCGGTAGTAGCGCCAATTAAAACAACCGTCCCTCTTTCAATATGCGGCAGAAGCGCGTCCTGCTGAGCTTTGTTCCAACGATGAATTTCGTCAATAAATAAAATTGTATTTCTGCCCAATCTTTTATTTTCTTCTGCTCGGACAACCACTTCCTTCAAATCCTTCACGCCGCTAGTAACAGCGCTAAATTTAACAAATTCTGATTTTGTTTGTTTGGCGATAATAAAAGCCAGAGTGGTCTTTCCTGATCCGGGCGGACCCCAAAGAATTATTGAAGGCAGGCGATCGTTGGCAATCGCTTGCCGCAGTAATTTTCCCTCTCCCACGATTTCGTCTTGGCCCAAAAAATCTTCTAATTTTTCCGGCCTGATTCGATCAGCTAAAGGCGTATTTTTATTAAAACTTATCATAGCTTAACCTTAGCAAAAAACCAAGTAAAATTCAATAAAAAAACGCCAGACATTATGCCCAACGGTTGTTATTGCGAGAATTATTTTTCCTGTCATCCTGAATCCCGAAGCTTCGGGATGAAGGATCCCGTGGCTTTTTTATCAACTATTATTTATAAACAGTTCATTGTTCTCGGGATTCTTCGCCCCGCTTGCGAGCGGGACTCAGAATGACAGGGTATTTTATTTTTGTTCTCCGTCTCCCCCAAATCTTCTTTTCCGGCTAGCATATTCTTCCAGAATCAAGTCAACATCACTTTCTTCAAACTCGGGCCAATATTTTTCCAGAAAAAACAATTCACTATAAGCGCCTTGCCAAAGCTCAAAGCCGGAAAGACGCTGTTCCCCAGAGGTTCGCACGATTATATCTGGGTCTGGCAGATCGCCATTGTATAAATATTTTTTTACCATTCCCTCGTGGACTTGTTCTACCTCCACTTTATTTTTTATCATTTTTCGTATGGCGTCTATTATTTCGGCTCGACCGCCATAGTTGAGACAAATATTCAAAATTCCTTTCGTATTATCTTTTGTCTTATTTATAGCGCCCAAACAGCTTTCCGGTAAATCTCCGGGCAATTCATCTATTCTGCCGCTAATTAAAATCTTATATCCCCTTTTATTAATTTCTTCAGTTTCTTCATCTATTGTTTTTTTCAAAAGCTTCATCAGATAATTAACTTCTTCCTGGCTGCGATTCCAATTTTCCGTGGAAAAAGCAAAAATTGACAAAACTTTCACTCCCCGCAAAAAAAACCATTCCGGCGCCTTGCGCATTTTTTCATAACCAGCTGAATGCCCCTCAAACGACGGCAAATTTCTTTCCTGCGCCCAGCGTCGATTGCCATCTATAATAATACCAACATGCTCGGGAATATTTGTTTTAATTACTTTTTCCATATTTCAAAAAATTATAAATTTTAACTACCAAGGAAAAACGCGACCGGTTTTCATATGTCTATAAACACCCAGTAAAAAAAACGACCCGATAAAAGAAGAAATACTAACTAAAAAAAATAAAAGCGTAAAACCAAAATAGAAAGCTAAAAATCCACCACAGGAAGCAGTTAAAGCTGCCCCCAAATCGACTAACGTCTGGCGAACCCCCCATTCAATTCCTTCATGTTTTTTATCAATGTGGCGGGTAAAAATCGCCAGCCAAGAAGGGATAGTCGCCGCCGTGGACAATCCATAAAAAAATTGAACGATATATAATTCAATAGGTGTATTTATTAATAAATACCACAAGGGTATTATACTATAGATTATACTACCAATAAAAAGAACCCAGAAATCGTCCTTTTCTCCTTTTATTTTGTCAATTAAACTGGCAGCCGGAATTTGTATAATACTTTTAGTAAACAAAAAAATAGCCTCAGCAATACCAACAACAGCTAGAGTCCCGCCCTCAATACCATCAACAATAAACACGGCGAATACTGGCGTAACCAAGCCGAAGCCACCAATAATTATAACATCGGAAATGGTTAAAAACTTGATAACTGAATTAACCTTTCTGAAGGTTAAATAATCTCTCCAGTGTGTTTTATCGTAAAACATATATTTTAACCTGTTATTTTAACTAATTTTAATTTATCTCCAGCTCCGCTTATTATACTTGCGCATCCCTTTTTCAAACCAAATTCTTTTGCCAGAAAACCAATCAATTCTTGATTTGCCTTGCCTTTCACTGCCGGAGCGGCGATATTAATTTTCATAGTTCCATCGGCCATTATTTCTCTAACTTCAGTTTTAGCTGCTCCTGGTCTGGATTTGATTCTTAGATACAAAAAACCATCTTTCTTTAATTTTTTTTGGAATTCGGAGAACATAAAAATTATTTGATAGTAAAAGTCTGCGCTATTCTATCAAATTCTTCTCTATTCTTTTCCCAATCCATCGCTCCAGAATTAAAAGACATATTCCAAATATCATCATCTTTGCCCTTAATCAAGAAAATGAGAACTTTAAAATTGGCTCCCTGCTGATTTAAGTCTGCTTCAAGTTTATAAGCGTCATTGGCATTAATTTTTATATTTTCTTCTGGAGTAAAAACGATATTAGGAGCAAACTCTTTCACCATATTTTTAATATAAGCAGAATATTCTTCGATGGTTTTTTCCTTCAAAGTATCATAGGAAACCGAATAATAACTTCTGAAATTTATATTTTGCAACGCCGGATCGCTTACTTCCTCCCCGGCATTTACTACCATAGCGGAAACTCCCGTAGGCGCCGCCACCTCTTTCCAGCCCATTGGGATCAAAACGGAAAATCCTCCTCTTTCTAATACTTCATCTTGTCTAGCTGCTCCCTGAAAAATATCATCGCTTCCTTCATTAAATTGAGCTGTTTTCTCGTTCCCATCATATCCACCTCGCCCCAAAAACCAGCCAATCCCCAAGCCAACAACCAGGATAACGATGAAAATTAAAATAATGGTGAGATTTTTTTTCATAATATGGAAATTAATAATTATTTTCTAAAGATAATAGCATTAGGCACATTTCTTCCGGGGCCGATCATGTATTCATCATTATAAAACAGGGCCGAAGAAGAACCTCCATCCAAATTTAAAGCATACTCCATGTTCATCGCCTGCATAATTTCCGCTAAATCCGGAACAGTCGCGGATCTGGCGACAACCAGATAGATTCTTCCTTCTTTATAGGCGATAGCGTTACGCAGGGCTTTTACCTCCAGTTGCGATTTGTCGACTTCCCAATCTATCAATAAATTCTGGTTGTTCTCAATCAGACGCGGTTTATTACCGAGAGCAGCCTGCAGTTTCACTCCATATTTTTCTTCAAAACTCTTCACTCCGACGAATTCCCTGCTATCTTTAAAATAATAAAATTTATTGTTTTCGTCAAAGGCCATGATCGGTCCGGTTGTCCAATATTTTAACTGGTCTTCATTTATTAATTTTCCCAAACGAGAATTATAAACTGGAAAAAAATAATAATTAGCCGCTCCACAGCCGCTGCCAGAGCAGAAATAAGTGGCATTAACTCCGGCAAAACCTTTATTCTCAATAATATATTTAATAAGCGGCTTGGCCTGACAATTGCTGTCGCAATCTTCATTGTCGGCTGTATCAGTGATAATTTCCAGATTCGGATCAGATAAATCTATTTCTACCACATCTATAGCAAAACTGCCGCTAGGCGTGGTAATATTTTTCTTGAACTCATAACTGCTATACTGGTCTATAGATTCATTATAACCCAGCTTATGAATTCCCGCCAAATTTTCCCTACTTATCCCCAAAGAAAGCTCTCTCATGATTTTAAAAGCATCAGCCGGACGGCCGAGATAATATTTCTTTAAATCCAAGGGATTTATATACCAAGCCTCGCCGTTCTTTTCTGTTTGTAAAATTATTCTGCCGGAAAGTCTTTTGGCTAAATCAACATCACCCGCCACCGGCATTCCGGCTTGAGCGATTTTTTGAAAATTTTCTTCAGAAATGCCAAGCCCCAATTCTCTCATCACGGCAAAAGCATCGGTCGGACGGCCAAGATAATACCTTTTATTATTTTCCGGATAAACATACCAAGCCTCCCCGTTTCCTTCCACATTTAATAAAATTCGGCCTGATAATTCTTCGGCCAGATTGGCCGCTCGCGAAGAGAAAACGGGAAACAAAAAAGAAAATAAAATGATTATAATTATTTTTTTCAGCATACTATAATTATAGCATAAATTCTTTTTTTATTTTTATCTATTTAATAATATTGACTTTTATATAAAATTATGATATAATTTAAAGTTAATGTTCATTACATTTTTTATAGATAAAATCGGCGAAAAACCGGAAAAACCAACAAAAGGAGGAGTTTCATGCATCGAGACGAGTATTATTACCTCAATTCCGGAGGAAACACAGGGCTTGGCCTGTTTTTCGGCTATGTTCTATGGGCCACCTTCATACTGGCCGGTCCTTCCGATCATCCGGAATGTATGGCAGCAAGAAGTGGGGCAATCATCTATCTGATCCTCGGGCTGACTTTTTTAGCCGTCAAAATCGCTTCCGCGATAAGAAGCGGTAAAACAACGCTGGCGCAGGAAGTCGTATTCGGGTTCAAAGGGGGCGAAGTTTTTGCCGAGCTTCTCATATGGCCAATCATCGCTCTGATTTTCATTTTCCGCGATTCCTATCAGATTTCCTTCAAACGCCAGTACTACGACTGGTACTGGCAGAATTTGAAATCCGAACGGCAAGGCATCCACGTGGCAACAGTGAACGAATGGACGGATGCGGAAACGACCAGACTCGCTAAGAAGGCTGACGAACAAGGAAGAATAATAGCGGAAACCGCCAAACCGGCTCTCCGTGTCGCGACCGTTGGTGCAACGGCAGTGGCCATATCCACCTCTTCGGCTTATCCGCAAGAGGCGAAAAAATCCGAGACGACCGAGGTTCATACGACAATATCCAGCGACCGAGCTGGAGATCGTGTAACCACTATGGACGCCACTCGAAAAAAATCCGGTCTTAAACTCGGACTTTATGTTGTAAACCGAGCGGCGGCGCCAACTAACGGCGACACCAGCACTTCGTTCTTTGGACCGGGAATCACGGTTCCGCCGTGGAAAGGCGTGAGCGCAACCCTGATCATCGGCCCCCAGTTTAACTGGAAAAATGAGGGGAAACTCGCCACCGTCAAGACTTATTGCAACCTTTCTGGAAAATTTGGAAAATTTTCCATATTTTCCAACAACTGGTTCGGATATGGGGTGGAGCAGCGAAGAATCACTGGTTCGCGCCATACCCAAAGCATCGGGATCCCTGACTTACCCTGGTTACAGCCAAGTCTGGAAGAACTCCATGTTCGAGGAGTGGGATTGACCGAACTTTACACTGGTCTGAAGATCAGCTTCGGCCAGTGGCTCGGAAAAAACAGTTTCTTCAGCAAAGCCTCGCTCTTTCCCTACTACAACTGGGTGAAGGGTAGAAAACGCTTTGATATGAGATTACAACTAGTATTTTGATGGTTTTTACCATCAAAAAAACGGTACAGAAATGTGCCGTTTTTTAATTGCCGTCGGGCTGCGCGGAATTGAACCGCGATTACACGCACCCGAAGCGTGCGTAATACCACTATACCACAGCCCGCAAAATAAATTTTCAATTTTATTTTTTTATCAAATCATCTCTTTTTAAAATCTTCTTTACAACTACATACAAAATCACCATAACAATTACAAATGTCAGAGAAGAGCTAATAATTGAACCAATATCAAATCTGGCGCCGGCGATAAAAAAAGCTAAGTTAGAAAATTTATCTCCCGGGACTATTAAATCAATAAAGGGGGTAAATAAGCCTTTAACAATTGAATCAATTAAATCTTTTGAAGTTTGAGCAACGATAACGCCAATTGCCAAACCGATTACCGAATATTCTTTTAAAAATTCAAGTAAATCTTTAGCAAAACTTTTCTTTTTTTCTGTTGAAATTTCCTGTTTTTTTTCTTGTTCCATATTTTTATATGATTACAAATTTACAATATAATATAAATAATTTAAAGCGAAGTGGTGGACTCGGCGAGAATCGAACTCGCGCCTCCGCAATGCGAATGCGGCGTTTTACCACTTAACCACGAGCCCCGGAAACTGCCGTTATTTCTGAATATTCAATAATACGATATTCTCTATTGCAATATCTTTCAAAGGATGATCATTTTCATTAACCTCCGTTGCTTCAATTTTATCAATTACGTCCATTCCATTTTCTATATAACCAAAATTTGTATGATGTCCATCCAGCCAGGGAGTTGATTCGGCCGTCACTATAAAAAATTGCGAACCATTGGTATTCGGTCCGGAATTAGCCATCGCCAAACTGCCTCGAACTAATTTGTGGTTATTGAATTCGTCATCAAATTTGTATCCTGGTCCGCCCATGCCGTCGTTTGACCAATCATCGTCTTTACTGTTCGGATCGCCACCCTGAATCATAAAATCTTTTATCACTCGGTGAAATTTCGTGCCGTTATAAAATCCTTTTTTGGCTAAATCTAAAAAATTTTTAACCGTTTCGGGAGATTCATCTGAATAGAATCTTACACTTATATCGCCAAAATTTGTTTTTATTATCGCCTGATTTATTAAACTTGTTTCATCTTGAGCGTTCTCTGGAGCGGAAGAGGCATTTTCTTCTGTTGGTTTTACCGTTACTCCCAAAACTTCTCCTGCCATATTCGCTTTGTCCGCCGCTTCGCTTTCGCTATAATTGCTATTCGCCGATGGCGCTTTTTCAGATATTTCGCTTGTTTTGTTCTGACCGCAGCCAGAAAGAATTGTTAAAGTCATAAATAAAAAAAATATTTTTTTCATAAATTTATAAAAATAAAGTAATATTACTTTTTTAGTAGAATTGCCTTTAAAATGATTTTTTTGGAAATTTCCCGTTCTGATTTTATCATTTTTCTGCCAATTGGTATAATCTTCTTCCAGCTTCTTTCTAATTTTTCTCCCAGCCACTTTGCCCCTTCTCTGGTTTTATATTTATGAATGCCGAAAGCGAGATAAAACATATCCGCTAATTCAGTGAAATGTGACATAGCATCTGCCGAAGCCAAAATTTTTTCTTCTAAACTTTTCTTCTTCATTTCCACGCTTCCGCGGTGATTTATTATACATTTCTTTATTAAATCTATTTTTTCTGACGGGAAATCCAAATCATTCAATATCTTATCAGCTAATCTGGCGCTGTGCAAGTGATGTTTTTTATAGAATTTATAATTTAAAATTCCAGAATAATCATGAAGATAGGCCGCTAATTCCAGGACTTCTAAATCAGCTTTTAAGATTTTTCCTAAATGTAAACTATGCTTCGCCACCGGCACTATATGATATTGCCAGGCCGTATAAGAAAAATTATTATTAGCCGAATAACAAGCATCTTTTACGATTCTTTTAACCTCGTCTCTGATTTTTTTGTAATTATATTTCTTCATGTTTTATTACTTTTCCCTCATCGTCAAAATAAAATCTTTTATGCTGGTACTCGCCTTTCAATAAATTTTTAAGCCAATATTGGTCGTCATCCCACATCTTTTCCAAAGGTATTTCATCAATTTTAAACCAGCGCAATTCTCCTTCTCCTAAATCCTTCGGTTCTCCCGTCCATTCATGGCAAATAAAAACATGGGTTAAAAAATTTGAAGCTTCATTATTCACAAAAATAAATTCCAATTCGCCCATTTTCTTCAAACTTTTTATATCCACATTTGTTTCTTCTTTAAACTCTCTTATTGTTGATTCCTCAATAGTTTCATCTTGTTTCTGTTTTCCGCCCGGTCCGTTCCATTTTCCCATACCAAACCCCTTGCTCTTACATTGGAGTAAAATCTCGCCCTTGTCATTAAAAATATAACAAAGATTGGCAATAAAAGGGAACATAGGGATTAGTTAATTTCTAATTTTAAATTTCTAATTTCTAAACAATTTTTAATGATTTAATTCTTCAATTTTCAAACCTAGTAATACAAACAATTAGAAATTAAGAAATTAAAAATTGTTTGAAAATTGAAAATTAGAAATTGAAAATTTTTATATTACATATTTACAAGTTCGTAATTTCGATTTCCTAAACCAATCTCCTTTCCATGTTCCAACTGTTCATCTCCCTTTTGTTTCTCAAAATTCTCACATTGCTTTGCAACCAAATCATAAGACGCTTGATCAATTGCTACCGGGTCGGCCGAAACTAAAACCCCGATGTCTTCCGTCATTTTTTCCATCTTTTCTCCGGCGCAATCGCATTTTTCTGTAATATTTATCAAAAAATTTACAAAAAAACACTGCCTGCTTTGCGTCCCGGCCAAAGCATATTCTGCTAACCGCTCGCGAAAAACTTTTATATCTTTTCCTCCCCAGGGAATGCCGATAGCGCCAGTTGGACAGACCGAAATACATTTTGAACAGCTTATACAGATTTCCGGATTTATCTCCGCCTTTTTTTCTGAATTAAAAGAAATAGCCCCGACCGGACAATTATTGAGACACGCCCCGCAAGCAATACATTTTTCCTCTTTCACCTTGTGCTTCATAAAAGCGTGTTGAGCCAATTTTCCTCTACGGCTCGCCAGGCCCATGCTTAAATTTTTTATGGCGCCGCCAAAACCGCCGGTAATATGACCCTTGAAATGCGAAACGACCAAAAGCGATTTATATTTTTCCAAATTTTTTCCCAAATAGCATTCGGAAAAATGTTTTCCCTTGATACTCTCCGCCAAACTGTCATCGCCATCTGGACCGTCCAAAAAATCAATCGGCGCAAAATCAAAACCGTGTTCTCTGGCTAAATCCAGATGAGTTTTCGCTTTTGAGCGCGGGCTCTTATATAATACGCTGCATTCCACCAAGGTAGGATTTTCTACCATGCTTGCTATTTTTTTTACATAGGAGGCTGGAAGATAAGTAATGTTGCCCTCTTCGCCAAAATGAACTTTTATCCCCAGGGGTGAAGAAAACTTTGGCAATAAATCTTTTATTTTTTCTAATTCGTTTAATTTAACAAAATAGACTTTTTCTTTGTTCATAAATACATATTTTATTATTTTCTATCAATCTAGAGAATTATTTCACCCAAAAATCTTTTTTTAGCTCTTGATCATCCTCTATTTTCCTTTCTTCAATTTTATCTTTAGCCTTTTTCCGCAATTCTTCCAATTCCATTAAACTTAATTCCCGGCTTCTTTTTTCTAAATATTTCTTGTTATTTAATTTTGGGTCTTCAATCACCTCAGACAAAAGCACGTCTAAAATCGCTCCAATTTTTGGTCCAGGAGATATTTTTAAAAATTTGATTAAATCATCGCCGTTAATTTTGAGCATTTTTACAGAAACCGGATCTTTCCTAACTTTTTCCATCATATATTCCAGGTGGCGCAATTTGTAAGGCTTAGCTTTCGGCACGCCAGAGCCAAGACGGTCGGCAATCCGCAAATCAATTAAATCTTTCAAATTTTTTTCTCCGGTTTTTTTTATCAAACGCCTGACAGAAGCTTCTGTGACTTCTCCGACATTATAATAAAACATATGATTGCGTATCAGATTGGCAATCCGATCATTATCTTCATTTGAAAATTTTAAGCGATTCATTATTTTTTTTGCCACTTTGGCGCCGACAATATCGTGATTATAGAAAGTAGCATCTCCGCCGATAAATTTTTTTGTTTCCGGTTTGGAGATATCGTGGAGAAGCGCGGCAAATTTAACCTGCCAATCTTTGCTTGGACAATATTTTAAGGACAAAACACAATGGTTAAAAACCGTATGGATGTGATGATGATTTTGGTCTACGCCGACTCCTCGTTCTAATTCCGGCAAAATATACTGCAATAATTTATTATTATAAAGAGACATAATCCCTTCATAAGCCTTTTCGGTTTGCAAAATTTTTATCAATTCTTCCCGAATTCTTTCCTGAGAAACAAATTTTATTCCGCCCGCCATTTTTTTTATTGCTCTTTCCGTCTTAGCTTCAATAGCAAATCCAAGCTGGCAAGAAAATCTAACCGCTCGCATCAAACGCAAAGCATCTTCCTTAAACCTATCTGCCGGCTCCCCAACTGCTCTGATGATTTTTTTCTCCAAATCTTTCCTTCCCCCAAATAAATCAACTAATTCATATTTTCGATTTTCAATTTCCGATTTCCGATTTAAATTGACAATCTTCATCGCCATGGCATTAACTGTAAAATCACGCCTTTCCAAATCTCTATCCAAATTATCTTCAAATTTAATTTCGTCGGGATGACGGCGGTCGCTGTATCCTTGTTCACTGCGATAAGTAGTTATTTCCACCACATTTTCCGTTTGGCCGTTTTTATTTTTTATCGGCAGTATCACCGTGCCAAAAATATTTTCATATTTCCCGTCTGGAAAAATTTTAAGAATCTGCTCTGGCCGGGCATTAGTGGTGATATCCCAATCTTTCGGCTCCTTATCCATCAACAAATCACGCACGCATCCGCCTACGATATAAGCTTCAAAGCCCGCTTTTTCCATATCTTTCCCTATATTTTTTACAAATTCCGGTATATTCATATGTTTACATTATAACATAAAAAGCCAATTTTTAAATTGGCCCCTTCTTTTCTAAACAATAATATAAAATATAATTTTAGTCAAAATTTAGTAAATCTTTCCAGCTTTATAATTTTTTATAATTCCCTCCGTATTATCAAGCATTTTTTCTGGTAAATTATCCAGACTATACCATTTCCATTCTCGACATTTATCCGGCTCCATTATTTTCGGAATGCCTCCCTTATATTCAGCTTTGACTCCCAGGCCGAGATAATGTTTGTTATCTGTTTTTATATAGCGTAATTCATCATAAACGGAAATCAATTCAAATTCATCCGCATCTAATCCTGTTTCCTCTTTTACTTCTCTCTTGGCAGTTTCAAAAATAGTCTCTCCAAAGTCTAAATGCCCGCCTGGAAAACTCCATTCACCCGCACCGTGCGAACCTTGGCGCAAGCCAAGAAGAACTTCCCCTTTTTCATTTTGAATCATCACGCCGACGCCAACGCGCGGATATTTTTTTTCCTGCATGTCATTCTGAGGAGGAGCGTAGCGACGACGTAAGAATCCCGTCATACACGCTCCGTACTATTTTATTGAAATTATTAGACTCTTCTCAACCATTTTAAAACCGCCCAAGCGATTAAACCGCCGGCAATAGCCGTGGCAAATTGCGGCCAGCTCATCATTTGCGCCACTTTGATAGCCAATTCTTGTTTTATCAATAATTCGCCGATAAAATTCACGCTCAAAAGTAAAAATAAAAATTTTAACCCAGCGCCGACAATAACTCCCAACCAATATCCTTTTATCTCGTTTTTATTTTGATTATAAAACCAATCAATG
>JBAZOD010000017.1:0-16781 GCA_041648955.1 Patescibacteria group bacterium
CGCTTTCTATCCACAAATCATGATTAATCTTGTACGGCAAGCTTCCGCCTTCGATATCATCCAATTTCCAGCCAAATAAATTTACTCTATCAACTCCAATATTTTTCAATTCTATCCACTCTCCTTCTGCATCGCTTCCAGCTGGGTCAGGAAAAATCTCATTTATTATAATAGAGGATGAGTTTGCCATATTCTCGGATTCAGAAATTATTTTAATAAATTTTTCCTCGCTGGCTTCATTTTCTCCATCACCCACGGTTAACTTCACCGTATAATTTCCAGCTTTTAAATAAACATGTTCTGGAGAAGCTAAACTTAATTTTATTCCATCGCCAAAATCCCAGTTATATTTTAATTCATCCTGATCTTCATCAACTGTGTCAGAGCTGTCAAAAAAAACTGGTTCGCCCAGATTTGCTTCCTCCGGGCAGGAAAAAGATGCTATCGGAGAATTATTTATAATTTTTACTATATTTTCTTTATTGGGTGTAGCGATTTCACTCCAAAACCACTTTTTGGTGCTAGTAGCATAATTATAGCTAAAATTCTCTTTAGAATCTTGATAAACTATTTCTTCTTGAGGATCATCCGCTAGGGGCGGGTATAATTTTACTTTATCGCCGCTGTTATTTAAAGCAATTTTACTTTCCTTACGATAAAGTGCAAAATACTCTCCACTCTTTATAAAAACATCCTCTTTGAATTTATATTTTGTTTTGCTATTATCGCCGAGCTGCCAGCCTAAAATATTCATTTCTTTGTCACTGCCATTATACAATTCAATAAACTCCATTTCCGCGTCGCTGCCAATTGGATTAGGAAAAATTTCGGAAATAATTAAGTCGTTGCTATAATCGTAAAGTTTTTTTTCGGATGCACTCACATCATCTTCTTCTCCATCCGCCACCGCATTTATAATATTGCTCGTCCCCTTGGTCGGCGTAATTGTAAAAGAAAAGTCATTAAAATTATTAAAACTGTTTTGCCCGTCAAATTTTCTGGCAGAAGAACCTGGGTCAGAAGCGGTTGGAGCATTATTAGCTAAATTTCCATCATCCCAATTGCCGTAAGCAACTTGGTCAATTAATATTCCATTATTATCACGCAAAATTATTATATCACCGGCATTATTTAAATTGCCTTTTGGTTTTTCTATAACCAAAAATTTTTCTTTTCCACTCCCACTCAAAATTCCAACCAAACTTGTTTTGGCCCCGCTGCCCTCTTCGATGGTCCAGCTGGTTAGATCAATATTGCGAGAAGTATTATTATAAATCTCCACCCATTCCTCATCTTCATCGGTTGGATCGCTGACGAATTCGTTGATTGCCACCTCGCCCAATTTAGCATCTTCTTCCTCGGGGAAAGATGTGGCGGGGGAAGAATCATTTAATGAGGCCGGCTCTTCCACTGGAGATGCCTGAATTTCCCCGCCACTATCATCCTGATCCGCACTCCCAACCGTAATCAAATCTTTAATTTTCATAAAAGTAGCTTCCTTAATTCCAGAAACATTTTTTATATCCTCAATTTCTTCAAAAAATTGAATATTTCTATAATCAATAATAGCCTGAGCTTTACTTACTCCTATTTCCGGTAAGGTATCCAGCTGTTCCAAAGTAGCTGTATTTATATTAATTAATTCTATTGCCCAGCAACTTTTCTCAAAATAAAAAAATCCTGCTAAAAATAACAAGATTAAAAAAACTTTCCCTGCTCTCTTGAGCAGGCCCTCCTGGTTTTTCATACTAAATATTATTTATTTATAAAATTTTATTTAATATTTTCCAAAAACTCCTTCAACTCCTTCGGCAAATTTATTTTGAAGGTTTGCTTCTCTCCGTCTTTATCATAAAAAGACAGCCTATCTGCTACTAAAAAAATTCGACCGAGATTTAATTTTTTATTTTGTTCTCGAGTCTTTTTTGTATTATATAATTCGTCGCCGACAACCGGATGACCATAGGCAAACATATGGACTCTGATTTGATGAGTGCGTCCGGTTTTTATTTTTACTTTTAGCAGCGTAAAATTTATAAATCTTTTGGCAATCTTAAATTCCGTAATCGCTTCTCTCACGCCCAGCCTATTTAAATTATCTTTACCCCTGTCGGTTTTTGGCATGGCGGCCATTTTATATCCATCTTGCGCCCGCTTGATGGGAAACGAAATTTTATCTCCTTCTTTATCTACCCGGCCATAAACCAAAACCGTATATTCTTTTTCTGTTTTTCTTTTTTTGAATTGATCTTTAAGATTCAAAAAAAATTTTTGGTCTCTGGCAACTGCCACCAAGCCGCTCGCCTCCTTATCCAAACGATGAACAATTCCGGGGCGATTTTTTTCCTCTCCCACCCTTTTTATTTCCGGATATTTTTCGATCAGCCAATCAGCTAATGTTTTTTCTTTAACAGATTCAGAGCCATGCATGGTCAGACCGGCCGGTTTATTTATTACTAAATAATCATCAGCATCAGCAATAATTTTTATGTCAGGCATTACCGCTTTTAAAGGCTTCTCGATAGAAAGCTCAGCAGCGGTAGAAAAATCCGTCTCAATAATTTTTACTTTATCACCTTCTTTTAAATTATAATGAGAAGAAATTTCTTCTTCGTTCACAATAATACTGCTTTTCTTTATTAATTTTTGAATTTGACTGCGGGTAAAATCAGGCAAATTTTCAGCTAAAAATCTATCTAATCGCGCACCGGCTTGGTCTTTTTTTATTTTAAAATTTTTCATAGTATTTTTTTAAATAATAGTTTCAATTTGAACGACCATTTCATTAAGGTTAAATTTCTTTTCCACCGCCTCCTTGGCGTTTTCCCCCAAACTGGAACGAAGGCGCTTGTTATTGTAAAGTTCCATAATCGCCAGCGCCAAAGTTTCGTTATTATTAGCTACAACCAGTATTCCGGTTTTTTTCTCCAAAACAATATCATCCAGTCCGCAATCAGAAAAACCGACAATCGGCAATTTAGAATTCATTACTTTCAAGACTACGTTCAAATTCGACATTTTTGAAGATTCGTCAACAACCACAAAAACATCAAAAGCCTCAAGCCATTTTTTTAAATTTTTTTGATCGCGGACAAACCAAACTAAATTACTAATGCCTATTTTTTTTGCCAGCCACCCTAATTTTTTTTCCTGACCGTCTCGAGAAGCTACCCCATCGGTCTCCCCCACAACAATTAACTGCAAATTTGGGATAACTGTCAAACAAATTTTTGCCGCTTGAAAAAGATTCTCAATCTGATTTGGCGGTAAAAAATCTGTTATCACTCCGACAGTGAAATATTTCTTGGAAAAATTTGATTGCTCCGCCTTTGCTAAAGATGAAAAAATATTTTCCTGACATCCAGCCTGATTTAATTTTAATCCCGGTATAATTTTTATTATTTTTTTAGGAGAAAATTTCAGATTTCTAAAAGTACTTTCCGACAAACTGGAAAAAACAACCACTTCTGCCCTCCGGATGCAAGCCCGATAAAAAAATAAAAATAACGAAGATTTTTTCCGATAGTTATTATCCGGCAATTCCAGCCAAATCATTTTAATTCTAAAAATTGGCGCCAAAAAAGAAAATATTATTTTTTCATTCCATCCAAGACAAATTATTTCTCTTACTCCCTTTTTGTATCGCAAAGGCAGAAGCGCAAAAAAATAAAACCCGCACAAAAACGGCAAAAGCAAAAGAAACAATAAAGAATAAAAATAATTAACAGGCTCTGGCCCAAAGTACATTTTTTTTGCTCTGCCCCAATTAGCCTTGAAACGATCAAAAAAATTCGGCCGAGAAGACAATAAATAAAAAAACCTCTCCCTCTTTTCTAACTCAAAGAAAACATCAAATATAATCTCCGGAACTTCTTTTAGGGAATTAGCTAAAAAAATATTTTTCATATTTCTAAATAAATTAAATACGGGGCTGTCTTTTTAATAAATTCGAAATTTCATCCTTAGTTATACCTTTAAACAAATAAAGAGAAATAAAATAAACTACAGCTGAAAAAAACAGAGTGAAAAACAAACCGCTGACATTATCGCAAAAACGAGCAGGCAAAACAAAAAGAAACAGAGCCATGACTGCGGAAGCTAAAACCGACTTTAAAAAAACTCGAAACTCGGGAAAAAATCCTGAATATTTAAAAGTATAATAAACAGCTGCCAGGGCAATTATTACTTCGCTGTAAATTGTCATCCAGGCCGCGCCAATATAAGAAAAACGAGGAATAAAAATAAGATAGCCGGCAAGCGCAGTTAAGCTGGTAAAAAAATAAGCGCCAATTATTTTCTTCTGCTTATCAACGGCGATAATTGCATGCGAAAACATGCTGCCCAAGAATATCGCTCCTGCCGCCAAAACTAAAATCCTCAAAATTCTTCCTGAGTCACTAAATTCTTGACCAGCGACTAAGGTCATAATTTCTTTTGCCAAAAACTGCGTGCCAACAATTAGGGGAACGGCGAGAATTACCATAAAATCAAAAGATTTTTGCAAAACTCTCTTGAAAGATTTTTCATCTCCCGTTACCCAATTTATTGTTAAAATAGGCAAAACAATACCAGCGAACATAAAAGGAACAGTGACTAAAACATCTATCACTTTATAAGCGGCTCCATAAACTCCGACGTCGCCCTGAGATTTTATTAAAGATAAAATTAAAGTATCGGCCTTAAGATAAACTAAATTAAAAATAATAGTAACGGCTAGCGGCCATGATTTTTTTATAATTTCTTTCCACAAAATCCAATCAAATCCAATCCCCACATGAACGTATCGCCGAGAAAAAATCCAGTGAAGGAAAAAACTAGCCGCAGAAGAAAATGCCATAGCAGAAACTATTCCCAAAAGGCCTTTATCCATTTTAGCAGCAACTAATACTCCAATTACCAAAACAATTCGGCTCGCCACCTCAGCAATAGATACTTTGTCCATTTTCAGCTTAATCTGAAACAAACCGACAAAAACTTGATTTAAGGCGGCGAATAAAAAAGAAAAAGCTGCAATGGCCGCGCCTATTTTTATATCATAGCTATAAGGAAAAAAAATGATCGCTAAAGGAGCAAGCGCTAAAAAAATGACAGCCGATGTCAAGCGCAACCCGAAAAGGTTGTCTAATATCTTTTTCTCATCTACTCCCGGACGGCTGATCATCTGTACAGTAACCAAAGTCAAACCAAAATCAATTAAAATTCCAAAAAAAGACAAAAAAGTAATAATAGTCGTATATTCGCCAAAACCAGTCCTGCCTAAATAGCGGGTCATAATTGCCACTGCGACCAAACCTAAAATTGTAGCAATCACCTTGCTTATAATTTGAATAGCGGTGTTTTGAAAAACCCTAGCTGATAAACTCATAAAATTGAATTATTTGATAATTTTGGCTATAATCTAAATATAATAAGGATACTCTGCTAATAATTAAATTATAACATAAACTATATGAAAATCATCAAGAAAAAAATTTTTTTCTCTCTGTCTGCTTTAACCTTTGTTTTTTTAGCGGTTTTTTCTTTTTTTCAGACTGCAACCGCGGTTGAAGCTCAAACTAGCAATCTCTGGAAAATGCAGTCAGGAATAAGCGAAGTAGGAGAAAAAGCTTTCGGAGGTGAAACCCCAGAAAATGATGTAAGAATAATAGTTGCTAATTCAATAAAAGTTTTTTTGGGATTCTTGGGAATTGTATTTTTAGTTTTGTTAGTTTCAGCCGGCTGGAAATATATGAAATCTTCCGGCAATGAGGATCAAGTCCATGAAGCTGTTAGCCAAATCCAAACTGCTGTCATCGGCCTATTAATAGTTATGTCTGCCTACGCCATTGCTAATTATATAACTACTTGCGTTTTAGACCTAACAAACAGGGGTTCGTATTTCATGTGCAGAGAAACGCCAAATTATTAAAAAGCAGATAAGCTATGTTCACCGCCCTCAAGAGAGTAAAAAAAATAATCTTTATTTTAGTGATATTTTTATTCGCTATTTTTCTTTTGAGCCAAGGACATATTTATAATAAGGAGGAACTATCTTATGGACTTACCTTCTCTAAAAAACAGGCGACCAGCCTTGGTTTTAACTGGCAAGATGTTTATCTCTCAATTCTGGATGATTTAAAAGTAAAAAAAATAAGAATACCGGCCTATTGGAATGACATCGAACAAAAAAACGGCGAATTCAACTGGAACGATTTAGACTGGGAAATCAACGAGGCAAGCAAAAGGAATGGAGAAATCATTGTAGCAATTGGTGGACGCCTGCCTCGCTGGCCAGAATGCCATTTCCCCGATTGGGCGGAAAACCTAGAAAAACAAGAAAGGGATAAAAAGATATTAGAGTATATAGACAAAACTGTAAATAGATATAAAAATGAAAATAGGATAGTGGCTTGGCAGGTAGAAAACGAGCCTTTCCTTTCTCATTTTGGCGATTGCCCGAAATTAGACAAAGAATTATTAGACAAAGAAATCGCTTTGGTAAGAGGAATTGATCAGCGCCCAATAGTAATCACTGATTCCGGAGAATTATCTCTATGGGTTTCAGCAGCTAAACGAGCGGATATTTTCGGCACCACGATGTATCGGGATACTTATTCCAAATTATTAAAAAGATACATTCATTATCCAATTACTCCCGGATTTTTTCGATTGAAAAAAAATATCGCCAACTTATTCGCCCACCCCAAGGAATGGATAGTAATAGAGCTGCAAGCTGAACCATGGGGGCCGATACCGTATCAAAATCTTTCTGAAAAAGAAAAAGAAAAAACAATGAACTTGCAAAAATTCCAAGAAATCTTAGAATTCTCGCGTTTAGCCGGATTTAAAGAATTCTATCTCTGGGGAGCGGAATGGTGGTATTGGGAAAAAATGAATAATAATAACCCGGCGCTTTGGGAAGCAGCCAAAAAATTGTTTTGATAAACTAAAATCTAAATAATTATGGAAAGCGGTAAAACTAACAATCCTTTTTATGCTATCGGAATAGATATTGGGGGTACCAACATGAAGGCGGTGCTTTTTGACGGGCAAGAAATAGTTTCCGATTATTTATTGGCTACTCCAAAAGATAACTTAGAGCATTTTATGATCATGCTCTATGCGCTAATTGAACCTCTTATTCAAAAAGCTCGCGAAGACAAAATGAAAATAAAAGGAATTGGCCTGGGCATAGCCGGGATTATAGATCTTAAAGGAGAAAAAATAATAAAATCCCCGAACATACCGATACTTGATGGAGTCGGATTGATAAATTTATTAGAAAAGAAAACTGGCTTGCCTATAAAAATAGATAATGACACAAACTGTTTCTTGCGCGGGGAAATGAAAATTGGCATTGGTAAAAAATATAGCAATGCCTACGGAATAATTATCGGCACCGGTATAGGCGGAGCTTGGTGGATTAATGATGAAATTTATCAAGGCAGTCATCGTGGCGCCGGCGAGCCAGGCCGAATGATTATTGATTTAGAAAATGATATAGAACTTGAAAAAGCTTATCAAAAATTATCCCAAAATAACCCGGCTAATTTAGCGGAAGAGGCTTATCGCGGCGATGATTTAGCTGAAAAATCTTATGAAGAAATCGGCCATTGCCTCGGCATCGCTTTTTCTAATATTATAAATCTAATTGATCCTGAAGTATTTATCGTCGGCGGCAGCGTTGTAGAATCAAGTGATTTATTTTTCTCAAAAATAAAAAAAACCATACGCGCCTATGCCATGCACCCTGAATCAAAAAAAATCAAAGTCATAAAGGGCAAACTCGGCCAAGAGGCTGGCTCTATCGGCGCAGCTTTATTGATTTCTTAAAAAACACTACTTTAATATTACAGCTTCATGAAAATACGAAAATTATTTCTTTCAATATACAAAAAAACAGTCAAATTTGTCTCAAAATATAGAATAAAAAACTTTTTCCTTGTTAGAATTGCCCACTCTTTTTTACTTCGATTTCTAGTTCAGCCGCTAAAATACAACTCCGTTGAAATAGGCGGGCAGAAAATGTTTTTAGATGAAAAAGATTCTCTCAGTTTATCTATTTGGGGAACTTTTGAAGAATTTGAAACAGAAATTGTAAAAAAAGAAATTAAAGCCGGCGACGTGGTTTTAGATATTGGAGCAAACATCGGCTACTATACCTTAATTTTTGCGAAACTTGTCGGCGAAAGCGGAAAAGTATTCGCTTTTGAGCCAGACCCGGTTAATTTTTCTTTGCTGAAAAAAAATATAGAAGCGAACGGCTATAAAAATGTAGTATTAATCCAAAAGGCAGTCTCTAATAAAAACGAAAAACTAAAATTATATTTATGCGAAGAGAATAGAGGCGATCACAGAATATATGACTCCCATGATAACCGCCAATCAGTGGAAGTGGAGGCGATACGGTTAGAAGATTATTTTAAAGATTATGGAGGGAAAATTGATTTTATCAAAATGGATATACAAGGAGCAGAGGGCGGAGCGACTCAGGGGATGTTTAGTCTTTTACAAAAAAACCAAGTAAAAATTATCACCGAATTTTGGCCGATGGGCTTAAAAAAATTTGGTATCAATCCAGAAAAATATTTAAAATCATTAACAGAGGCCGGATTTAAAATATACGAAGTGGAAGAGCGAAAAAAGAAAATAACGCCGACCAGCATCTCTAAATTACTCAAAACATATCCTCCAGATAAAGACGTTCATACTAATCTTTTGTTTATAAAATAAAAATCAACGAAATAAAAACGAGGGCCATCGGATGATGACCCTCTTTTTGTATTTTTCTTCGTGGTTGGCGATAAAAATCAGTCAGGTGTACCACATTATCACGAAATTTTCAAAGAGAACGGAAGCGCTGGCACCCCGCATCCAGAAACCATTATTATCCACATCGACGATATCGACGGCGGAGTAATCACTCTTCTGGCCACTAGCATCTTGGGCATGAACCATTTTTGGGGAACCCATAACAGAACGACATAAAGTCGCGAACCGTTTCTTTTTATTCACTGCCCCTTCCTTTCGACAAGATGACATATCCAAACGAAGTTAATCGCGCATAATGGTTATATTATGAATGAACATCCAAACATATTAAATTTAATATATCACACTAATAACAGATAATCTTAGCGAAAAATGATTATTTGTCAATATTTGACACAACACCATCAATATGCTATCATTTCTAATATAAAGGCTAGTTGTTTAATAACAATTAGCCTTTTTTCTTACTTTTACTAACCACTTCAGCCAAAAGGTTTTCTGCCTTTGGCAAAAATAACAAAAATATATGTCAGAACTATCAAGCGCTATAAAACAAATTTGCGAAGAAAAAGGGCTAAATCATGAGGCAGTAATCGCTACGATTGAATCAGCCTTAGCCGCGGCTTATCGCAAAGATTTTGGCGAAAAAAACCAGAATATAAAAGTAGAATTTGATCCAGAAACCGGGCAATCAAAGGTTTTTGACGTGAAAACCGTAGTAGAGGATCTGCCAGAAGAAGAATTGACAGAAGAAGGTGCGGAAACAGATGACGCGAAAATCGAAGAAAAACCGGACATGAAAAAAACTGAGGATGCAGAAGAAGGAGAAGAAAAAAGAAAATTCAACCCAAAAACCGATTTACAAATAAGCGAGGCTAAACTTTTGAAAAAAACCGCTAAAATTGGCGATGAAATAAAGACAAAACTAGAGGTTCCGAGTGAATATGGCCGGATGGCTGCTCAAACTGCCAAACAGGTTATCGTACAAAGATTAAGAGAAGCGGAAAGAGAAATGGTTTTTGGCGAATTTAAAGGCAAGGAAAAAGAAGTTGTCAGCGGAGTGATTCAGCGCCGAGAAGGAAGATTTGTCTTGATTGATTTAGGAAAAACAATGGGTATTCTACCGCAGGAAGAACAAATTTTTGGAGAAACATACAAACCAAATGAAAGAATAAAAGTTTATATTAAAGAAGTCAGACTGGGTTCTAAGGGTCCGGAAATAATTCTTTCCAGAACTTCAGATGAAATTTTGAAGAAAGTATTTTATTTAGAAATTCCCGAAATCTCAAACGGTTTAGTAGAATTAAAAGCTGTGGCTAGAGAAGCAGGATCTCGTTCTAAAGTGGCTGTCTATACCGACTCGGAAAATGTTGATCCGATTGGTTCCTGCGTCGGCCAAAGAGGAGCCCGTATTCAAACAATTATCAGCGAATTAGGAGGAGAAAAAATAGATATAATCCAATATGATGAAAATCCGGTTAAATTTATTGCTAACGCCCTTTCTCCAGCCAAAATAGTTTCAATTGAAACTGATGATAAAGAAAAGAAAGCAACTGTTAAGGTTTTCCCCGATCAATTGTCTTTAGCTATAGGCAAGAGCGGACAAAACGCCAGATTAGCGGCTCGCTTAACTGGCTGGAAAATTGATATAGTGGAAGCAACAGAAAAAGATAAAGAAAAAATCTCATCTCCCGAAGAATCTGAGTCTTTAACTGAAAAAGAAGAAAATAAGAAGGAAGAGAAGAAAGCGAAAAAAGAAAAGGATGAAAAAAAAGAAGAAAAAAAATCCAAAAAAGAAAAAACTGAAAAGAAAACAAAATAAATAATTTTAATTTTTTATTTTATATCCCTATGCCAATCTATATAATCGGCCACAAGTCTCCAGATTTAGACAGCGTGGCAGCCGCCATAAGCTATGCTAACCTTAAAAATAAACTGGCGAAAAAAAATGTCTATGAACCAGCAATAGCGGGAAAAATAAATGGAGAAACCGTTTTTGCCCTAAAAAAATTTGGCTTTAAAACTCCAAAACTTCTATCAAATGCTAAGGGAAAAGAAATTATTTTAGTTGATCATAACGAAGCCTCTCAAACTGTAGAAGGCGCATCCGAAGCTAAAATAAATGAAGTAATTGACCATCACAAAGTTGACTTCAGTTATAGCGAACCCATTGCCTTAAACATTGTGCCTTGGGGTTCAAGCTGCTCTATTATCGCGGAAGAATATTGGAAAAATAAGATAAAAATAGAGAAAAAATTAGCCAGCCTAATGCTCTCTGCCGTCTTAATTGATACTGTGATAACCAAATCTCCAACCTGCACGGAAAAAGACAAGGAAATAATAAAAAAACTGAGTAAAGCGAGTGGAATAAAAGATTGGAAAAAATTTGGGCTGGAATTATTTAAAATTCGCGCCAATGTAAAAAAACTTTCCGCCAGAGAAATCATTAAATCGGATTTTAAAGATTTTAATTTAAAATCTGGAAAATTCGGCATCGGACAAGTAGAGACAGTTGATCTTAAGGAATTCGAAGATAAGGAGGAAAAAATATTATCTGAATTAAAGACTCTAAAAGAAAGCGAAAATTATCACACTACAATTTTATTTATAACCGATATCATGAACGAGGGCTCAAAATTTTTACTGTCCTCCAGCGAACCGGAAAAAATCTCTCAAGCTTTTAATGCAAAATTTCAAAATGGAGAAGCGTATATTAAAAATATTCTTTCCCGAAAAAAACAAGTCGTTCCTATGCTTATGAAAATTTTTGATAAATAAACCTAAAAAACGAAACTATGCAAGTTACCAAAAAAAATCTAGAAAAGTCACAAATAGAATTAACAGTAGAATTAACCGCGGAAGAATTTAAGCCTTATATAGAAAAGGGCGTAAAAAAACTTTCTGAGGAAATGAAAATAGAAGGGTTTCGCCCCGGCAAAGCCCCTTTTGAAGTTCTGAAGCAAAAAATTGGAGAGATAACAATTTTGGAAGAATCAGCCAGGATCGCCATAAACAAAACGGTAGAAACAGCTATTAAAGAAAATTCAGATGAACAAATCGTCGGCCAGCCACAAGTGGATATAATCAAGTTAGCTCCAAATAATCCCCTAATATATAAAATAACTTTTTCTGTATTACCGGAGGTAACATTGGGAAATTACAAAGATTTTAAAATAAAAAAAGAAAAAACCGAAACAACCAATGAGGAAGTCGATAAAGTAATAGATAATCTCAGAGATTCACGAGCAAAAGAAATTATAGCTGATCGAGAAATAAAAGAAGGAGATAAGGTAATAGCCGATATAGACGTTTTTTTGGATAACGTTCCAATTGAGGGCGGGCAAGGAAAAGGAACAGCGATTATTATCGGTAAAGATTATTTAATTCCTGGTTTTGACAAAAAAATTATTGGCGCAAAAAAAGAAGAAAGCCGAGAATTTAGTTTGCCTTATCCTAAAGATCATTACCAAACAAACTTGGCCGGCAAGATGGTTTTGTTCAGAACAAAAATAAAAGAAATTTACGAAAGACAATTGCCGGAAATAAATGACGAGCTGGCAAAAAACTTCGGCCTGAAAAACATAGAAGAAATGAAAAAAAATATCAAAGACAGTTTAGAGCAAGAAAAGGATCAAAAAGCTGAGCAAGAAGCAGAAATTAAAATTTTTGATAAAATTCTAGAAAAAACAAAATTCGGAGATATGCCAGAAGTTTTAGTTGATCATGAAGTAAAAACAATGATGGCGGAATTAGAACAGACGATAACCAGCCGAGGGGGGAAATTTTCTGATTATCTGGCAAGCATAAAAAAAACTAGCAATGAATTGACATTGGATTTGCTCCCCAATGCTGTGAAGAGAGTAAAAACCGCTTTAATAGTAAGGCAAATTTCCCTAGAAGAAAAAATTAAAGTGGACGAAAAAGAAATTGATGAAAAAATAGAAGAGTTGTTAAAACAATACAAGGGATACGCAAAAGTTGAAGAAAGAGTGAAGGAGCCTGCCTATCGAGGATATTTAGAAAACTCTCTTACCAACAAAAAAGTTCTAGAAAAATTAAAAGAATGGAATTTGGAAAAATAATAAACCACCGTCTCAGCAGAGAAAGCTAAAAGAATTTTAACGCTATGCCTATTTTGGCCACAAACAAAAGAGCTAATTTTGATTACGCTATCGAAAAAAAATATGAGGCGGGTCTAGTTCTTTTCGGCCATGAAGTAAAATCCGTAAAAACTGGACACGTAAGCCTGAAGGGAAGTTTTATCACTTTAAAAAGCCAAAAAAACAACCGATTACCGGAAATTCTTTTAATAAACGCCCATATTCCTCTTTATAAACATGCTGGTACTATAAAAAATTATGAACCGACTAGATCAAGAAGGGTTCTTCTTAACAAAAAAGAAATCAGACATTTAATCGGCAAAAAGAAGGAATCAGGGTTGACATTAGTACCTTTAAAACTATATACTAAACATAGTTTTATTAAATTGGAGTTCGGGATCGGCCGAGGCAAGAAGAAATACGACAAAAGAGAAACTATAAAGAAAAGAGAGGTTGAGCGCAATATAAGAACCTTAACAAAACAACGGTAGAAATCTTAAGATCGTTAAGATTCTTAGGATTTTTTAATTATTATAATAATGCAAACACGGGGATGCCAGGCATCGATGATAAGAATCCTTATAAACATTCGGAACGCGCTTGCGGATTGGCGCGTAAAAATATCCGCAAACTATAAGTGCAAACACATTTGCCAGCAAAGTTAAAATGGCTTTTGCTAACTTAACTTTTGCTCCTGTTGCCGCTTAATTGCCGCAACCATCCGTCCGGTAAGTCTTCATAGCCGTAAACGGGTGTCATTCATGAAGATAGGCTTATAAGAAGCTCTCGCTTATAAACCAAAATTAAGAGAGATAGTTATTATTGGTTTTGCTTGATTTTTACAATAATAATAAAATACAAATCTAGCTATTTCTGTAAATATGTTTATTAGAGCTTGTCAGACGTGGGTTCGATTCCCACCATCTCCACGGGTAATTCAATTATTTAAAATTCTGAAAACCAAAACTAAAATGCCCGGGTGGTGAAATTGGTATACACGAGGGACTTAAAATCCCTTGGATTCATACTCCGTGCGGGTTCGAGTCCCGCCCCGGGCACCCTCTTTCGTCCCGCCACTGGCGGGACTTCAGAAGGACAAGCAAATAATCAAAAGCCTAAATCGCTATCGCGAGTTAGCGGGCCTGCCCGCCGAAGCTCGCCTCAGCGAGCGTAGGCGGGTATCGTATAGCGGCTATTATGCGACCTTGCCAAGGTCGAAATACGGGTTCGACTCCCGTTACCCGCTCACACAAACAACAATTAACAAAAAAGCTAATCGCTAAACTCTAATTGTTAAAAAAATGCGTAGAAAATGGCAAAAAGCTAAACCAAAAGAAGACAAAAAAGTTTTTTTCTCTAACCGACAAATTCGCGTGCCGGAAGTTTTTCTTATTGATGAAAATGGAGTTAGCATCGGCAATACACCAACAGTAAAGGCTTTAGCGATGGCCGAAGAGGCTGGCTTAGACTTAGTAGAGGTTAACCCGAAACTAGATCCGCCGGTTGTAAAAATCATTGATTTAGGACAATTGAAGTATGAAACGGAAAAAAAGGAGCACAAACAAAAAGTTCAACAAAAAAAAGTTGATACTAAGGGAATCAGGCTTTCAATTCGGATAAGCGAGCATGATCTTAACTTTCGCCTCAGCCAAGCCAGTAAATTTTTAAGCAAAGGCGACAAATTAAAGATTGATTTAATACTTAAGGGCAGAGAAAAACAGCACCCAGAAATAGCCCGAGAGGTTATAAACGATTTTGTGCAAAAATTGGAAAAAACAGAGGGATTAAATGTGTTTATTGAACAGGGCTTGACAAAACAGGGAGGAAGATTTACTATAATACTAGCAAATAAACTTAACTAAAAAGACAAATCAGGCCTTTTAACCTGTTTTTTATTTTTTATATGCCTAAGATAAAAACTCATAAAGCTACATCCAAACGCTTTACTATAACAAAAAACAACAAAATAAGACGAAGAAAGGCTGGCCAAGACCATTTCAATGCCAGAGAATCTGGAAAAACAATCCGCACAAAACGCCGGGATATTGAAACTGGTTCAGACAATGCAAAAACTATTAAAAAATTAATGCCTTATAAATAAAGAATATGCCGAGAGTAAAAAGAGGAACAACCCATGTCAAAAAGAGAAAAAGTCTTTTGAAAAAAGTCAAAGGTTATAAGTGGGGAAGAAAAAAATTAATAAAGGCTGCTAAAACTGCCACCATGAAAGCCGGGGTTCATGCCTATACTGACAGAAAAAAGAAAAAAAGAACCGCCAGACAATTATGGCAAATAAAAATAAACGCCTTCACCCGCGAATACGGTTTATCATACTCTAAATTTATAAATAAACTAAAAACCGAAAAGATAGATTTAGACAGAAAAACCTTAGCTGACTTAGCCGCTAACAATAAAGAAATTCTAGAAAAGATTATAAAAGAATTAAATCTTATTAAATAAATATGAAGCTGATACAAATCGGTCAAATTATCATTGCCGTCCTGCTCATATTAGTAATCTTAATGCAAAATAGAGGTTCCGGCCTATCTGGAATTTTTGGAGGCTCAAATAATGTTTATATGACAAAGAGAGGCATGGAAAAAACATTGTTTACAACCACTATTGTTCTATCAATAATATTTTTCGTTATTTCTCTTCTGAGCATAATCCTCTAATAAAAAGGTTGTGCTTATTTGCTAATTCTCTATTTTAACTAATTGTGGACTCAGTAAAAAGTAAAATTACGAATTTTTTTCACAAAACTAAAAAATATTTAGGGGGTTTTTATTTTTTTATTAATGATAAAATAACTCATTTTTTAAAAAGTGGGGCTGCAATCAGAGGCAGATCAAAACAAACGGAATTTGATAAAAAACTAATTTATTCTTTATCAAAATCAAAAATACCAAATTTGAAACAGATTAAATATATAGGAAGATTCTTAAGCCCAAAAGAAGCAAAAATAATTAAGTTGTGCTTCGCGGTTATATTTATAAATGTAATTTTTTTAGGATATAACTTTTGGCAAAACCATATACAGACAGTCCCGATCGCGGGTGGAGAATACACAGAAGGACTAGTCGGAACGCCAAAACATATAAATCCAATTTATGCCAGTACTAATGATGTAGATAATGATATTAGCCAACTGATTTTTTCATCTCTATTTAAACACGGGATAAACGGTGAATTAACAAACGATTTGGCGTTAGAATATTTTGTGAGTGAAGATAACAGAACTTATACCATTTCTTTAAGAGAAGATGCGAAATGGAATAATGGAGAAAAACTTACTGCTGATGACATAATTTTTACTTTTGACGCTATTAATAATTCTCAATATAAATCACCGCTTAGGGCGAGTTTTTCTGGCGTAACGCTAGAAAAAATAGATGAAAAAACTATTAAATTTGTTTTATCCCAGCCATATGGAGCTTTTTTGGAACTTCTAACTTTCGGAATAATTCCTCAAAATTTATGGCTCCCTATATCCGCAGAATCCGCCAGCCTAGCTGAACTTAATTTAAAGCCTATTGGTTCTGGTCCCTATAAATTCAAATCTCTGACAAAAGATAAGTCAGGAAACATAAGATCTTACAGTCTGTCGGTAAATAATGATTATTACGGAGAGAAGCCATATCTTGAAAACATAACCTTCAAATTTTTTATAAATTTTGAAGAAGCAGCCAGTGCTTTAAATGAAAATCAAATCAATGGTATAAGTTATCTTCCCCAGGGAGCTAAGGATAAGTTGGTTTCTCAAGACTCCCTCTTCTTCCATAAACTTAATTTTCCGCAAATCAACGCAATTTTCTTTAATCAGAAAAATAATAATATATTAACGGATAAAAAAATCAGACAAGCTTTATCATTTTCCATAAATAAAAATGAAATAATTTCAACAATTTACAAAGAAGAAGCTTATTTAAT
>JBAZOD010000018.1:0-16167 GCA_041648955.1 Patescibacteria group bacterium
CCGATTTGAATAATGAAGCTTGGTATTCTATCCAGTTTCAAAATGCTAATAATTCCGTCCGTCTTTCTGATGACTTTATGAAAAAAGTTGAAAAAGATGGTGATTGGCAAACGGAATTTGTGAATGGCGGGGGAGCGGCAGAAACTCACAAAGCCAAGGATGTTTTAACGGAAATCGCGAAAGCCGCCTGGGCTTGCGGCGATCCAGGCGTTCAGTTTGACACCACCATCAACGATTGGCACACTTGCCCCGTCTCCGGCCGCATCAACGCTTCCAATCCTTGTTCCGAATATATGCATCTTGATGATTCCGCTTGCAATCTCGCTTCTTTGAATATTATGAAATTTTTGGAAGACGACGGCAGTTTTAAAGTTAAAGAATTTAAGCATGCTGTCGATGTCTTTATTTTGGCGCAGGAAATTATTGTCGGCCACTCGAGCTATCCGACGGAAAAAATAACCGAGAACGCTAAAAATTTCCGTCAGCTTGGTTTAGGTTACGCCAATATCGGCGCCGCCTTGATGTCTAAGGGTTTGGCTTATGATTCCGAAGAAGGCCGCGCTTTCGTCGCTTCCGTCACTTCTCTTTTAACCGGCGAAGCTTATCGTTTTTCCGCTGAAATTTCCGCTCTTGTCGGTCCTTTTTCTGGTTATGAAAAAAATAAAGAAGCTATGCTTAATGTTATCGAAAAACACCGCGACGCTTCCCGTCGCGTTAATGTTTCTCTTTTAAACGATTCCAATCTTTCTTTGGAAGCTCTCAAAGTTTGGGATGAAGCTTTGGAATCAGGAAAAAAGAACGGCTTCCGCAACTCGCAAGTTTCTGTTCTTGCTCCGACCGGCACTATTTCCTTCATGATGGATTGCGACACGACCGGCATTGAGCCGGAATTCTCGCTCGTCAAAATGAAACAATTGGTTGGCGGCGGCTGGATGAAGCTTGTCAATCAAGGCGTAAAAAACGCTCTTCTCAATCTTAATTATTCGGAAATCGAAGCCGCTGAAATCGTTTCTTTTATTGAAAAAAATAACACTATTGAAGGCGCGCCTTTTCTGAAAGAAGAACATCTTTCCATTTTTGATTGCGCTGTTAAACCCGCCGGCGGCTCCCGTTCCATCTCTTGGCGCGGCCATGTCAAAATGGTTGCCGCAGCCCAGCCTTTCATTTCCGGCGCCATTTCTAAAACTTTCAATATGGATAGCAGCGCCACTGTTGAAGAAATTTATGACGCTTATCTTATGGCTTGGAAACTTGGCATTAAAGCTTTTGCCGTTTATCGCGATGGTTCAAAATCCACTCAACCGCTTAATACTTCCAAACCTAAAGAAAAGAAAGACGAACAGGAAGAAAACATTCCGGAATCAAAACCTTTCCGCCGCCGTCTGCCGAAAACCCGGCCTTCCGAAACTCACAAATTTTCCATCGCCGGCCATGAAGGTTATCTCACTTACAGTATGTATGAAGACGGCGCTCCGGCAGAGATATTTATTAGAATGGCAAAGCAGGGGAGCACTCTTTCCGGCCTTCTTGATGCTTTTGCCATCACGATTTCTATGTCGCTTCAATACGGCGTTCCTCTGAAAGACCTTACTCACAAATTTATTCACAGCCGTTTTGAACCGGCCGGCTTCACCGACAATCCTGAAATAAAAATAGCGACAAGCATTATTGACTACATCTTTCGCTATCTCGCTCTTCGTTTTCTTTCTCCGGAAGAACTTTTTGAATTCGGTCTTTCTCCTTCCGCTTCTTATCTTGCTTCCGTTTCAAAAGAATCCGCTCCTGTTCCAGCTGTTGCTGAAGTTAGAGAAGCGAAGAATGAAGAAATTAGAACCGTTTCTTATTCTTCTCCTCTAAAGAATGGGCAAGTCTTTTCCGGCACTGTTTGTAAAAAATGCGGCGGAATGATGGTTCGAACCGGCACTTGCCAAACCTGCCTTGAATGCGGCGAATCCTCCGGCGGCTGTTCGTAAAAAAATTATTAAAAAAATCCCCCGTAAATGGTCACCACCTACGGGGGATAATGTTCTATAAACTAGAGTTTTTTGTAAAAAATTGAGATGATTACTTTACTGCGTGTGTTCCCAGAATGATCTTCATAAAACTCTCCTGAGCTTGAACAGCTTTGCGCAATATGAGTTATTTCTATTTTTTCATTTTTGCGAAGCCATTCATTAACTTCTTTCTCAACGCTCGCCGCAGTCTCTTGGGAAAAAATCTTTACACCTTTCATCGTTTTTCACCTCCTTGTAATGTTCAGATTTTATCTTTGATAATATAACATTCATTTTTATACTTGTCAATAAAAATCTCAAAGCCGCAAAACACAACATCTATCTGTCATTCCCGCGAAAGCGGGAATCCAGTTCTTATTTTCTGATTAATCATTTCAAAACTATGCTTCTTATTTTAACCGGCAACGGCAAAGGAAAAACCACTTCCGCTATCGGACAAGCGATTCGTGTTTTGGGTCAAGGTGGCAAAGTTTTTTTTGCGCAATTTATAAAAAGCGAATCTTTCTCGGCCGGAGAGGATAAAATTCTTTCTTCTCTTGGCGAGAATTTTCATTTTGAAAAAGGCGGTCTTGGCTTTGTCGGTATTTTAGGCGACAAACTTCCCGTTGAGGAGCATAAAAAAAAGGCGGAAGAAACTTTTTTGAAGGCTTCCAAAGCCGCTCTCTCTGGCATTTATAAACTTGTTGTCTTTGATGAAATTAATAATGCTCTTTCTTTGAATCTTCTTTCCGAATCCGCTGTTCTTGATTTTGTTAAAAAAGTTCCCAAAGAAACGGACGTTATGTTCACCGGCCGAAACGCTCCCGTTTCTTTTATTGAAATAGCCGATCTTGTGACCGACTGCGCTGAAATAAAACACCCCTTCAAAGAAGGAGTGCCGGGCGAAAAAGGCAGAGAATTCTAATTTCCTTTTTTTTCACTTGTTCTATAATTAACTTATGTCCGAAAATTTAATTTGGATCTCTTTCGCTCTTCTCTCGGCTCTTTTTGCTTCTCTTGTCGCTATCTTCGGCAAAATCGGCATTCAAGGAATTGATTCCACTTTAGCCACCACCATTCGCGCCGTCATCATGGCCGTTTTTCTTATTTTCGTTTCCCTGTCTCTTGGAAAGTTTTCTCTTTTCAGCCAAATTTCCGGCCGGCCGCTTCTTTTTATTATTTTAGCCGGCGTCTCCGGCGCTCTTTCCTGGCTTTTTTATTTTTATGCATTAAAGCTTGGTCCGGTTAAAGGTATCGCTTCTTTAGACCGCTTAAGCGTCGCTTTCGCCATTATTCTCGCTGCCGCCTTTTTAGGCGAACACCTTGTTCTAAAAAACATCATCGGCCTTGCCCTTCTTATTATTGGTTCTCTTTTGCTTTTGTAATAAAAAACTCCGGCATATCTCCTTATTAAAGAAATAATATGCCGGAGTAAAATCTTATAACTTTGTGCAATCGCAACAAAACTGCCCGATCGGCATGCCAACCGCCCATTCTAAGTCTTCAATTCTGTTAAAAACACAGGAATTTGCTCCAAGCATCTCGGCGATTTTTTCTTCCGTTCTTATCCTTTCCCCATCAAGAGAGGCTAAATCCTCTTTTTTTTTAGCTTTTCCAAAATGACAGACGGATACGATTTGCGGGTAAGTGATTCTAAGATGAATTTCCCTAAATCCGCACGAAAGAAATTTTGGAATTAGATCGCTTTTGCTTTGGAGCCCGGTAACAATCGAATCATCAACTACTACCACAGTTAACCCGCGATACCGAGCTGATTGTACTGGGATTTGCTTTTTGTGCGCTTCCTCTTGTCGTCTTTTCGGATCTGCGGGAGTAAAACTGCGCCGAGAATGCGAATATTTTATTACCGGCATTTCAAAATGCGGGATCGTTCCTATTTTCTTTTGATTTGCCATTGTTACGAAATAATTAAAATATCCGAGAGATCCCGGCAAGCCTGAGCCGCAAACCGGAGCTACTATATCTGGAATAAAGCCTCCTTTTGCGTCTCTTTCCGCTAAGCGAATTCCCAAGTTATAACGAACATCAGCTGCTAACTTACCGTGGATGATGGCTGGCGGTTCAGCGGTATAAACCAGTTTGAAAACGCAAGGACCGGCATATCTCCTTCCTTTTAAGGGCAACATTCCGATTCTTTTCTCTTTTCCGTCTTTTAAAGTTATTACCTCTCCGGCTTCCATATCTCTCTTTATTTTAAAACCTTGATTACGAAATCCGGTTGATTCGGAAGTTGCTACTATTGCTCCTTCTTTTTCCCCGAGGATGACAGTTTGGCGTCCATCCGGACTGCAAGCGATAAAAATTTGTTCTTGAGTTAATATCGCTAAAGCAAAAGACCCCTCCGTTTCTTCGTTTACTCTTTCTATTCCCTTTAAAAAATTTTCCTCAACCGTTTTTTCTTTTTCCCAGCCGCTTGAAGCGATTAACATCCCTATCAAACAAACCGCATGATCATTTTCTCGAAGCACTACCCCTTTCTCTTTCAACTTTTCTCTCGTTTCTTTTTCATTGATTCTTCCCACAAAACATATTGCCATTTCTGGAAATGTGGAAGAATAATTTGTTCCGATGATGACTGGTTCTGGATCAAGCGCGCTTAAATGTCCGATTCCTACGGGTCCGCGAAAATTGCCTGTTCCATACTCGAAATTATGCCTGAAAGATCCTTTGCAAACTTCGACTTTTAATCCTCCTTTTCCGTCTCTTGTCGCGAGACCGCCATATTCCGGGCCGCGATGTTGAAGAAAAAACGTGTTTCCGTATAAATCCCCTTCGAAATCGTCGGCATAACTTTCTCCCACGCTTAAGGCCATTAAAGCTCCCATCTTTTTTCTCCTTTTTTTGTTTTCAAAATTCTTTTTCTCCCCCCATTCTAAACTAACTTTTTTCTTCACGCAATAAATGCGTTTTGTTTGCTTTTTCTTTTTTTTTCTCTTAGAATTTCATTGGCTGTTTTTATTTTTTAGTCATCGCCAAATTTATATAAATTTTAAAATAAATTTATCTATAAATTTGAGCGCTCCGATTTTGATCGGAGTTATTATATCCCCCCGTTAGCTCAGTTGGTAGAGCTGCTCCCTCTTAAGGAGAAGGTCGTAGGTTCGAATCCTACACGGGGGACAAATCTTTTTTTCCGCGTAGGATTCGAACGAAAGGTGGGTCGGAGGGAAAGTTGCCAGGTTCCCTCCGTGTCGGAATCCGCCAGCTGGCGGAATTAAAAACCGAAGGTTCGCCAGTTGGCAAAATTAAAACCGAAAGTCTGCTAATTAGCGGATTTAAAATTATCCCAATAATATCGGAAATTGGTAGTAAAATTTTTGGGTAGGAAATAAAAAAAGCCAACTATTTTGTTGGCCTCTATTTTTAGCAGTAAATTGCAAAAACTTTTTTCATTTATGATATAAAAGCTTTAAATCCCTCCTTTTCTTCTTGCGTTAGTGATCTAAATTGGAAAGAACAAGCAATGGCGCTTTCTATAAGCTGATGTCCTGGAGAAAAATTTCCTGAACTATCTCTTATAAAAAAATAACACCCGCCTCTTTTTTTGCATTCTTCATTTTTACAATCAGAACCGTCTAATACATAACAAATGTGCCCATTTTGATCTTTTTCTGCGAGAACCCCCTCTTTTTTTAGCCTGTCCCGAAGTTCTTCTTTTCTTAATTCTCTAAACTGAAGCATTTTTTCCTCCTCGGTCTCAAATTTTCTTTCTCCAATATAGTAAGGATAGTAAGATTTGTCAAACCAAATTGAACTTAGTGGAAAACTTTGCTTAATTACTTGCTATAATAAAAATGAAGCAAGGTCGTCTTTTATTTTAAATTTAAAATGGAAAATAATTCTAATTCCAACCTTAAAAATCCGCTCAATGCGGGTTCTAAAAAAGAAATCTATAAAATTTCTTTTATCTTGGCTGTTATTTTTGTTTTAATTGCCGCCGCTTTTTACTGGTACTCCGCTATCAAAAAATCCCCCGCGCCGGAAGAAAATCTTAACAAAACTACCGCTGCCGATATTCCCGCGCTTAATGCCGAAAATCTTGGCGTGGAAGGAAAAACTGTCGCTCCGGTAAACGCCACGGAAAGCATTCCTAATTTAAACCCCGCCGGCGCCGCTAATCCTTTTTCTGGAACTTACGAAAATCCCTTTGAATAAAATTATTATTAACCTTTTTAAAATGTCTGAATATTTTTTTAGAAGATTTTTTTTCTCTTTGCTTTTCTTCTCTTTCGCGCTTCTTTCGGGATTTATTGTTTCTTTTGCAAGCGCGCAAACGGAAGGAGACCTGGGAGATAATCTTAATATAGAATACCCCGTCGGGGAACTCGGCAATTGCGCGAATAAGGCTGAATGCAAATCTTTCTGCGCTAGATCGGAAAATATGGAAGCTTGCTCTTCTTTTGCCGAAAAACATGGCTTAATCACCAAAGAAAAAGCGGAAATAAATAAAAAATTATCCGAGCTTAAATCCCAGGGTGGTGGTCCGGGAGGCTGCTCCGATAAAACTTCTTGCGAAGCTTATTGTTCCGACTTGAACCGTATTAGTGAATGCGTTTCTTACGCCGAAAAAAACGGGCTGATGGATAAAACTCGTTTGGAAGAAGCGAAAAGAATAGAGCAAGCCATTAAAAACGGCATTGTTCCTCCCGGGCAATGTAAAACGGAAAACGAATGTGATCTTTATTGTTCCAAGGCTGAAAATATGGAAGAATGTCTGGCTTTTGCCGAAAAAGCCGGATTTTTGAAAGATAAAGATTTAGCCGATGCTAAAAAAGTTTTGCCTCTTATGAAATCAGGCGAAACCCCCGGACGGTGTAAAACCAAAGAAGAATGCGATCTCTATTGCGATGATGAAAATCATGCTGAAGAATGCGCCGACTTTGCTTTAAAAGCCGGCTTTGTGAGCCAGGATGAAGCGGAAATGATGAAAAAAACAAAAGGCAAAGGCCCTGGAAATTGCAAAGGTGAAGAGGAGTGCAATGCTTTTTGTTCTGTTCCGGAAAACCAGCAAACTTGTTTTGAATTCGGCAAAAAATATGGCCTTATTCCCGAAGAACAATTGAAAAAAATGGAAGAGGGGAAAGCCAAATTGAAAGAAAGTTTGGAAAAAGCTCCGGCGGAAGCTGTCTCTTGCGTTGAATCTCTCGTCGGCTCGGAAACTTTTGCTAAAGTGAAAACTGGCGAAACTCTTCCGCCTCGCGAGCTTGGCGAAAAAATGAGGGAATGTTTTGAAAAAAATGTTCCTTCCGGTCCCGGTGGCTGTAAAAATAGAGAAGAATGCGATGCTTTCTGTTCTGATTCCGCTAATTGGGAAGTTTGTTTCGGTTTTGCCGAAAAGCAGGGTCTTATCTCGGAAGAGTATCTGAAAGAGATGAGGCAAAGCCGTGCAGAAAACGGTCAAGCGCTTCAGAATTTTCCCTCGGAAGTTGCCGAGTGCGTTAAGGGAAAACTTGGCGAAGAGACATTCCAAAAAATCCAATCCGGCTCTTTTCTTCCTAATCAGGAAACCGGAACTGCTATCGGAGAATGTTTCAAAAATTTTGCGCCGAATCCGGAAGATGGAGAAATTCAGAATAGACCGGAATCGGGCAGCAATCCCTCTTTAAAAAATAATGAAGGAATTTTTAACCAAAATCCTTCCGGAAACATTCCGCCCGGGGATAAAATAGAAATGATGCCTGGAAGTGAAAACCCTGAATTTAAAAATGAAGGAGGGCAGGGAATGGGGATGCCAAACTACGAAGGGTTTAATTATAAAAATATTCAACCTGGGCTTGAGCTTAAAAATGGCAATGAGCTAAGGGAGATTTATCCCGGCAATCAAACCTCTCCCGGCAATATGAATAATTTTGAAATAATGAATCAGGAAAGAAAAGAAATACAATTTTCCCCGGGAAATCAAGGACAATTTCAAGCTCCTTCTGGCGCCGGTGAGTTTGGCGCGCCAAATTCCGGTGGCCAAACTATGTCCCCGGGCGGTGGAGAAAATTATATTCCTCCTGCTCCCGCGCCTTCTGTGACTCCGGAATCTTCCGCTCCTTCTCCAACTTCCCCTAGTGAGGATGGCGGCGCCTCCGTTTTCTCAATTTTTTGGAAACTGTTCCAATAAAACAAATTTCAAAAATCGATGGGGTATTTGCCCCATCGATTTTTTTATTGTTTAATGATTTTATGTTCCCGTGGTGAAATGGATATCACGCGTGGCTTCGAACCACGTATTGGGGGTTCGAATCCCTCCGGGAACACCGAAGGGTGTTTCCGAAAAAGCAAATTTATTTGCTTTTAAGAGGGATTCGAACGAAAGGTGGGTCGGAGGGAAAGTTGCCAGGTTCCCTCCGTATCGGAAAAAATTAAAAACCAAGGGTTTTTAAAACGCACCTCGATATTATCGGGGGAGTAGCGAGATTCCCTCCGGGAACACCGAAGAGAAGTTCTACTGAATAAGTATATGTTTGATTTTTATAAAGAAACAGAAAACATTGGTGGCTGGCTTACTGAAGCTGAAGGAGTTTTTTTGCATAAAACCGCGAAAAAAATTCAGACGAAAAATGTAATTGTGGAAATTGGTTCTTGGAAAGGTAAATCAACTCTTTGTCTTGGCAACGGTTCTAAAGATGGAAATAAAGTTAAAATTTTTGCTGTTGATCCGCATACCGGTTCCTCTGAACATCAAAAAGCATTCGGTAAAATCGATACTTTTGAGGAATTCAAAAAAAATATAACGAAAGCTGAAATTGCTGAATTCATCAATCCTGTAAAAGATACTTCCGAAAACGCGGCAAAAAACTTTAATCAAAAAATTGGTTTTATTTTTATTGATGGCGCTCATGAATATAATTTTGTCAGATTGGATTTTAAGTTATGGTTTCCAAAAGTGATAAATGGAGGACTTTTGGCTTTTCATGACTCTTGGCACTTTCTTGGACCTAATTTAGCCACAGCCATCCCTTTGTTGTTTTCTTCTAAAATAAAAAATCCGCGTTTAATCGACACTATCACCTGTTTTGAAAAAATTGATAAAAATTCTTTTTTTAATCGCCTTTATAATGTCTATTTTCTTATTTTCCGCTCTCTGTTTGGCATAAAAGGATTTTTACGATTAAAATATCAAGGTAGTAAAATTATTTAATTTCTATAAAATGATTTTTCCTAAAGAAATAGAAAAAATTTCCGAAAAACTTTCTCAAGCCGGTTTTAAGGCTTACCTTATCGGCGGTTCTCTTCGCGACCTTCTTTTGAATCGCGAACCGAAAGATTGGGATGTTGCGACTGATGCCAGACCGGAAGAAATTCAAAAAATTTTTGCCGATTCTGTTTATGAAAACGATTTCGGCACTGTTGCCGTCAAAAGCGGCTCTAGCGACCCCTGTCTTAAAATAATCGAAATCACCACTTTCCGCTTGGAAGGAAAATACACCGATGCCCGCCATCCGGATGAAATAAAATTCGCCAAAACCATTGAAGAAGACCTTTCTCGTCGCGATTTCACCATTAACGCTCTCGCTCTTCTTCTTGATAAAAAAAGCGAGCTTATTGATCTCTTTGATGGCTTGAAAGATTTGGATAAAAAAATCATCCGCACTGTCGGCTCTCCTGATGAAAGATTTAAAGAAGACGCTCTCCGCCTCCTTCGCGCCGTCCGCCTTTCCGCCGAGCTTGGTTTTGTTATTGAAAATAAAACCCTTTCTTCCATAAAGAAAAATTCAAAACTTCTCAAAAAAATTTCTCAAGAAAGAATCCGTGACGAGTTTGAAAAAATGATTATGTCTCCTCGCGCTTCGGAAGGAATTGTCTTGTTAAGAGATGCCGGCCTTCTTGAATTTGTCTTGCCTGAACTCTTGGAAGGGGATAAGGTTTCACAGAATAAACATCATATTTATGATATTTTTGAGCATTCTCTTCGCTCCTTGGATTATGCCGTCAAAAAAGATTTTAATCTGGAGCTTCGCCTCGCCGCTCTCTTGCATGATATCGGCAAACCTCGCGTTAAAAAAGGTGCCGGAGAAAACGCCACTTTTTACGCTCACGAAATCGTTGGCGCCAAAATAGCCTCTGCCGCTCTTGTCCGCCTTTGTTTTTCCAAAAAAATAGTTGATAAAGTTCGCCATCTCGTCCGTTTTCATATGTTTAACTACGCGGTTGGCGAAGTAACCGACTCAGGCGTCCGCCGCCTTATTGCCCGCGTCGGTTTGGAACATTTGGATGATCTCCTAAAACTTCGCGAAGCCGACCGCATCGGCTCCGGCGTTCCGAAAGCTTTTCCTTATAAGCTTCGCCACCTTCTTTATATGATAGAAAAAGTCCGTCACGATCCGATTTCTCCCAAAAATCTGAAAATCAATGGCAATGAAATTATGGCGCTTTTAAAAATTGATCCTTCTCCTAAAGTCGGCATGATTTTAAACGCTCTTCTTGATGAAGTTATGGAAACGCCGGAAAAAAATGATAAAAAAATACTTGAAAAACGCGCCGAAGAATTGGATAAATTGTCCGATAAAGAATTGGCTAAACTGATGGCTGGTTCAAAAAAGAAACAGGCCGCTTTTGAAGCTGCTGTTGACGAAGAGATAAAAGGCAGGCATTATATAAAATAGCATAATTTGAAAGGAGAATTTGTATGGACAAGCTGCTCTGTCTCATTGTTTTCCCTAAAAAAATAGGTGAACAAGCAAAATTGGTTGATATTAGTTTTTTTAAAAAACCAAAAAATCCTCCCTTTTTTCCTCACAAAAAAGAGGAGCATTTCCCAAAAGGAAGTGTTCTGATAAAAAATCCCCCGGCCTAAGTCGGGGGATTATTTTGTGCTATATTTCATCAAAATCAATCTCCTTTTTATGTCTTGCATTATGTATTGGCTCATATTCTGCTTTTACTCTCATTCCGCATTTTTTACAAACAAAACAGCAAGGAGTTACATGTTCTTTTTCTTTTGCTTTGGGATTATTGTGGCATGGACAAAAACATTCCTCAAAATTTAGTGAACGCGGGTATTCATCCATCGACTCTCTCCTTTTTTGATTATTTAACTTCTTCCTTTATACTAAATGTAATTTTTTAAAAATCAATTTATGAAAGTTTTAATTAAACGCTTGGACAAAACTATTCCTTTGCCGGAATATAAAACAAAAGGCGCTGTCGCCTTTGATTTTTCTTCTCGCCTGGAAATCGAAATAGCGCCGAAATCGATCGGCTATGTTCCTTTAAATGTCATTATAAAAGTTCCTGCCGGTTTTGCCTTGAAAGTTTTTGCAAGAAGCGGCACTCATAAAAAAGGACTTATTCTGTCAAACGGCGTCGGCATTATTGATTCCGATTATTGCGGCGAAGAAGATGAAATCAAAGCCGCTTATTACAACTTCACCGATTCTCCGGTTGTTATTGAAAAAGGAGAGCGCGTCGCTCAAGGAATTATAGAGAAGAAAGAAAACATTGAATGGGAAGAAGTTAAAAAAATGTCCGAATCCTCCCGCGGCGGTTTCGGCACAACCGGTGCAAAATAAAACCGCCTTCCGGCGATTTTTTTAAAACTCAAGAATGCCAATGCCCGAAGGCAGAATTACCGTTACCCACCCACATACTGCCGCTTTTCTCGCTCTCATTTTCTCTATACTCTTCTAATGCTTCCCCGGAAACCCTCCGGAAACTTCTATTGCCGATGGAGACTTCATGCCCGACCCCAATTTTTAATCCTAGTACTCTTTTTATTTCTTCAAAACTGGTCCCACTTTTTGCGCCTTCGCCTCCTTCTGTCACTCTTCCATTCTTAACGATCACCGGTTTGCCGTTCACCTTAATTTCATATTCTTGTTCTTGCATTTTTCTCTCCTTGTTTTTTGATTATGAACTAAAAAACATCCTATCATAAGACTTTTTTAATGCAAGTATAATTTTTTTATTTACACTTTGTCGGGTTGCCGGGAATTGAACCCGGATTACACGCACCCGAAGCGTGCGTAATACCTTTATACCACAACCCGTTTTTGAGCGTTCAATATTGCTATGCCTTAAATTTTAGTGCGCCTGTCCGCCTTGGGCGGATAATACCTTTATACCACAAACCCGTTCGCTTTTAATTTAAGCAACCGCGGCTCTCTTAGTCAAATTCTATTTCTCTTGACTTTTTTTCGCTCCCGAATATAATGTTTTCCAGTTCCTGATGGTAGCTTTAGATTATTTATTCGGGAGTAGCTCAGCTGGTAGAGCATCTCATTTACATCGAGAGGGTCGCAGGTTCGAGTCCTGTCTTCCGAGATTAAATAAAAAATGCAGGCGTAGCTCAGTCGGCAGAGCATCTTCTAAAAAAGGAGTTTTTTTCTCCTATAACGAAGAAGGTCTCAGGTTCAAATCCTGCCGCCTGCTAAAACAATCCCTTGGTTTTCCCGAGGGTTTTTTATTGTCTGCCTCTTTTCTTTTTTTAAATAAGGGTCTATGATTTTGGCAAATAAAAGTCACTTTTATCAATCAATATCTCTTTGTTTATGAACGGCGAAAACAATTTTAATAATTATAATTTTGAGGAAAAGGAAGAAAAAGCGGAAAATCGGTCAAATGAAGCTGAAAATTTTGATTTTCCCAATTCTCCGGAAATTGATGGTTTTTCGGAAAAAAACGGCAAGGGTTGGTGGGTATTATCCATCATCTTTCTGATTCTTATTATTCTTGGCGCTTATTGGCTTATTTATGAAAACAAAGAAGAAATCGGCAATAATTTAAATCAGGAAGAAAAAACAGAAGATCAGGAAATAAATAAAGAAATTTTTTCTTCGCTTCTTAAAGTTGAAAATCAATCTTCCGGCGCTTCCGTTTCCGTCTTCTCCGTTTCGCTTTCCGCTCCTTCTTGGATTGTTATTCGGGAAGATTCGGATGGAAAAATGGGAAATATCTTAGGCGCTCTTTGGCTTCCACAAGGTTTTCATGAAAACGAAACGGTTGAGCTTTTAAGAGAAACTGAGCCCGGTAGTAGATATTACGCTCTTATTTTTTCCGACGATGGCGATAAAAAATTTGTTCGTGAAACCGACCTTCCTTTGAAAGATGACAACGGGGAAATGATTGTTTCTGAATTTAAAACCTTGTCCGAAAATTAACTTTTTTAAAACCGCTCCGACCCTGGTCGGAGCGGTTTTGATTTGTTATGCTTTTATAAAAGTATGTTTCTTTTGAAAAATAAACGTTTTGAGCTTTTTCTTGTTTTTTTCTTTTTTCTCCTTCTCTCCGGTTTGGTCGTTTTTTCCAATAGTAAAATTTTTGATTACGATTCTCTTTACCATTTTAAACACGCTTTTGTTTATCGTTCGGAAGGAATCGCTTTTTCTGATTTTCCCTGGGTTCAATTTTCTTCCATTAATTCTTTAAAATCCGATATCTGGTATGGTTTTCATCTTCTTCTCATTCCTTTTTCTTTTTTTTCCGACCCCTTTTTTGGCATACGTCTTTCTTCTGTTTTCTTTTCCGCTTTTCTTTTTTCGTCCTTTTTCTTCGTTCTTAAATCTTTACGGGTAAAATTCTCCTTCTTTTTCTCTTTTCTTCTTTTCTTTTCTTCTGGCGATTTTCTTTTTCGGGCTAATATGAGTCGTCCCCACACTCTTACTTTGGCTCTTTTTGCTCTCCTCCTTCTTTTTTTAGCCGATGAATCTTTCGGGAAAGCTTTTTTTGTTTCCTTTTTCATTTCCTTTCTCCATGCTTCTTTGTTCTGGGTTTCTTTTTTGATATTTTTTATTGTTTTCGGAATAAAACTCTGGCAGGAAAAAAAAGTTGATTGGTTGGGTGGTCTTTCTGTTTTTCTCGGCTCTTGCCTCGGTTTTCTCCTTCGTCCGAATCCTTTTGGCTCTCTTAAGCTTGTCTATATTCAGATTGTTGATTTATTTCTTGCTAAACAAATTGGCGCTCCTCTTAAATTCGGCCGCGAGCTTGTTCCTCTGACTTTTTCCGACGTTTATTTTCAATTTCTTCCTCTCTTCTTTGTTTTTCTTCTTGTTATTTTTTTCTTTTTTAAATTTATTCTTAATAGCGGCTCTTTCGATAAAATAAAACCGGCTGAAAAAACGGTTTTTTTATCTTCGATCTTTCTGTCTGTTATTTTTCTTCTCCTTTCTTTCTTTGTGGCCAGGCGTTCTAATGACTTCTTCTCTGTCTTTATCGTTATTTCTGCGGCCCTTGGTTTTTCTTTCTCCTTTAAAGAAAACTGGCATTTTTCTTTTAAAGCTTCTATTTTTTCTCTTGCTTTCGTTTTTCTTCTTGTCTTTTCCGCTCGCAGCCTTTATGTCGTTTCTTTATTCGTGGAAAATTCAGAACCGGCCGAGAAATTCAAAGAAGTAAGCTTATGGCTTAAAGACAACTCTAAAAAAGGGGAAATTGTTTTCAATTCTTATTGGGATAATTTTCCCAATCTCTTTTTTTGGAATGACGATAATTATTACATCGGCGGCATGGACCCGATTTTTCAATATGCTTTCAGTGAAAATCTTTTCTGGAAAAATTATTTTATCGCTTATCGGGGGGAGCCTTTCACTTGCGGTTCCATTCGTTGCACTAAAGAAATGGTTGAGGATGTTTATCCTGTTTTAAAAAATGATTTCCGCGCCTCTTATCTTGTCTTGGAATATCGCCGCAGTCCGAATTTTATTAAAAACATTGAAAGTTTGTCCGGTTTTGAAAAAGTTTTTTCGACCGACAAAGAAGTTGTTTATAAAATTAATTGATAAAAATATGGAAAAATACATTCTTCCGAAACTTTCTTACGATTACAATTCTCTCGAGCCCAATTTTGATGCTCGCACTATGGAAATTCATCATTTAAAACATCATCAAGCTTATCTCGACAAGCTTAATGCTTCGCTTGAAAAATATCCTGATCTTTTTAAAAAATCGATAGAAACTCTTCTTATTGATCTTAATAATGTCTCTGAAGACATCCGTCTTTCTGTAAGAAATAATGGCGGCGGTTTCTATCACCATTCTTTATTTTGGAGTTTTTTGAGTCCTTCTGGCGGAGGGGACCCCCCCCTCTCTTTTAAAAATATTCTCGCTTCTTCCTTCGGTAGCTTTGAACTGTTCAAAGAAAAGTTTTCTTCCGCTGCTTTGAATCAGTTTGGCAGCGGTTGGGCTTGGCTTGTTGAAAAAGATGGTTTTCTTGATATTATCTCTACTCCTAATCAGGATAGTCCGGTTTCTTCCGGTTTTAAAATAATAATTGGTTTGGATGTTTGGGAGCATTCTTATTATTTGAACTATCAGAATCGTCGATCCGACTATATTGCTGCTTGGTGGAATCTTGTAAACTGGTCTGAGGCCGAAAAAAGATTTAATGGAAAATAAATATCTTTAAATGTGTTTTCTGCGGATAAATTTTCCGAATTATTTTTCTGATTTAATTTTTTCTCTATGAAGTTTGGTTTTTGGAAAAAACTTAAAAAACCGATTTTCTCTCTCGCCCCTATGGCTGATGTCACCGATTCTGCCTTCCGGGAGACAATTTTAAAATTCGGCCGTCCCGCCGTCCTTTTTACTTGGTTTGTTTCCGCTGATGGCCTCGCTTCTGTTGGCAAAAAAAATCTGTTAAGGGATCTTTTTTTTGTTAAAAAAGAGCGTCCTCTTGTCGCTCAGATTTTCGGCGCGAATCCTGAAAGTTTTCCCGCCGCCGTGAAAATAATAAAAGATCTTGGCTTTGATGGCGTTGATATCAATATGGGCTGCCCCGAAAAGAAAATTATGAAACAGGGCGCGGGCGCCGCTTTGATTGATAATCCTAGCTTGGCGGAAAAAATAATTTCGGCTACCGTCTCCAGCTCCGGCCGTCTTCCTGTTTCCGTCAAAACCCGCCTCGGCAACAAAACCATTTCCGCTTCTTGGATAAAATTTTTGGCTAAAACCGGCATCGCCGCTTTAACTCTTCACGGCCGTCTTGCGAAAGACGATTCCAAATATCCGGCCGATTGGAATGAAATAAAAAAAGCCGCCGCTTTCGCTAAAAAAATAAATCCGCGCCTTCTTGTGTTCGGCAACGGCGATGTCAAAAATCTGGAAGAAGCAAAAATCAAAGCCGAACTTTATCATTTGGATGGCATTATGCTTGGTCGCGCCGTTTTCGGCAATCCTTGGCTTTTTAACGAAAAAATCAAAAAGGAAAATCTCCCGCCGGAAAAAATCGTTC
>JBAZOD010000019.1:0-16065 GCA_041648955.1 Patescibacteria group bacterium
TTAACTTTTTCAAATTTAATATAATTTCCAAAACGTCTTCTTTGACATGGGGCAGGGCCATAAATTCATGGTCAGCTCCTTTTATCTTTACGCCGATTACAGCTGCTCCCGGCAAAGAAGAAAGCAAAACTCGTCTTAAGGAATTGCCCAAAGTCATACCATAGCCAGAATAGCATGGTTCAATAGTAATTATGCCTTGATTGGGCTTTTCTCCCTCTTTAAACTCTATTTTTTGAGGTAAAGCGATGCTTTGCATATTTTTTAATTATGACCTGTCCGTCGCTTGTTTGTCTTGCGACAGAACGGACAAGATATTAATTAATTGGTTAAATTTACTTTGAATAATATTCAACGATAATATGAACGTTGATATTAGTATTTATATCTTTCAAACCGGGCTGGTGCAAAACTTTAGCAGATAATTCTTTAGCGTTCAGATTTAACCAGCTGGGCAAATTTACATTGCCGGGAGTTAATAATTTCTCCGGTAATTCTTTGAAAAATTTATATTTCTTGCTTTTTTCTTTTACTTTAATAACATCGCCTTCTTTCATTTCATAAGAAGGAATATCAACCTTCTTTCCATTAACTTCAAAATGGCCGTGGCCGACAAACTGTCTGGCCTGTGTGCGGGAAGAAGCAAAACCAAGCCGATAAACTGTATTATCAAGTCTGGTTTCCAAAAGTTTCAATAAATTTTCTCCGGCATCTCCGGTTTTTTTCTTCGCCTTTTCAAAAGTCAAAACAAATTGTTTTTCCATCAATCCATATTGCTTTTTGGCTTTTTGTTTTTCCGCTAACTGCATGCCGTAATCGCTCTGTCTCTTTTTACCTTTTTGTCCGTGGAATCCAGGCGGATAATTTCTCTTCACCATAGCGCAACTCGGCGAATAACAACGTTCACCTTTCAAAAATAATTTCTCTCCTATTCTTCTGCATTGTTTGCATTTTGCGTCTAAATTTCTTGCCATATTTGATTCAATTATCAATTATCAATTTTCAATTACGAATTAATTGTCAATTGTCAATTGTTAAAAGTTAATTGTTGTTTATACTCTTCTCGGTTTTTTCGCCCGGCAGCCATTATGAGGAACCGGAGTTATATCTTTAATAGAATTAATTTCCAAACCATTGGCATTCAAAGCTCTAACCGCTGATTCTCTGCCAGTGCCCACGCCTTTAACAAAAACGCTCACTTCTTCCAAGCCAAAATCTTCCTTGGCAACCGTAACGGCGATTTTGGTTATAATCTGCGCTGCGTAAGGAGTCGATTTTTTCGCTCCTTTGAAACCAGCCATGCCGGCGCTAGCCCAAGAAATAACATTGCCGCTTATATCTGTTAAAGTGACGATAGTATTATTATAAGTAGCTTTAACATAAGCGTTGCCAACCTTCACAATTCTTGGAGCCTTTTTCTTTCTTTTCACTTTTCTTTTTGATTTCTCTTCTTTCTTTTGAGCTAATTTTTTCTTTATTTCTTCCGGCAACTCTTCTGTCTCTCCGCTAAATAAAGAATTTTTCTCTTCTTTTTCCGCAATTTCAATCTTAGCAGTTTCTTTTTCTGCTTTAACATCAGTGGATTTTTTCTCCACTTTTTCCTGCTTTTCTTCAGTTTTGTTTATTTTATCATCACTCATAATATGAAAAATATTGTTAACTGTTAATTACTAAGTTTTCTGCGCGGCCATCTTTCTTCCGGAACCGGCAGTCTTTTTAACGTTTCCTCTCACGGTTCTATTGTTGGTTTTTGTTCTTTGGCCTCTGGTCGGCAAGCCCTTGGAATGCCGGCTGCCTCGATAAGAGGATATTTCTTTTAAACGTTTTATATTGCTGGCAACATCTCTTCGCAAATCACCTTCTACCCGATGTTCTTTTTCTATAATAACTCTCAATTTATTAACTTCTTCTTCATTCAAGTCTTTTACTCTTTTGTTGGCATCAACATTGGCTTGTTTTAATATTTTCTGAGAAGCAACGAGGCCAATGCCAAAAATATAGGTTAAGGAAACCTCTACTCTTTTTTCATTTGGAATTGTAACTCCGGCTATTCTTACTGCCATACCTTAAAAAAGTTAATAGTTAACTGTTAAATATTAATAGCTAATTTATCCTTGTCTTTGTTTGTGCTTAGGATTTTTGCATATCACTCTGACTCGTCCTTTACGGCGAACTACTTTACAATCCTTACAAATTTTTTTTGCGCTGGCTCTAACTTTCATATTTATAAAAACTTTAAACAAGAAGCGAAGTTTACCGCTTCTTACCAAAATTACCTGAATGAATTATAGTCTGTAGACCACTCTGCCCTTAGTTAAATCATAAGGGCTGATCTGCAATTTTACTCTATCCCCTGGCAAGAGCCTGATTTTGTTCATTCTCATTCTGCCAGCTAAATAAGCAAAAATTTCGTGGCCATTTTCCAGAAGAACTTTGAAAGTCGCATCTGGCATTAATTCAACCACTTCCCCTTCCAATTCTATAAAATCCTTTGAATTTATCGCCTTGGGGGCGATTTTGGAAGTTTCTTCTCCGTTTTGATTTTGATTATTATTTTCTACCATTAACACAAAAAAATTTGGTAAAGATTAAAAAACTCTACCAAAATTCTTGGTAAGTTATTTTAGGTTATTTGCTTATATTTTTTAACATTTATATCGTAAGATAATTATATAGGCAAGTTTAATAATTGTCAAGAGGGCTAAAATCATTGACGATTTCCGATTTAAGATTTCCAATTTTTCCATTGTTATCAGCCTTTAGCTGTCTTTTTTGATTTCACAACTATTGCACATATTTCATTTGCCTCTTTTAACAAAGAAGAAATCATATCTTTCCCAATTAACCCACTTTCAATAATAATTTCAAGCCATAATATTGTTTCATCAGTTTCCTCTTCAACAATCCCCAATTTAGAGATAAATTCAGCTTTTGAACGCGCTCTACACGCAGCTCTATAATTGGCGGCGACAGAAGTCCCTGATCGAAATATTTGGCCGCCTATTGTTCTGCCAGCGATATTATTTGGAAGAGAGCTAACTAGTTTAATAATTCTTAAAGCAAATTTTTTTGTTCTATTCTTAAGGTCGTCAGAATTCATATTTATTTAGATTTTTGATATAGCTAAATCGTAAATCGGTAATCGTCAATCGCAAATCGTAAATTATTCCAAAATCGCCTTTATTCTCCTCACCCCTGAGCTAGAGCTCTCTTCTTTCGCTATTTTAAAATGGCCCAGTTCACCTGTATGATCTACGTGCGGACCCCCGCAAATTTCATAGGAAAATGGCTTTTCCTCGCCCACTTTGTAAACTTTTACCTTCTCTCCGTACTTTGATTCAAAGACTCCCATCGCCCCTTTTTCTTTTGCTTCGGCTAAAGGCATTTCTTCACAGCGGACAGGCAAATCAGCAGTAATAGCTTCATTCACTAATTTCTCGGTTTTGGCAATCTGTTCCGGCGTCATTTTTTCTTTCTGGGAAAAATCAAACCGCAAACGTTCAGCGGTAATATTACTTCCCTTCTGCACCACGTCTGGACCCAAAACTTTTCGCAAAGCTGCCAGCAATAGATGAGCTGCGGTATGAAGTTTTTTTGTTTCTTCGCTTGAATCAGCCAAACCGCCCTTGAATTTTCCAGCTGAAGCCGTGCGGGAAAGGTCTTGATGCTTTTTTAATTCTTCATTAAAACCATTTTCATCAACTGTAAAACCTTTTTCAGTCGCTAATTCAATCGTCATCTCAATGGGAAATCCATAAGTTTGATAAAGATCAAAAGCCGAACTGCCGGAAATAATTTTGCATTCAGCATCATCATTGCCATTTTCGGTTTTAGATTTTTCGCATTCAAACTGTTTCAATCCTCTTTCCAAAGTTTTCGCAAATTTTTCTTCTTCTGTCTTAAATTGTTCAACTACAAAATCCGCATTTCGGCCAAGCTCCGGATAAACATCAGAATAATCGTGAATAATAATTTTCGCAATCTCTTTGGTCCAGCCGCCTTCCTCTGATTTAATTTCCAGCTGTTTTCCATACCTTATCGCCCGCCTGATCAAACGGCGGACTATATAGCCCTGGTCGGTATTAGACGGACAGACGCCCCGGTCATCGCCCATGATAAAAGTCGCAGCCTTAATATGGTCGGCAATCACCTCAAAAGCTTTTTGATTGTCTTTATATTCTTTGCCGCCAGAAAGCCTAAAAATTTTATTTATAACGTTAACAAACAAATCTGTTTCAAAAATATTGGTTTTTCCCTGCGAGACCATAGTTATTCTTTCCAGACCGCCTCCGAAGTCAACATTTTTTTGGGCTAATTTTTCAAAGCCCTTTTCTGTTTTTATATATTCCATAAAAACGCTATTGCCGATTTCTATAAATCGCCCGCAATCGCAATTGATATGGCAAGGCTCATTTTTCCAAGGAGAATTTTCATGCCGTTTTAAATCCACGCCCATATCATAAAAAACTTCCGAATCCGGACCGCCCGGCTCGCCCACTGGCATTTTTTCCGGAGAACCAGAACGCGACCACCAATTTTTTTTGTCAGGATAATAAAATATTCTTCCGTCCTGCAAGCCCTTCTCTTCGGCCAAATCCGCGTCTTTCGCATCTATTCCCTTGCTTGCAAAAAGTTTTTTCCAAATTTCCACCGCTTCGCTGTCGCGCGGGATGCCGATTTTTTCATTGCCGCGATAAACAGTGACATAAAGACGCTTCGGATCAATTCCGACTTCATCAACCAAAAATTCAAAAAACCAAGGCAATTGTTCTTTTTTGAAATAATCCCCCAAAGACCAATTACCAAGCATTTCAAAAAAAGTATTATGTCTATTGTCTCCAACTTCCTCCATATCTTCCGTGCGGAAAGATTTTTGGGAATTAGTGATTCTTTTGCCTTCCGGATGCTTTTCTCCCAGTAAATAAGGAATCAACGGCTGCATGCCGGAGCTGATAAAAAGCGTGGAAGAGTCATTTTCCGGAATCAAAGAAGCGCTCGGGACAATAGCATGTCCCCGGGCCTTAAAAAACTCCAGATATTTAGCGCGTATTTCTTTTGAATTCATGATTTTAGTTTAAAATAAAACAAGATTTTAAGCAACTAATGCTTAATTTTCAATTTCTAATTTTAAATTTTCAAACAATTTTCAATTTATCAATTTAAAATTACCCACCTCTTAAACTTGAACTTATTTTGTTAAAAATAAGAGTCAATTCATGGGCTTCTTTCCATAATTTTCTTAAATTAATCTTTCTCTCGGGATTAACTTCGGCCATCAATTCTATCCAATATTTTGTCTCCTGTATTTCCTTGCGGCAAATGAATATTTTATTGCAAAAATCTTTTCTAGAAGCTGCACCATTCGCTTCGCGATAATTTGTGCCAACGCTAGTCGCTGATCTTATTAGCTGGGATATTATATTTCTATTTAATTCACTTTGATTTATTTTTTTAAGCAGATAATAATATTTTTGCTAAAATTTTTTGTCCTTTCTTCTAAATCATAAAGCATAATTTCCCTCCTTTAAAAATTAGCTCATTAAGAAGTTGTTTGAAAATTAAAAATTGAAAATTAGAAATTTAATTATTGTCCCCAATAATCCCTAATAATCCTAATTAAATCCTCTTTGTTTTGCAATCCTTCCAGGCGCAAAATTTCATTTCCATCTTTATCCAAAAAAATAAAAATCGGAATATCCTTCAAGCCATATTTTTCCTTTATCTCCGGTTTTTCATCAATATCAAAATATTCAGTTTCTAAGCCTTCAATTTCTTCTTCAATTTTTTCCCAAACCGGGCGCATCGCCAAGCACTGCATACACCAAACGGCTCCAATTTTTATTATTTTCATATATTATTTTAATGCGTTTTTTATAATTATTTTTTTCTTTTTCGAAAATTCTCTGAAAGAAGTGAGAGCGGATTTGGCTAAAAGAAGATAATTAATTTTTTCAGTTGATTTTTCAATAAGAACCGGTTCTTGATTGGAAACAATTTTCTCAAATAAATTTTCTGGCTCCGTTTCTATTATTACGCAAGCGCCGGTTTCCTTAATATGATGGGCATCGCTTCCGGCGGCCAAAAATTTTATTTTTTCCGGATAATCTTCACCAGGCACTTTTTTAACTTTTTCTATCTGTCTGATTTTCTTTCTGAAAAATATTTTTAAGAACGGCTTGTTTAAAAATAAATAAAGATTATTAAAAGAACTATTAGCTATTTCTACAGCTCCGAGCTGGTTAGAAAATTGCAAATAACTTTCTTTTCCTAATTTTTTTATTACAGAAGAAAAACCAAGAGTGTGAGGATGGGCAATAAAAGAAAATAAGCCGTTTTTTTTAACAAAATTTACCGTTTCTTCATAAGTGAGATTAAAGGGAGTCAGCTCTTTATATTGATAAAAATCCGGGCGATCGGAAAATATAATAACATCCGCGCCTTCTTTGGTTAAATATTCAACCCCGGGAAAAACCCAGCAATTATCAGGTTTTTCTTTTTTCAAAAAGCTAAAAGCCCTTTCCGGATTTTTATAGCAATGCTCCGTGGAAATAACAACGTTCACCCCGTTTTTTTCCAATTCCTGCCACCATCTTCTGCATTTACTTCTGGCTCTTCTTACGCTCTTGGGCAAATTAGGATGAAAATGATAATCAACTTTAAAAATCATAACTTATTTAAATTCATCTAAAACAACTATTTTGGTAAAAATATCATCGCCTCTCTGAACTTTCAAGCCGATTTTATTTCCCGGCCGATATTTCTGCAAAATTGATAGAAGCGTATTATTGCCGTCAATTTTTATAGCGTTAATTTCAAAAATAATATCTCCAGCTAAAAGTCCGGCTTTAGCCGCTGGCGAATCAGGAGTAATAGCCGGCTCGTCATTTTCTCCTTTCAAAAGAAGAGCGCCGGTTTCTCTTTTTAATTTTCTATCCTGGGCAATTTCCGGAGTAATCATAGTATAGCGGACTCCCAGCCTGGTTCTAACAATGCGGCCGATTTCTCTGATGCTCTTTATTACCGGCCTGGCATCGTTAATCGGAATAGCAAAACCGATAGATGCGCCATTTAAATCAACAGCGGCATTGATGCCGATAACTTTGCCGGATAAATCCACCAAAGGACCGCCTGAATTACCTACATTTATTTCGGCATCGGTTTGAATTATATTATCTAAAATTTCAGAATTTCCTTCTTGGTCAGAAGCCACAATGCTACGGCCAAGACCGCTGACAATTCCTTTGGTGACGCTGTTTTGATAAAGCCCCAGGGCGTTGCCGATGGCGATAACAGTGGAACCGATCGGCAAATTATCGCTATCACCTAATTCCACATAAGGCAAATTTTTATCAAAAATTTTCAAAACAGCCAAATCATTCATTGGGTCTTTGCCGATCAATTGGGCATAATACTGTTTTCCGCTTGATAAAATTATTCTGTATTCAGGTTTATCACCGCCGGCATTAGCTACATGTTTATTAGTTAAAATAAAACCATCGGAAGAAATCAAAAATCCGGTGCCAGAACCTTCTTTAACTATCTCTTTTTTTGTTTCTTGCTGACCAGTAGAAAGATTATAGTTAACAATTTTTTCCTCTCCATAAACTATAATACTCACCACGGATGGCATGATCTTTTTTATTGCCCTGATAGTCGCTTCTTGATCATCCAGGCTCAAGTCATCGGCCGTAACTGAGTTTGTTTTGTTGGTTAAAAAATTTTCAACAGTGTTAAAATTTATCCAAACACTCAGAGCTAAAAATAAAAAAGAAATTATTAATATTTTTTTTGTTGTTATATATTTTCTCATATATTTATGATTTCCTGCTTACCTGCAAGCAAAAATTCATTAAAAATTTATCACCGCTATAGCGGGATCCCGCCCTCAATTAGTTCTATAATAAAGTGGCGGGAAAATTTAAAATTATTTGATTATATTATACAGGGAAAGGCGAAAAAATCAAATAAAAAAACCCGGGTTCTATTGAACGCCGGGTTTTTGGAGAATTTGTCTTGTTATGCCAAGACATTCTCCATCTCGAATTCTTCCCGAGAGATGAAAACCGGCACAAGGTCATCACTGCCCAGCTTGCCGCATCTTTTTGTTTTGAATTTTATGAGGGAAAAGACACGAGATTCCATCATGGCTATAAAAATTTCACCCTCTTGTCTTTCGGGATGATCACCCAAATTACGCATAATCACCTCCAAGTCTATAATGGTTGAAAGATCTATTATAATTATATTATATCATATAATAAAAATCCTGTCAACCCCGTTAGAAATTCACGCTAACTATAAAAATAACTCTAACTAGACATAAAATTTCTAATGGGGTCAACTATAACCAAAAAATACCCCTAATATTAAATAAAAAAATATAAAATCTATAATCCCAGCTCTTCTAACGCTTTCTTCTGCTTCCGGCTTAAATTTGTTGGGGTTTTAACAATCACTTTGACTAAATGATCGCCTCTTCCCCGTCCGTTAAGTTTCGGCACACCCCGGTCGCGCAATTTAAAAACTGTGTCGGATTGAGTGCCTTCCGGTATTTTCAAATTAATTTTACCATCAACGGTTTCTACTTCAATCTTATCACCAAGAGATGCTTGAACAAAACTAATTTCTTTTTTTGATTTTATATCATAACCTTCGCGTTCAAATCTTTTATCACGGTTTATCCTCATTCGCAAATATAAATCTCCAGCTATCGCGCCTTTTGCTCCGGCTTCGCCTTGACCTGAGAGGCGAATTGATTCACCCTCATTGATTCCGGCTGGGATTTTTATTTTCAATCTAGCTAAATCTCTGACTATCCCCTGCCCGCCGCACTTAGAGCATTTCTTATCAAAAGTTTTTCCTTCGCCTGCGCAGTCAGAACAAACAACCTGAGTTTGCATCTGTCCAAAAATTGTTCTTTGCACTCGTCGGACTTTTCCGGATCCGCCGCAAGTTTTACAAGTTTCAATTTTACTTCCTGGCTCGGCGCCGTTGCCTCCGCACTTGTCGCATTTAATAGTTTTTTGCAGTCCAATTTCTTTTTCCGCGCCAAAAACCGCGTCCATGAAATCAATAGTCAGAACCATTTCTATATCCCGGCCTCTTTTTTGTCGACCTCGCCCTTGTCCGCCCCCAAAACCAAAAATATCTCCCAGCCCGCCAAAGACGTCGCCAAGATCTTCGAAGTCAACATTAAAACCGCCATTAGAAAAACCTTCAAAACCGGAAAATCCTCCGCCCGCCTGGCCATGAGAAAAATCCGAACCGAATTGATCGTATTGGGTTCGTTTTTTCTGATCGCCCAACACCTGGTAGGCTTCGTTTATTTCTTTGAATTTGGCTTCATCTCCGCCCTGTTTGTCAGGATGATGTTTATGAGCTTTTTCGCGAAAAGCTTTTTTTATTTCATCCTGGCTGGCAGTTTTGGAAACGCCGAGAATATTATAATAATCTTTAGACATATATTTTTGCCCCCTCTCCTTGCTAAGGAGAGGGCTGGGGTGAGGTGGGGTTAAATTTTATAATAACTTTTTTTCTTTTTCCAAACAAAATTCATAAATATCGGCTAAAACATTTTCTAAATAATTGTATACATCATTATTTGTATATCTCTTAATTTCTACTCCAAACCTATTTAAAAATTTTTCTCTTATTAAATCATTTTTAATTTCCTCATCCTTGGAATGGGTGACTCCATCTATTTCTATAGCTAGTTTTAATTTTGGACAATAAAAATCAACAATATATTTTCCTATACCATACTGCCGCCTAAACCTAAATTTTTGCTGTTTATTCCTCAATCTTGACCACAAAATTTTTTCGGAGCTTACTTCCTGTTTTCTTAAATTTCTTCTTATCGTTTTATATTTTTTATGATTATAGACAATATTTTTCATATCGCTTATCACGCCACCCCCTCCTGCCTCCCCCTTAGCAAGGGGGAGATTTAATATATAAAATAATAATTAAAAAATGGGAGAGGCCAGACGCTCAAGTCAAGGCCTCTCAAAAAAAATTAATTCAATTCTTCCAGATACTCTTTCCTGGCAATTTCCGTAGGATATTCGCTAGTAAAACAAGCAGTGCACCATTTGCCTCTTCCGTGCCCAGAAAATTCTTCTGCGACTCGGAGTAATCCTTCAAGGCTTAAATAGCGTAAATCATCCGCTCCAATTTCCTTGCTTACATCCTCAACAGTTCCGCCGAATCTGTTCCAGGCCAATTCCCTTTTGGTCGAAATATTGATGCCATAGAAACAAGGAAATTTAATCGGCGGAGACATAATGACAGCAATGATCTTTATGGATTTCCTGAAGTTTTTCAGCGAGAATCTTATATAGCTGATTATCCTCTTTAGAGTTTTACCCCTCACCAAAGAATCATCGCAAATAATGATAGACGAGACACCAAAAAACTTTCCAATTAAAACAGCCAATTTTCTGAGTATTTTTGCGTCTCTCTCGTCCGTGCCAACACTCTCATTTTTCTGACCGGCCGGCGCTATGAATGTCCTACCGGTCGAATGATCTCTTAGTATTGCTTTGTCATCAGGGATACCGCTTTGTCTAGAAAAACCTTGAGTGTGAAGGATAGAAGAGTCGGGAACGGCGTTGACGCTATCGGCTCTTAAATCGGGATTTTCTTTGGCAATTTCTCTGCCCAGGGCTTCCTGAATTTGCCAAACATGAACTGGATTTTTTCGAAAATCATCAGTTTCAACCAAGCTGGCAGGATGCATAAAATAGATATATTCAAAAATACACCGAGCCAATCTTTGTCCGCGCCATGTTTTAGGTTTGAAAGACTTCACTCCGTCTTCATTGATCACTACAATTTCACCTGGCTTCACCGGCCGCCATATTTCCGCTCCTTCGATCTTGTTGAAAGCGCAAGTTTCGGAAGCGGCCAAATAGCCGACCCTTCTCTTGCCGCCGGAATTAAATTTGTACTTCGCCAGCCATAGTGGTCGAAATCCTTGTGGATCGCGGACGCAGACAAGGCTGTTTTTCCCATTCTTATCCTGATACAAAAAAATCAGGGAAAACGCGCCCTTGACGTTTTTCAACGCCTGAAAAATCCGCTGATGAATTTTTCGCTCACTATTAACCGCGCCGAAATTATGAACTATAGACCAAGTATCGCTCGTACTGGGCTGAATCCTCCTTAATTCGCTGGTCAAATTTCCATTATGGGCGACATGCATAACTTCTACACCGTCACCATTATTCATAATACCAGTGAGAGGCTGAATATTGCCATGCGAAGACCCGCCCGTAGTTGAATAACGATTGTGAGTGACTCCGCAATGTCCGTTCATTCTTGCAATAGCTTCCGGCGAAAAAACATCATACACCAATCCAAAACCTTTATGCTCGAGAAAAACCCCTCTTTCTTTATGCCTGGCAAAAATTGCTCCCGCGCCTTCATGGCCGCGATGTTGTTGACCGGCCGTCATTCTGATCGCAATATCTGCCGGATTAATACCAACAACTTCCGCTTCTTTTGAAAACCATACCCCCGCTATCCCGCACATACTTTCCTCCTCATGTTAAAAGAACACTATAAATTATCTATTTATCCTTTAAACCCAATCTCTTTTTCTAAATCAGCTGACTTCTCAACTTCTCCATATCTTTCCTCATATTTTTTCAAATTTTCTGCCATCGCCGCAATCATTCTTTTGAAATGCCCCGGGCTGGTGATAATTTTTCCTGTTACCCGTCCGGAAATTCCCAAAATATTTAAAAACATCATCTGAAATTCGTCTTTGTTGTGATTTACTTGCATGGCGTTAGCATACTCCGCTCCCGGAATATTATCCGCTATTTTTATTTCCTGCGCGCCTGCGGGCGGATTGTTTTTTTGTTCTTCCATATTTTTAATGAATTCTAATTTAATATATAAGATAATAATTTATTAAAGAGGGAGAGTTTATCTCCCCCAGCTTCTCAATCTTGCCAGCCATTCTTCTCTGTGTTCTGCGACGTTTTTGACTCTTCTCTTCTCGAGAACAAATAAGTCGAACAGTAAAAAAGCTAAAACGACAATCATCGCGTCTTTATAAAGCAATTTTACTACATTCGACCCCAATAAACTAACCGGCAACAACCAGAAAAGGAAAACCAGCAAATATCCATACCCTATAATTGCGACGAACAAAAGAAACAAAAAACAACTTCGGCCAACGACGTCATCGGAAAACATAATTTCCCCCTCCCTTATTTTGTGGTATAGATTATTAAAAACGAGCTTAATTGGCTGCCCCTAGAAAATAAGGGGCAGTCTATAAACCTATTTTATTTCTTATCGTCCACGACTTCGCCCTCAACCGTTTCTTCTCCGTCTTTCTTTTCCTCTTTAGGAACCTCTCCTTCGCCTGGAGCGCCTTGCGCGCCCGAAGCATTCTGGTACATAGCTCCGCCAATTCTCTGCGCCACTTGGCTCATATCTTCCATTTTCTTTTTCATATCCTCAAAATTATCAGAGTCTTTCACTTTTTTAAGCTCTTCTAATTTTTCTTCCAATTCTTTCTTGTCTTCCGGCTTCATTTTGTCGCCGGATTCTTTAAGCATTTTTTCCGTAGTGAAGACAACCGCGTCCGCCTGATTTTTTATATCAATCTGTTCTTTTTTCTTTTTATCTTCATCAGCATGCAATTCCGCTTCTTTCTTCATCTTTTCTACCTCTTCTTTGGAAAGACCGGAAGAAGCGGTGATGGTGATATGCTGTTGTTTCCCGCTCGCTTTGTCGGTCGCTTTCACATTTAAAATACCGTTAGCATCAATATCAAAAGAAACTTCAACTTGCGGTACGCCCCGAGGAGCAGTCGGTATGCCGTCCAAAATGAAGCGGCCAAGAGTTTTATTATCCTGCGCCATCGGACGTTCACCTTGCAAGACATGAATCTCTACGCTGGTCTGGCCGTCAGCCGCCGTAGAAAAAACCTGAGACTTGGAAGTCGGGATAGTAGTATTCCTTTCAATCAAAGGAGTAGCGACTCCGCCCAAAGTTTCAATTCCCAAAGTAAGAGGCGTTACATCTAATAATAGCACATCTTTTACATCGCCCTGCAATACGCCAGCCTGAACAGCTGCGCCCGCTGCCACCACTTCGTCCGGATTAACGCCCAGGTGCGGTTCTTTGCCAAAAAATTCTTTCACCTTTTTTTGAACCAAAGGCATTCTAGTCATACCGCCAACCATAATAATTTCTTCCAAATCTCCCACGCCGATTTTAGCATCAGCCAAGGCGGCCTTACATGGAGCTAAGGTTTTTTCAACCAAATCTCCGACTAAATCTTCCAACTTAGCTCGAGAGAGTTTCATGACTAAATGTTTCGGCCCATTAGCATCAGTTGTGATAAAAGGCTGATTGATTTCAGTTTCGTTGGTGGTGGAAAGCTCAATCTTGGCTTTTTCCGCCGCTTCCTTAATTCTTTGCAAAGATAAAGTATCTTTTCCAAGATCAATTCCCTGATCTTTTTTAAATTCTTCTATAATCCAAGCGATTATTCTTTGGTCAAAATCTTCTCCGCCCAGATGAGTATCGCCGTTGGTTGATTTTACTTCGACAGTGTCAGCCGAGATATCCAAAATGGAAACATCAAAAGTACCGCCGCCCAAATCATACACCGCCACCTGTTGGCCTTTCTTTTTATCAAAGCCATAAGCCAAAGCAGCCGCGGTCGGTTCATTTATAATTCTCTTCACATCAAATCCGGCAATCTTACCGGCGTCTTTAGTCGCCTGTCTTTGCGCGTCATCAAAATAAGCCGGCACAGTGATAATCGCCTCAGTAATTTTTTCTCCCAATTTAGCTTCAGCATCAGCTTTTAATTTTGATAAAATCATCGCCGAAACTTCTTGTGGAGTAAATTCTTTATCCCCCATTTTTACCTTGACACCTTCACCGGCCTGAACGATTTTGTAGGGAGCATTTTTTACATCGCGCTGAACTTCTTCATCATTGAAATGGCGTCCGATCAAACGCTTCACTGCGTAAACAGTATTTTCCGGATTGGTAACGGCTTGTCTTTTAGCAGTCTGTCCGACCAGTCTTTCGCCATTTTTGGAAATCGCCACAATAGACGGAGTGGTGCGATTACCTTCCGCATTTTCTAAAATTTTCGGCTGACCGCCTTCCATAATGGCCATCGCCGAATTTGTTGTACCTAAATCAATACCTAATATTTTTCCCATATTTATTTTCTTATAACTCATAAAGCGTAACGCATAACGAGCTATCAATATTAATTATTTTATTTATTAGTTTTTATCTTAATAGTATTCGGTTTTGACTCTGGCGCTTTCGGAACGGAAATTTTCAAAACGCCGTCAATTGCTTCAGCAATTGCTTTGTCGCCCAAAACATGAGCAGGTAAAGCCACGCTTCTGTAAAAACTTCCGCGTCTGATTTCTTTTTTGTAATAATTTTTGTCTTCCACTTCGCTCTTTTTCTCGCCTTCACCCTTGATACAGAGAATGTCATTCTCAATCGTGATGCTGACTTTTTCCGGATCAACGCCAGCGAGCTGAGTTTCTACAATAACATTGTCTTTATCTTCATAAATATCAACTGCCGGAGTGAAACCGGATTGTCCGGCCCAAAAAGCCGGAGTAAGCTCTGAGAACATTTTATCCATGTCCTCAAATCCCGACATCTCGGGGAAAGATGGTGTCCATTTTATTAAGGCCATATGTTTTTTACTGTCATCCTGAACGGAGCGTAGCGGAGTGAAGGATCCCGCGGCTTTCTGGTTAGCTATGAATTCACGACCTTGCTGTTTGCCTCGGGATTCTTCGCCCCGAAGCTTCGGGACTCAGAATGACAAATTAATTGATAATTCGTAATTGTTAATTGTTAATTGACCACAACTTTTGCCGCGATTATTACTTTCCCATTCAATTTATATCCCGGCCGAACTTCTTTCACAACCTTTTCTCCTTCTCCTTCCAGAGCTTCCATGGTATTGTGGTCAAATTTTTCTCCCACGGTTTTTATTTCTTCTACACCCATAGATTCCAAAATATCTTTGAACTGTCTGATGACGTGCTTTATTCCTTCCAGCCAGCCGTTTTTTTCTACGGTTTCATCAACATGCGCCAAAGATGTTTTAAGATTATCATAAACCGGAATTATTGATTGAATTAATTCCTCGTTAGCGTATTTTACAAATTCCACTTTTTCTTGAGCGGTTCGCTTTAATAAATTTTGATAATCCGCCAAGGCTAATAGATATTTGTGCTGAAAATCATCCCCCTTATTTTCCATAAATCTTTCAATAGCTAATTTCGTAGACGGGTTTACTTTTAACTTTTTTAAAGCCTCTTCGGGCTTAATCCAAATATGTTCAGTCATTTCCCTGTTCTTCTCTCTTATTTCTCCGCCAGCAAGCCTGGCTTTATAATCGATAAAAACAAAATGAACTTTCTTTTCAAATAATTTCGGAAAAACGCAATCCTGAAAATCGTTGAATTCAAGATTGTCTATTTCTAAGCCGGTTTCTTCTCTAATTTCCCGCTTTAAAGCCTCCTCGCTGGTTTCTCCTAATTCAATCTTACCACCAGGAATTTGCCAAAGGTCACCCCATTTTGAACTCTTAGTCAGAAGAATCTCGCCATTATCTTTATATATCAACGCCCCCACCACCGGTTTGGGGAATTGCTTGTTGTCTGTAATTTTTTCGTCGCTCATAAATATCTTCTTATTTTATAATTCTATTTTTTACATATTCCACTAAAGCCAAGCTCTTTTCATAATCCATCCGCATCGGACCCAATACTCCAAACAAACCAATTTTTCCGTTCTTTTTGTATTTAGTCAAAACCACGGAACAAATATCACAGAAAGGATTATTAGAGCCGACAAGAATTCCTGTTTCTTCTTTTATTTCTCCAAAAATATCGTCAATAATTTCATCCATTCGGTCAATGATAGCGGAGATATCATAAATTAAATTCGGCTGGGAAAATTCCGGCTGGGAAAAAAGATTGGAAATACCGGTATAATAAAGATTATTTTTGTGGAAAGCCCAAAAAATCGCATTGCCGGAAATTCTTGCCATTTCTT
>JBAZOD010000020.1:0-16041 GCA_041648955.1 Patescibacteria group bacterium
CCTATTTAAAAAACAACCTCCGAATTCACCGGGGGTTGTCTCAGGAGCACAGGAAGTCATTCCTTATTTGGTATAATTGGTTTAAATATAATGATTAATTCACCAACCATTTTTGACCATTAAACCGAAAAGTAAAAAATAAAAAACGAAAAAAAACGGGGCAACACATGCTCCGTTTTGTTTTTACGGGTTCCCAGGGGAACCGTCCGATAGGTAGATTCATTACTTCCTCTACCAATTAGATTGCGACAAGATTTTTTAAGCCTCGCCTTCCTTGTTTTAGAGCCTAATTGCAAGGTAATAGGACCCTATTAATCATGGGGGCTGTTTTATTCTCTGGCTTTATTTTACTCAAATCGAAAGTATTACATGACCAGCCTCGCCTTATATTATAGCTCCCTATCAGTTGGAACATGGTAAAGGCTTCTTTCATAATAAGAAAAGTTGCGAACTCCTGTTTATTCAGAAGCGGCGGATTTTTTGTATCCGGATTATCAGAGGCAAATAACAAGCGCGATGTCGCCCACAAGAACTCCTCAGTAGTCAGATCCGTCCGCCGTTCAAAAAAATCTTTCGCCTCTATTTCGGCCAAGCTAGCTTCTGATTCTTCACCCCAACCGATTATAGAAATTGGTAAAAGTTTTATTTCTTTGACGCCGGTAAACGGCTTAGTTTGTTGGATTAAATTTAGAAGCAAGACGTTAATGTAACATCTTAGGTCTGACCTGCTAGTAGAGTTAATCAATAAAATTTTAGGGTCGAAAGATTCTCCGTCTCTCATCCCTTTTATGACAATAATGTCGCCGATTTTGAATTCTTTCTTGCTCATATCACTTGATTTAGTTGTTAAAGTAATATTTTAAATTATCATATTTAACAAAAAATATCAAGATTAATAAAAGCAGGTCTTTTGACCTATCTTTTTTTGTAGTCCTGCATTCCGAGATTTACCAAAATTTTAATGAGATTATTGGGGAGATTGGGAAATAGGGGCCCTAATATGGATCAGTTTTAGCTAAGTAAATATTGTTCCTGATTTTGACATAAGAGCATAAATAATGCTATTTTTGTTATATAAGAAGTAAAAATAATTAAATGAAGACAGTAAAAATATCAACAGAAAATGCTGAATTTCAGGTTATAAATGCTCTAAAAACAAACCGTGAGAAGAGAAATCATAAAGGATTTATTTTTGAAGGTGTTCGGAATATTAATAACGCCATAAAATACGGCTGGGATATTAAATCTTTCTTTTTTTCTTCCGAGAAAGGTTTGTCAGGCTGGGCGAGGAATATTCTAAAAAATTCCCAAGCCGAATGTTGTTATGATTTATCTTTATATTTACTAAATATTCTAAGCAATAAAGAGGAGCCATCGGAATTACTTGCTCTTGCTAATATATCAAAAGATAATCTTTCAAAAATAACTATAAAAAAAGATTTGTTGGTTGTTGTTTTCGACAGACCATCAAGTCCGGGGAATCTTGGCACTATTATTCGTTCATGCGATGCTATTGGCGCAGATGGTTTAATTATCACCGGCCATGCAGTAGATGTTTATGATCCGGAAACGATAAGCGCCACCACCGGCTCATTATTTTCTTTGCCGATAGTTCGGCTTTCGTCCCAAAATGAGTTAGAATTGTGGATACAGAAAGTAAAAAAAATACTTCCAAGTTTAGAAGTAGTTGGTACGGATGAAAACGGAGCTGAAACAATATATGAACATGATTTTAAAAAGCCGGCGATTATTTTAGCCGGGAGTGAAAAATGGGGACTCAGTGCAGGATATAAAGAGCTTGCAGATGTTATGGTTAAAATTCCCATGCAAGGATCGGCCAGCTCATTAAATGTGGCAGTGGCCACCTCCATTATAATTTCGGAAGTTAAAAGACAAAGAAATGAATAATATAAAAGAGATACTTATTTAAAAATTTAATTATCTTGGCGAAGGATTACAGATTAAATTCACTCTGTAGAATCATTAAATAAAAAGCCGCAGTATTTGCTGGGCTTTTTTCTATAGTAGTCCCTAGGGGAATTCCGCCTCGCGGCGCTTAAGCCGCGCCGCTCGTTGCCCCGGACGGACCCGCTAAACGCTCGCTCGCTCGCGTTTATCGTCGCTCGTCCTCTCGTTTTCGCTCCGCTCAAACTCGGGTCTCGCTCGCCGTCTGTTCGATTCTCCTAGTTGCGAATTGCTAATAAAAAATATCCAGTAAATACTGGATATTTTTTATTAGTAGTTCTAAAGTCTAAGATTTACCAAAATTTTGATGGGATTATTGGGGAAATTGGGAAATGGGCGGAAATTTTAGGATAACTAAAAAAATAGAGATAATTAAAAAACTTGACATTTTCACTTATTTTTAATATATTATTATAGTATTCTAATTAAAATAATAAAATTTATGCTTAATTTCAAAAAGTCAGTCTCAATGTTGTTTATAATTTTCGGGATTTGTAGTTTATTTTTTGCCACAAAGACTCAAGCTGAAACAGGCAATCCGGATTTAACAGTTACCGGTATTACTTTTTCTGGTTCTCAACAGGGAGAAATCGGAAAATTAGCAGTTACTATAAAAAATTTAGGAGGTGATTTGAATAATACAGCCGGCTTACTTAACATTTACAATAATTTCAGTTCTCAAAATTTTGTCTTTGATAGCTCGACCCCTTCGGCCACACAATTTAAAACTGATAGAGCTTTGCCAGACCCTTCAACCAATAATCCATTAAAAACCAATGAGACAATTACCTTTATTTGGTATGGCAGTTTTAATACTTCTGGTAATTTATATCTACAGTTTACAGTTGATAACGCTAATGAGTTGATGGAAACTAATGAAAATAATAATACTTTAAGCGTCAGCATTCCGATTAGCGCAATTATTTCTAAGCCCGATTTAACGGTTACAGATATAAACTTCAGTTCATCTGTAAAAAATGAAAACGGAACACTGTCCGTAACGGTTAAAAATTTAGGCGGGAACCTGACTAGCGGTCAGGGGTTATTTAATTGGTATAATAACCTATCGGCACAAAACTTTATTTTTAGCAGCGAAACACCCTCAATTCTTGCTTATCGTGCTAGCCGTCCAGATCCAACCGTTTCAAACCCTTTAAAAAAGGATGAGTCCATAACTTTTTCTTGGGTAGGAAAGTTTAATACTTCTGGTAATTTATATCTACAATTTACAGTTGATAACGCTAACGAATTAGATGAATCAAATGAAAATAACAACACTTTTTCAAAATCAATTGTTATAAATAATTCAACTAATAACACCGACAAAAAGCCAGATTTAACGGTTACCGGCATTACTTTTTCCACTAATTATGCTAACCAAATTGGGACAATCTCAGTTACTATCAAAAATAATGGCACGGCATCATTAACTAGTTCCAAAGGTTTATTAAATACATACTTCAATTTATCTAATCAGAATTTTGTATTCAACTCCGAAACTCCAATAGTTAGCTTGAAGACTAACAGACCATTGCCGACAACTGACTATCCTTTAATGCCGGGGGAATCAATTTCTCGCCTTTGGTTGGGCAAATTTACTAAAATTAATAATTACTATCTTGAATACACCGTAGATAATGGGAATGAGTTAGATGAATTAAATGAATCTAATAATAATTACTCAAGCATAATAACAATTGATAATAACTACCCCGGAACAGTTAACTCAACCGTAACCTCTAATACCGCCAACGAAACAATAAAAACGACTGTCCAAACAACCGAGGCGGCGGTTAGTGCCAATAGACTGTATGATGATAAATTAAGTGAAGTATTAGCAGAACTTAAACAATTGCGAGATACTGTTAAAGAACAAGCAACTAAAATAAAATATTTTGAAAGCTTAACTAATAATGTTGAAAAATTATCAGCTAAAATGGAAACGGCTATCAATAATTTTATTACCTATGGGGCAGACACAAACACTCAAAAATTAGGAGCTGGCGAAAGAGCGGCGGTTATGTATTCTTATAAGAACGCTTTTGATAAATTGCCGGAAACCGAAGCGGAACTAGTTGATGTAATCAAAATCGCTAATGGTCGTTGGCCAAGTATTACTAATCAAGACGCCGAGAATAAAGCCAAAGAACAATTTCAAAAGATCTACAAGAGAGTAGCTGATATGAATAACGCTAATGATAACGCGGCTGTAACTGTTATGGCTTATGGCCTTAGACAAAAAGCCGAGAATAGAAATTTGAATAGTGAAACGGCCGGTATTAAGATTTTTAAAGCTATTTACGGGCATACGCCGAGTTCTACTGAAGACTGGAATATAATGCAAGCGATTACTTACTCGGGGGCGAGCAGATAAATACAGAATTTAAACTAAAGCATAAAAACAACCTAACTAAAAGAGGCTCCATATTAACGAAGCCTCTTTTAGTTCGTAGTCCCTAGGGGAATTACCGCGCTCGCTTTCCCCTGCCTGCCGGCAGGCAGGTTCCGAAAAGCTCACTTGTCCAGGGTTGGCGTCCGATATGCCACTGGCATATCGTCCGACATTCGTCTGCGCTCTCGCCGCTCAGAATAGCGGCTCGAGCTTGACTCATTTCCAACCTGTTCGATTCCCTTAACTCAGCAATTACAAAAACAAAAGACACACCGAGTGCGCCTTTTGTTTTTGTAGTCCTGAAATCTGAGATTTACCAAAATTTTAATGAGATTATTGGAGAAATCGAGAAATGGGCGGAAATTCTAGGGTAATAAATTAGCGTTATTCTGCTTTATCATTATTTGCCGTATCTATCTTCTGGTCTTCTATTTTGGTTTTTGAAGCAGAATCGGCATTTTCCGGAAAAACACTGTTATTCATTCTCGAAACTATAGAACTCATTAAATTAAAAGTATCAGAATATAATCTATCAAATAACTTTTCTATTTTTTCTGACGTAGATTCTATTTTTTGTGTAGCTTTTTGAGCATCCTGGTTGGCTTTATTACTCCACCAAAAAAATATCAATGATAAAGCTATGGAAAATATGGCTAATATAATAGAGACGACCGATGATATTATAGAAAATATTTCAACTTTACTCATATATTAATTCCAATGATCGTGAAGCCATTTATAAGCACTATCTTGAAAGCCGGCCGCAGCCCAGCCACTTCCAACTGGAAAGATAAGTAATTCATCATTTTTATCAATATAAGTTTTCAGATCATCTCTGATTTCTGCGGAGGTTTTTATAGATTCCACAAACCAAGTGGAATCTAAATGATGCCACCATGGACTATATTTTTTTATCCCCTGAATAAGCAAGTTGTAATCTTTACCGGGGGTGTTTAAATCATAACAAATACAATAAACCATATGTTTTATTTCTTAGGCACTGGTAGCCCCAATTTTTGCAATGGCAAATACTCAAAATAATAGGAGCAACCATTTATAGAAATAATGTAATCCAAAACATCCTTATACTCCGGTTTTTCAAACCATTTATTCAAAACGTAAATATATTGAACCTCAACGTTTAACTTAGATAATAATTTGCGATATTGTTTGATCTTAAAGTCGCAGGTTTGTAGTTTTTCGTCAGTTGACCCAGCAATATGCTGAAATTTTATCTCAATAATAAACAAGGTATTATTAGTGATTACAAATATAGCGTCATCAGGCAATATTTTTTTAGAAATATACTGTTTATAATCAATCCCTTTTGTTTCTAGGTATCTATAAAGCTCATGCTTTTTGAAAGTCATGGCGATTTTTCTGTTATTATAAAAAATAACATTTTCTTCTACTTTATAACCTTTTTGTTTCTTGATTAAATTCAAAAAGTCGGATTCTTCTTCAAAGTGAAGACCGGTTTTTGTATTAGCTCCGCCGAAGCCGCCTTTTATCATAAATTTAATAGATTATTTTATTAAATCCTTATATCTCTTAACCGAGAGTTCAAGATATTTCTTTTCTAAATCAATACCAATAAATTTACGACCATTAAGAGCACAAGCTAAACCAGTGGTGGACGATCCGGAAAATGGATCTATGACCAAATCACCCTTATCAGTACTAGCCATAACAATACGAACCAATAGATCTATTGGCTTTTGGGTCGGGTGCTTGCCAAATTTTTTTTCAGCCGGTTTCGGCGTACCCATAGACCAAACACTGCGCATTTGCAGATTAGGCTTTTTCAAAAAGTCTTCCGGCCAATTACCATTTTTCATTAAATCGTAATTGAATTTATGCTTAGTAGTTATCGGTTTTCCTGTTTTAGGATGGACTAGTTCTTTTCTCGCCCAGATTAAAGTTTCATGGCTAGCCGTAAAGAAACGACAGCTTAGGTTTGGCGAGGCATTTGGCTTAAACCAGGCAATATCATTTAAAATATGGAATTTGCTAACTTGAAGGGCAAATCCACATTGATAAATAGAGTGATAAGTACCAGAAATCCAAATAGTACCTCCGGGCTTTAAAACTCTATGACAAGCTTTAATCCAGGCTAACTGAAATTCAAAGTCTTTCTTTAGACCATTACTAACGTCCCATTCGCCTTTATTAACGCTAACCATACGGCCGGCGTGGACTGAAAAACCACCATTAGATAATAAATATGGCGGATCGGCGAATATCATATCAACCGAATTTTCCGGTAGAGTAGCTAAAAATTCCAAGCTATTAGCTTGGTATAATTTGAAATCTTTATCCTTAAAAAATGGATCTAACATTTTTTTGCTTTTTTTCTTGGTTTTTACGGCCTTTTTTGAGGTAGTCATATTATAGCAAATTGGATATGAAGAAAAGATAAAGTCTTATTCTATGGCCTAATTTTACGATTTTTAAAGGGAAAAGTCAAAGAGAGGCAATATCTTTAGACGCCCGACATGAGAGCTACCTATTATTTAATAAAAGTTATATAATTGGGATATAACCTATAATAATATGGCAAACAAAATTGATTATAGTAAATGGAAGACTATAAGCGTCAAAGTGGTTAGCTTAAAACTTGATCCAGAGAATATAAGGCTTGACATAGAAAATAATGGGCAAGATGCTATTATAAATGATTTATTTATAAACGAGAAAGCTCTGGATGTGGTTAAAAGTATTGTGGAAGACGGCTTCTATCCGGATGAATTACCCGTTGTGATAAAACACGGGAAAAATTATATGGTGATTGAGGGAAATAGAAGAATTTCTGCCCTTAAAGCTATTATTAACCCAGACATAGTTTCGTATTGCGCTGATAAAATTAAGAAGTTGGTTGAATCAAATAAATTTAAACCAATTCAAAATATTGAAGTTAAACTAGCACCAAGTAAAGAAAATGCGATGGAATTATTGGCAATGAAGCACACAAAAAATTTGCGCAGACCATGGAAACCCTTAAGACAAGCCTATTTTTATTATGCGCAAATCCAAGCAGGAAAAACTATTGAAGAATTAATTAAGCTTTATCCGAACGTAGATGTCCCTCAATTTGTTAGACGATGGGAAATGCATAAAATAGCAAAGTCTTTAAAATATCCGAATGCGGATGTTGAAATAAAGGTTCACGACCAAAGAGATTTCCCAATTTCTACATTAGAGAGATTATACGATGATCAAAATTTTAAAAAATTTTTTGGCATTGAATTTAACGAAAACGGAGAGGTTAGAATATCATCAGAAAAAAAGAGTTTTGAAGAATCATTTGCGAAAGTAATTTCTGATATAGTTGATAATAAGTTAAATTCTCGTATCATTAATGACAGTAAAGCCAAAATAAAATATTTAAGCACAATACAAAAACCAGAAGAAACGCCTGGTAAATCGGTTATCACTAGTAAGAGCTTTACTCCAAAAAAAGTTGAACCACCAAAAAAAATCGGTAGCTTGATACCATCGGATATGACATGCACGCTTTCTTCAAAAGGGGTTCAAAAAATTTTTGATGAACTGAGAGCAATTAATTATAATAAATTCCCTAACGCAACAGCAGATTTGCTCAGAACATTTCTGGAATGTTCCATAAAAGCTTATTATATTGATAAAAAAGACGAAATAAAGAAAACCGGCTTTGTCTATCTAAAAGATGCATTGGAAAAATTTATTAAAGATCCTAATACACCTAAACGATTACAGTCGGTTGCTAGCACTGTTCGTGATAGTAATGATTTTTGCCCACAAAATAAAAACTTTTTAAATGGAGTAAATCATAATCCAGATATGTTCGCCGTTGGCAAAGAAGTTGAGACTATTTGGGCTAAATTAGAGTCAATATTTAGACATATTCTTAACCCTTAAAAATGAGAGTGGATATTCCTAAAACAAAAAGATATACATATAGTCCCCTTAGATATCCTGGTGGCAAGGCCGCCTTATTTTGTTTAGTGGATGATATTATAAAGCAAAATAAACTCGAAAATGTTGTCTATGTCGAACCATTCGCCGGCGGTGCCGGAGTTGCCTTGGCATTATTAATGCTGGAAAAGGTTAATAAAATAATTATAAATGACTTTGACAGGGCTATTTTTTCATTTTGGAAATCGATCCTGAATCATACCGACAAATTTATTAATAAAATTAATACCACCCCAATAACAATCAAAGAGTGGAATAAACAAAAAGCTATATATTCAAATACAAGAAGTAAAGAATTTGAATTAGGATTTGCTACATTTTTTTTAAACAGAACAAATAGGTCTGGCATTTTAAATGCAGGGGCAATAGGTGGTGTTAAACAGCTAGGAGATTGGAAACTAGATGCAAGATTTAATAAAGAGGATTTAATCTCAAGAATAAAGAAAATTTCTTATTATAAAGACAGGATCTCAGTAAAAAATGAAGATGGAATTAAATTAGTAAAAAATTTAGTTAATAGAAAAAACTTGTTTATCTTTTTAGATCCACCTTACTATGATAAGGGGAGTTGTCTGTATTTAAATCACTATAAGGATGAAAATCACAAAAAACTTGCCGATTTTTTAAACTCGAAAAATAATATGCATTGGATTCTAACATATGACAATGTTAAACCAATCCAAAACTTATATTTAAAAAGAAAAAGCTATAAATTTTCACTAAATTATCATGCGAATGAAAGCAGGAAAGGGTCTGAATTGTTATTCTTATCCGATAGCTTAAAATTTAAACAAAAGAAAAATTAAAATCCATTAGTTTTAAGATTTATTTAAATAATACCAACAAATCCGCCCATTGATTCGCCCCTCAAAATCTGTTATACTATCCCCATAGACTTATTAAATAAAAATAATAAGGCAGGAAGATAAACCCTAGCTACGGCTAGTCAGATTACATCCACGAATTTAAACACGCAATCTTCAATATAATTTGAGCAAAGTCTAGTCTTTGCCAACTTAACTAAAAACACGAGCCATATATCCGGATATATCGCTGGTGTTTTTTGTTTGGCAAAGTAAACCGTCTGAGCGGAGTTCCTGCTAAGCTCCGCTCAGACGGCGGTTATCGTCTTTGGTTGTTCCTTTGATGTAAACATAGACCGGTTCGCCACCCTGGTTTTTTCTTTTTCGGCGGATCCCAGTGGGGGAGCCGAAAAAGAAAAACAGGGGCGACCGGTAGTGTTATCCAAAGACAAAAAATGAGTGCCTACGTTATTAACTTGACTATAGGCACACTTAACGCCGTCCGCTATGGAATACAAACCATTAGCTTATCGGCAAAAACTTATCAAATCGGGGGATTTGATAGAAATCTATTCTTATGAGCAGGCGATTAGAATTAATCACAAGCGAAAGAAACGAAGAAAACAAATAAAAGAAAAACCCAAAGAAGATGAGATAGATAAAAGGATAAAGAGCGACTTCTCGCTCCGGCGGACAAGAGCTAATATTGTCCGCCTGGTAAATTCCAACCCGGAGCTAAAGGTCTTTATAACTTTAACCTTTGATGACAAGAAATCGAGCGACAGCTCGTTTACGGATATAGCTAAATGTAATTTAATCTTTTCTAATTTTATTAAAAGATTAAAACGTTATTATCCTGATTTACTTTATCTGGCAGTGCCGGAATTCCAAAGTGATTATTATTACCGCTCAAAAGTTCGAAAAGAAAACGGCGGAAATATCCATTATCACGTCTTATCTAATTTGCCCTATACGGCTAATAGCAGGTTAGCCGACTTATGGGGCTATGGCTTCGTTAATATCAATAACATCCGCCATGTATCTCGTGTTGGCCTCTACGTGGCCAAATACATTGCTAAAGAATTGTTTGACGGCCGTCTCAAAGGCAAGAAAAAAATCTTCTATTCTCGTCAGCTCAAACGCCCGGAAATAATCATTACCGGGCAGAAAGTAAAAGCATATCTAAATAATCTCAAATCGCCCCCGGAGTTATTGCTTGATAAGCAGTATCATTCCGATTATGTCGGAGAGGTGCACTATCGCCTCTTAAAAGAAAGGTAGAAAAATGTCATCTTTGATTTTGTTCCTTTGATGTAGACATACAACAAACCAAAAACATGATAAGTCTGGACAGTTTCCGGAAGAATCTCGGCTCGCATGCCTCTGATTATTCCGAAGAAGAGATTATCGCCATGAGGCGAGATCTCTATCAACTGGCCTATCTCGCCTATAACTATTACAGAAAAAATATCTATAAAAAACCAATAAATAACTAATAATATTGATTAAATATAAAAATATGCTAATATCTTTAATGGACACAATTCAAACGAAGTATAACATCCATTCTCAAATCATAATGACGGCGAATAGGTCGTTTTGATATAAAGAGAGCAGTGGCTGTTTCAGTTATACTTCGTATAATTGTGTCCAACAGTTTCACTGCTCTCTTTTTAATTATTAACCAATAATCCTATGCCAAAAGGAATTATCTATTACCGGGTTTCTACCGAAGACCAAGCGCAAAACGGTGTGAGCCTAGAACAACAGAAAAAATATTGTTTGGAATACGCCAAGAGCCATGATATTGAAATAATAAAATTATTTCACGATGACGGCGTATCCGCCAAAACTACCAACCGCAAAGGACTGCAGGAATTATTGAGCTACTGCCAAAATAATTATAAAAACATTGATTCGGTTATCGTCTATAAAATTGATAGACTTTCAAGAAACGTCAAAGACTATGCCACGATCTTAATGGCGTTAGAGGAATTAAAAATTAAGTTTATCTCTGCCACTGAAACAGTCGATAAGACGCCGAGTGGAAAATTAATCGGCACGATCATGGCTTCATTCGCTCAATTTGATAACGATGTCCGGAGTGAACGGGTATCGTCTTGTATGTTGGAAAAGATTAAGCAGGGTATTTGGTGCTACAAAACCCCTCTCGGTTATTTAAACAGCCGTGATAACCAAAATAAAGCCATTATCGCCGTTGATAGACCAAGAGCTGACATAATTAAAATGGCTTTTGAAAAGTTTTCTACTGGAGCCTATCAAATGGAAGAAATAAGAAAACTGATGATTAAAGCCGGATTCAAGTCTTGGAAGAATAAAGAATTAAGCAATCAAACATTATTCAAAATTTTAACGGATAAATTCTATATTGGGATTATGACTGTTAACGGCCAGGAGTATCCAGGAACACACGAACAAATAATTAATGAAACTATTTTTTATAAATGCCAAAGATATATTAATAAGGGCAATAAGGGCGACCGCATTTCCGCTAGTATGCCAAACGAAACCTTTCCGCTTCGTCATTTTATCCTTTGTCCAAACTGCCACCGACCGTTAACCGCTTGTATGTCTAAAAGCAAGAGCGGAAAACTGTATCCGTTTTATAAGTGCTATAACAAAGCCTGTCATGGCTATAAATCTATTTCTAAAGATAGACTAGAAGACGAGTTTCATGACTTATTAAGAAGAATAACACCGAGCGAAGACGTCTTAAAGAATTTAAAAAAGATATTATTAGATGTCTTTAAAGAAAAAACAAACGAGGAGAATATAAATTCTAAATCTTCCAAAGAAAAACTGGCAATTCTCCAAACCGAAAAAACCAAGCTCATTGAAATGAAGAAAAAAGATTTATTGGATGATGATGACTTTAAAAACGAAATGGAAAAAGTAAAACAAAATATTAATAATATCCAGGCTACCGCCTGCGATCAGCCGGCGTATGATAAGAATATCTTTAAAGAAGTAAATAAAGTTTTTAAAGTCTTATCCAATCTCGCTACCGTCTACCGCAAAGCCGATTATCAGGATAAACTCAAATATCAGTGTTTGATTTTTCCCGAAAAACCCGTTTTTGATTTTTCAGAAAATCGAACACCTAAACTTTCGCTAATTTTACAAACTAAAAAGGAACTAGCACATGCTAGTTCCCCGATAGTAGTCCCTAGGGGAATCGAACCCCTGTTAACAGGATGAAAACCTGACGTCCTAACCACTAGACGAAGGGACCGAAAGCTTCCGCAAAATAAAAATCTAAGGCTTTAGATTTAGTTATATCTTATATAAAAATAGGGGTATTGTCAATTACTGAGGTAAGCTTAAATGCAATTTATTGACAATATTAATTTAGCGTGGTAATATTGTTTATTCTTTTAAAACCCCAAAAAAAATCCAGTTTAAACCTAATTCAGAAAATCATGAAAAATTTCAACAAAATTATCCTTATCATGGCGATCCTTATGTCGCCTTTAGTGCCGGCCTTCTGGCTGTACGCCGCCAGCGTTAGTACGAGCGCCACCGTCCAGGTTTATCAGCAGGAAACGTCCTGCCCCCAGCCCCAGGCAACCGGTAATCAGACTACCACGATCCTGAAAGGGATCTTATTCTTCGATAAGAAAAATGTCGGAGAGACGGGAGAGCGGATGCATTTCGAATTCTACCTCGACGATCAGAACATTGTCCTGCTCCGACTTTATGACTACCGCGGGAAGGAACAGCCGTCTGTAAGCCAAGTGCCGCTAAGCTACGTTCGGGCTATCCAAATGATCATCGAGAAGAGATGGAAAGAGTCTGATCTCAGTTCGGCGGGCAACAACGCGATTCTGACCGTCCTCCAGAAGAAGAAGAATATGGAGCTCCTCAAGGAGTGCCAGACTATCTCCAATGACATGAAGAAGCTGTTTTCCAAGGGAGATATTACAATCACGTCCTGGAAAGCGAACTAAAAAAAGAGCTCCGGCTCTTTTTTCATAATTTGAATTTTTCTTAAAATCCCCTACAATAATATATATGATCATATTGGGAATAGAAACTAGCTGTGATGAAACAGCCGCCTCTATAATTAAAGCCAATTCTAAAACTGGCCGAATTTTAGTTTTATCTAATGTCATTTCTTCGCAAATTGAAATCCATAAGAAATACGGCGGTGTCGTGCCGGAAGTGGCCGCTCGCGAACATGTTTTAAATATCTTGCCGGTTGTTAATGAGTCTTTACAAAAGGCCAAAATAACTCCGGCTAAAATAGATTTAATCGCTGTTACTAAGGGTCCGGGGTTAATAACCTCTTTAATTACCGGCCTGGAAACGGTGCGTACCCTGTCGTTTGCTTGGCAAAAACCGGTTCTAGAAATTAACCATATTGAAGGCCACATTTTTTCTAACTTCATTAGTCCTAAAACAAAAATCAACTTCCCCGCTTTAATTTTAACTGTTTCCGGCGGGCACACCAATCTAGTTTTAATGGATAAAAATAAGAAAATTAAAATTATCGGGGAAACTTTAGATGACGCAGCGGGTGAAGCTTATGATAAGGGCGCAAAGATGTTAAATCTTGTTTATCCGGGCGGACCGCTTATCGCCCGACAAGCGGATATTTTTAAGAAGTCTAAAAAAACAACCAAACTCATCTTTCCTCGACCAATGTTAAATTCTAATAATTTTGATTTTTCTTTCTCTGGCTTAAAGACCGCTTTACTCTATCAACTGCAGAAGGATCCGACTTGGAAAAAAAGAACACCGGAATACTGTTTTGCTTATCAACAAGCGATCATTGATATTTTAACTGCTAAAACTTTAAAAGCCGCTAAAAAATTTAAAGTTAAAACGGTTATGCTTTCCGGCGGGGTAAGCGCGAACCAAGAGTTAAGAGAGTGTTTGTCTGAAGCCGTCAAAAAGTCTTTATTGCGAGTTAATTTCCTAGTTCCCGCCCAAGAATACACAACCGATAACGCGGTCATGATCGCGGCGGCGGCGGTCTTTAAGATGAAATCCCGAAAACTTAGTCGCTTTAATCACTTAAAAGTTGACCCCAGTTTACAACTTAAATAAGATAGGTTAAAATTCAAATACCCAGTTTTTAAAAGACCATGTCCGGCTCGATGGCGAAGTGGTCCAACGCTGCAGTTTGCAAAACTGCCATTCGTGGGTTCGACTCCCACTCGAGCCTCAAATAAAAGAACGACCAAAGGTCGTTTTTTTATTTGAGATATTGATTGGAGTCGAACTAGCTTGAAGCGAGCTTAGCCAAAGGTCAGCAGACCGAGGCGTAGCGAGCGTCGGACGAAGCTCCGGGGGAGCTTCGGACGCAAGCTCTGGACAACGAACGAGCCCGCGACGGCGGGCGAGTGAGGCGGAACTCCCACTCGAGCCTCTAAAAAATAAAACACCAGCGCGGTGTTTTATTTTTTTATTGGTTGAGGGAGTCGAACTGGTAGCGAGCGAGATATAAGGAGGAGCCTGCCTGCCGGCAGGCAGGCGGAAGCGACGACGAATAATCAAGCGACGATAAACGCGCCCAACGGAAGCGTTTAGCGGCTACCCTGGGCAAGTGAGTGAGGCGCTTTCCGGCACCGAGCGAGCGCGATACGACCACCGAGCCTCCAAACAAAGAATACCCCAAAGGAGTATTCTTTGTTTGGATATTTTAGGTACATGTAGGATTGGTCGAATTTTAAAAAAGAACCGTTAATATATTAAAAAACGGTTCCTATTCATTTTTTAGAATATTACGAGGCGCAATATCTATTGGTTCAGGGAAAACTCAATTCCATCCAAACCATTTGTCCAGGATGACACATAGGTGTTTGCGTCAACCATGCCCGAAAAACCACCATCATTACTGATCAGATAGCACGCTTTGTAGTAAGAAATATTATTACTTAAAGTGTCGGAATTCATGACGAAGTAGTAATATGTCCCCACGGTAGAGTTAGAGAGCGGCCATTTTTTTGCTTTGATGCAATAGAAATTATAATACCCCGCGACCCCATCAACAAAAGATAATAAATTCAAATACGCCTGATTTTCAGTGATCGGCGCTTCGTATTTAAAATACACAAAGAATATTTTTTCAAATCCGCCGCCAGCGGCGTATAATTCTTTTTTTTCCATGCGGAAGATACTATTATCCTGCGGTCCATCTCCAACTTTTCCGGGAATTCCATTAACAGCGATATAAAACACCATTAAGGTGTCGGTAGTTTGCCAATTTACAAATTTGCCGAAGATCACTTTATAAAGGCCATATTCTTCAAACCGATGTGCGATTTGATCGCCGTTATATGAGTTTTGTGCCGATGTCGATTGATAATTATCCGGATTATCAGAGACCTCTTGAATTATTTCCCAGTTACCCTTAAGCGGTTGTCCAAACAAATCTTCGGCATACATGAAGTTATTGATATCAATGGGCGATGACACGGTGTCGCCAGCAGCGATTTGGATGGAACCGGATTTTTCTCCCCGAGAAATAAAAATCTTAACTTTTTCTTTGGGGGTCTGAACTTGCGTTTGGGCGAATTCAGGTTCGGGAGTTTCGCTTTTTTTACATCCCGATAACATAGCCACAATGACTAAAATGGCAACAAATAAAACTGACTTTTTCATCTTTTTGGGGTTTAAAATTAATAAAACTTGAGTTAATAATTAAAGCCACCTAAGTTTCAGCTGGTTTTAATAATTAACTCAAGCCACCCAATTAGCGGAAAACCTTGTTTTTTAAAGATCTTTAATAACTTTAGATAATACCACAGCATTTAAACAATGTCAACTAAACATAAGGTACATTCAACCTAGAAGTGCAACACCTGTCTTTTCATAGAATACCTCATAAGGGGTCTTCCAGCCAAATCTCTTTCTGGGTCGGGAATTAATTAGGTATTCAATATATTTAATTTGTTTGTTAGA
>JBAZOD010000021.1:0-14349 GCA_041648955.1 Patescibacteria group bacterium
AACAACAAGTTCCACAAGTATCGGTTTCAAATGCCATACAGCTATAATTAGCTCCGCAAGTAGCAGGATAAACACTGCAAGTTGACGGAGCTCCCTCCGCAAAACAGGTTTCACCCGGACGATCTGCTTGCGAGCATGCGCCATCAACACAAGCGGTTGCGCAACATTCTGTTACGCATTGTATCTCTGATTCGGAACAGGGCGAATTTTCACACTGATTGTCCGCTGCGCAAGCAACGCCGTCGTCACAGCATCCCAAACCGCAAACTGTCTGGCCTGAAGCACATTGGCTTGATGGACATTCTCCATTAATACATTCCTCGGCAATACAAGTCTCGTCGCCACAAGTAATTTCCCCATCGGGAGGACAATTACCTTCTTCACAACAATTATGGAGATCGTCAAAACAACCTATTTCAGAGGAACAACAAGAAGCTCCGCAGCTTATTTGTTCATCACTGCATCCACCTCTTTCGGATCCTGAATTTCCCGTACTAAATTCCCATTCATAAACCGAACCAGTAATATTAGAATAACAATTATTTAAATCTGTTCTGCACTGGCCAGCTTCATTACTGTCAAACGGACAACAAACGCCACTAGCGCAATCAGCATTCTGGACACAACTGCCAACATTAAAGTTCAAACTATTACTAACTAAAGTACCTTTGGCAACTTGAACCGGACCGGTTTGCGCTTCCGGCTGAACACTAGTTACTATTTTTTGAGCGCCGCCTTCTATACTCCAAGAATCTATATCACTTTGATTTCTATTAGAATAAAATTTAACCGAGACATCAGCCTGCTCACCGAAATTCTCACCCCACAAGCTTATGGGCGCATTATTCGGCCCCATAACTGGATCTATTTTACATAGACTTGGGGTTAAAGGGTTACTATTAATTGTAAACAAATTGTTGGAAGATATATTATAAGTTTTTCCTCCACTAACAACCTCCATAGTAATAAAACTGGTCATTAAGCTTGAACCAGTCGGAACTTTTACTATCACCTGATTATCGCTCCAAACGCTATCGGCGCAAATCTCTGGAAAATCATAATTTGCCCGTATCTTGGGACTCTCACTAAAATAAACCTCGCTTGATCCTTTAACTGCCCCAAAGCCGCTTCCGTGAATTGTCACATACTGTCCGGGCGCACCAGAAGCAGGCTCAAAAGAAATTATTTTCGGACCAGCATAAGGTTCTGGATTTTTTTTAAAACCCAAATAATTACTATTTTCTCCGTTATTTGAAACAAAAGTACTTGTTCTTCCAGTTCTAATATCTGATACGTCGGCCTTACCTTGAGTATTATTATTAAAAGTAGAATTTGAGGCTAGCACATTATTCGATGCACTCCCGAAGTAAGCTACACTGCCGGATAATCCAAAGCCATAATAATTAATTGGAGAATCCATCACTCCTTCTGTTGGATCTATTTTACAAATTCCCGGCCTAGCTATATCATTTTTGACAAAATCATTAATAACTGGACCTCGATCATTTGAGGTAGTATCATTAGCGCCATCAGCTCTTTCAATCCTGATTGGGCCATTTACCGCTCCAGCTGGCACTAAAACAATTATCTGATCATTTCGCCAATTACTTGTGCAGGGAGCACCAGGAAACTGCGCTTCTTTTCCATCAAAAAAATAAACTTTTCCTGGCTCATCTCCAAAATAACGTCCGCCGATAGTGATCATATTTCCGGGTTTTCCGTTAGGAGTGTCGGATTCGTCCATGGGACTCACCCATTCAATCACCGGCGCGCCCAAACAAGTACAAGTTCCTGTATCACAGGTCAAATAAGCAGAACACGCTCCATCATCAGCTTCACAAGTCGCAGAATCGGGGGCGCTATCACAAGATTCTTCATAGCCTCCTCCCGCCTCGCAGATACAGCTAGTATTGCAATGATAGCCATCTTCGCATTTAGTGTTATTTGCCACACAAGCGCTATCTGAATCACTGCAAGAAACATCTTCATTCTCACCACCCGGTGTTTCTCCTTCTTCTGGTATTCCCCCGCCTCCGGGCGTCGCTCCTCCGCCGGAACCTTCGTCTGAAATAGCAGATGGATTTGTCGCTGCCAGCATCCTATTTAAAACAAAAGTCGCAATAGCAAAAGATGATAAAATTATAATCAAACCAATGATTGCGTTTATTAAAATTTTCTTAGCTTTCTCGATTTTTTCTTCTTCTCCGCCGGCAGTCATGTAGAGCCACCCGGCATAAATAATCAAACCGACCGCAATAACTCCGAGAAATCCTAAAACAATTCTTATGACATTGGCTGCCATTATTCTCGGATCGGTATTATTTAAACCAATCTGTTCTCCATAGTTTAATCCGACGTCAACGCCTTGCGCCAAAACAAAATTAGCCAAAGTCAGCCCGGCTAAAACCAAGAATGCCACAATTGCTAAATTTTTTGTAAATTTAGACATTTTAAAAATTTCTAATTACTAATCTGGACATTGATCGCCGACAGTTTTAACTCCATTGCAGCAAGAAGGAGAACTGGCGTCGGCCGTACAACTTGGACCAGAACTCGGCTTAAAACAATTTTGAAGATTGTCTTTCACCCCGGAGCCAACTTGAGCTCTATACTTAACTAAATCTCCAAAAATTCCATGCCTAATTTCTGCAACCGTTTTGTCCGCTATTCCGTCGCTATTACTATCAACATCGCTTTTGCCAATAAAATATCCGGGCAATTCTAATTCTGGCTTTGTAACATCTAGGGGTTTCGCGGAAATTAAATTGATTCTCTTATGCGTAACCGATCCAGCGCTATTATTTATATTTATTTCACCTGTTCTCAGACTGGAAGACATCATTAATTTATTAAAAGTGATTATAATAGGATTGGATAAGCTCGTTCCTGAAGTGCCGAAATCGGGAGAAATTGATTCAATAACCGGTGAAGATGTATCAGCGCCGCCGCTAGTCGAAAAAGACCATTGATAATTATCACCCATACCTTCGGCTGGACTATTTTCATTATAATAAGTAGCTGGCCCTTCCGCGCCATTGGCCCTGTTGCCATCCAAAGAATTTGAAGCAACATCAACTATCCCATTCAAAATTTGAACGGTGGGATAATTTTTTCCATCACTATCCTGACAATGGCTTTCGGAACAAATATTATAGGGACTATGAGTATTGCAATCTACACAGCCGGCTAAGGCCGCCGCTTTTAATTCTACTCTTAGCTGGCTGCTGGCAGGCAGGCAATAAATTTTTTCTCCGCAGCCGTTCACCCCGCATTGATTATCACTTAGAAATTCAACCGTTTTATATTGGTTAGAAACCACAAACCTGCCTTTTAGATAATTACTGGGGTCAGCTACATTTACTATTTTTATATAATCTTTCACGTCGTCAGCGCTTCCAGAAACCATTATTGGATTAACAGCTTCATTAAAGTTAATTTGAATAACGGAATTTGTGGGATTAGTGCTGCCGGGCAACGGAAAAATTCCTCCCGCCTTTACCTGGGGCGGATCAAAATCAAGTTTATTACTTACTTCAAAATTCCAATCTAAATAATCTTTACTGCAAGTTTTGAAAACTGAATCGCCGTTAGTTTTTTGGATGGCATCGGATAAATAAACTGTATACCAGATACTTTCCGAGGGAGATCCCAGATAAGCATCCGGTGAAAAAATAAAAGTTTTATTATCAGTAGTAGCTGCTTTTATTAATTTTATAAAATTAGCCTCTTCATTATTTTTATAAATCTTTATTCGACCGTCTGTTTTTATATAATCTCCACTATCGCAAAAAATCGCATTGGCATTGGTATCCTCGCAAATAGTTTCCGAGTTGACTTCCTCCCTGAAGGTCATAATAATTGAAGTATTTCTTGGCACTTCCTGCTGGCTTGGCTCAGGATAAACGCTTTCCACAGTGCAAGACCCTAAAACACCAATTCCGCCGCCAGTACCACCCCCGCCAGCGCCGTCGGGATTATAACTCCCGTTTCCGTTGACCGCCCCCATGAATTTATTCAAAATAAAAGTGGCAATTGCAAAAGATGATAGAATTATAATCAAACCAATAACAGCGTTTTTTAAAATATTTTTCGCTTGTTCAATTTTATCTTCGCTTCCGGCCGAGGACATCCACAGCCAGCCGGCATACAAGATCAGGCCAACAGCTATAATTCCCAAAAATCCCAAAGCTACTTGAATAACTCTAGCGATTATAATTCGGGGATCGGTGTTGGATAAGCCAATTTGCGCCCCATACTCCATGCCCACATCTACCTGAGCGAAAACAAGATTTCCCCACAAAAAAACAGCCATAAAAAACATTAAGGCTGAAATAATAGTAAGTTTATTTATTCTTAGTTTGTTTTTAAAAAATTGCATGGTAATTTTATTGTTTTCTTTTAGTCACGTTGACTATTCCACAGTTTTGTTATTTAATGATATTATAACATAAATAAAAACTAAATGGCAAACAAATGACCATTGAGCAAATAATAAAAAAAGTCAAAGAAAACAACCCCAAGGAAGATATTGATATTCTGAAGCTTGCTTATGATTTTGCTGCCAAGGCCCATGGCGACCAAAAAAGAAAAACTGGCGAACCATACATTCAGCACAGCCTTCATACCGCCTTTGTTTTAGCGCAAATAAAAGCTGACTTGGATACGGTTGTCGCCGGGCTTCTCCATGATATCCCAGAGGACACAGAATATACTCTAGAAGATATTAAAAAAAATTTCGGAGGAGAAATCGCCTACTTAGTCGAGGGCATAACAAAATTAAGTAAAATAAAATATCGGGGCATTGAAAGGTACCGGGAAAGCCTGAGAAAAATGTTTTTAGCCATGGCGAGCGACTTGAGAATTATAATTATAAAATTCGCTGATCGTCTTCATAATTTACGAACTTTAGATGTTCTACCGCCGGAAAAACAGCAAAGAATCGCCAAGGAAACATTGGAAATTTATGCGCCAATCGCCGGCCTTCTGGGAATCTGGAGTTTAAAATGGCAAATGGAAGATATTTGTTTTAAATATATTTATCCGGAAGAATACAAAAAAATAGAATATAAATATGAAGTAGAAAAAAAAGTTGAGCGCAATCAATATATTCAAAAAATAAAAAATATTTTAAAGAAAAAATTGGAAGAAGCGAATATTGAATACGAAATAGAAAGCCGATTCAAGCATCTTTACAGCATCTTTCAAAAAATGCAGAAAAAAGAAAGAAAATTTGACGAGATCTATGATGTTTTTGCTTTGAGGGTGGTGGTCCCGACAATTAATGACTGCTATAAAGTTCTCGGGATTATCCATACTATTTGGAAGCCAAAAACTAATCGCTTCAAGGATTATATCGCCTCCCCCAAGCCGAACGGCTATCGCAGTCTGCATACGACGGTTTTTGGTCCAGAAGGAAAAGCCACTGAATTTCAAATCAGAACAAAAGAAATGAATGATGAAGCTCTTTACGGTATTGCCGCCCATTGGCATTACAAACAAAAAGGAATGGCCAAAGAAGAAAAAAAAGCACCCTATTGGATCAAGGAAATCATGGATATTCAGCGCGAAGCAGAGGATACAAGCGATTTCATAAAAAAAATAAAATTTGATGTTTTTATAAACCGCATCTTTGTTTTTTCGCCGAAGGGAGATGTCTTTGAACTGCCGGAAAAAGCCACTCCGATTGATTTTGCTTATGCTGTCCATACTGAAGTCGGCAACAAAGCGGTCGGAGCTTTGGTCAATGACAAAATTGCCAGTTTAGACCAAGAATTAAAAAATGGCGATTTAGTGGAAATGATTACGGAAAAAAATCGCAAAGGCCCAAACCGGGCCTGGCTGAAATTCGCCAAAACTCATAATGCTAAAAGTAAAATTAAGCACTACTCAAAAACTACCCTAGAAAGCTTCAAAGATTTTTTCCCGAAATTCGACAAAAAATAAAAATCCCGGAAAAACCGGGATTTTTATTTTAAATTTTATTCTTTTATTTTGCTAAAATCTTTTTTACAATTACACTAACCTTACTTCCATCCGCCTGTCCTTTAGTTTTGGCTATCACCTGCCCCATTATTCTTCCAAAATCTTTTTCGCTCACTTCTCCGGCCGAAGCAACGATCTCAGCGACAATTTTTTCCAGCTCTTCGTCGCTCATTTGCGGAGGCAGATATTTTTCCAAAATTATTTTTTCTTTTTCTTCTTTTCCGGCCAAGTCTTCACGTCCGCCTTGGCGATAAATATCTATTGAATCGGTTCTTTTTTTTATTTCCGCTTTTATTACTTCGGCGACCTGCTCGTCTTTCAAGTCAATTTGACTGCCGCTTCGCAAAGAAATTTCTTTATTGCGGATAGAACTTATCAGCAAGCGCAAAACAGAAATAGCCAATTCATCTTTTTCTTGCATGGACTTTTTCAAGTCGCTATTAATTTTTTCTAATAAAACGGACATATTTTTTATCTATTATTATATCTGGTATCTTCGGGAAGTTTGCCGATTTTTCTCAAATATTCTTTTTCCTTTCTCATTTTTAAGCTTGACAAGGCATATTGCTTTTGTTGTCTCTTATTTTTCTTGGGAGCTAAATGCTGTTTTTGGCGGGCAACAAAAAGCCGGCCGCTCTGTTTCAAGCCTTTATTAAATCTTCTCAAAAAACTTTCAAAACTTTCTCCTTTTTTTCTTTTAAATTCGACCATAGTCCACCTCCGTTCTAGTCCCGAGCTATCGGGGTTTTATTAATTTATTATTATTATTTTTTTTCTAATTTCTTTTCAATCTCTTCTTTTACTTTTTTATAATTAATTATTTCCTGAATGCCGGAATCCATATCCCGAAAAAGAACTGTCCCATCCATTACTTCTTTCTGCCCCAAGATAAGACTGAACTTCGCTCCGATTCTGTTAGCTTCTTCCAATTGAATCTTAAGACTGTCTTTTGTAAACGCTTGGCGCACTTTAAATCCAGCCCGGCGCAACTCTTCAAACAAAATAAAAGATTTTCTTCTGGCTTGTTCTCCTAATTGGGCCAAAAATATTATACTATCTTCATCTTTCTTGAGAGGTATGTTGTTTTCTTTTATTTTAGCAATTGTTCTTTCTAGACCGAGACCGAACCCGCAAGCCGGTGTCGGACGTCCGCCCATATATCTTACCAATCCGTCATATCTTCCTCCTCCGCCCAAAGCGAGCTTCGGCAACCCTGATTTTTCTTCTTTTTCAACAGGAACAATCTCAAACACTGTCCTATTATAATAATCCAAGCCTCTTACTAAATAAGGGTTCATATTATAATTTATCTCCAATTCATCAAGATATTCTAATACTTTTATAAAATGTTCACGACAGCTATCGCATAAAAAATCCACTATCTGCGGAGCCTCTTCGCGGGCTTCAATGCACTTCTCTTCTTTGCAATCCAAAAGACGCAACGGATTTTTTACCAATCTTTTTTTGCAATCATTGCAAAGCTTTGAACGCCGGCCTCTTTCTTTATAAAATTCAAGAAGCTTCGCAAGATATTCTTTGCGGCAATCTTCGCAGCCGATGCTATTTATCTGTATCTGAACATTAACCTGCAATTCAGAGAAAAAATTATAAGCAATCAAAATAAGCATCACGTCCGCCACCGGCCCTTCTTCTCCAAATATTTCTAAATCAAACTGAGTCGCCTGTCTATATCTTCCAGCCTGAGGTTTTTCATGGCGAAAAATCGGACCAAGCCAAAACATTTTTACCGGTTGAGGAAGATTAAACATCCCGTGTTCAATATAAACTCTAGTCAAACTGGGCGTGGCTTCCGGCCGAAGAGAAACTCTTTCTCCGTTTTTATCAACAAAGGTATACATTTCTTTTGTAACAATATCACTGCCTTTGCCGGTTGATCTTTCATAAAGCCTGGCGTCCTCCAAAATTGGCGTATCAACTCTTCTGAATCCATAAACCCTGGCCATTTCGGTAGCCTTTTTTATAACCAATTCCCAATATCTATATTCATCAAAAAGAATATCTTTCATCCCCTTTAAGCGTGAAAAACTTTTTATACTGCTAACTTTTTTCTCCTTTTCTTTTTCCTTCATCTTCGGCCTTGGGGCTCTTGTATTTTTTTTTCTAGGCATACATTATAAATTAGTTAATACTGGAATATTGATATTCGGGCAATCTAAATAAATTTATCCGGTTAAAAGGCCAGCCGCGAATTATTACTTGGCCGATTATGAAACTTTTATTAACTGCACCAAAACTGCGTGAATCTTTTGAAGAATTACGATTATCTCCCAAAACGAAATACTCTTCATTTCCCAAACTTATGGTTTCATCTGTCAGGCTATAGGTTTTTACTCCCTCCGTCAAATACGGCTCTTTCAAAATAAAACCATTTTCATATTCATTATTATAAATATAAACCTGCCCGTCATTCACTTTTATTTTCTCCCCCGGCAAGCCTATAATTCTTTTTATAAAAAACTCCTGCGGATCTTTCGGGTAGCGAAAAACAATAATATCTCCCCGCTCCGGCGCTTTGAATCTATAGCTTATTTCATCAATAATCAAATATTCATGATCATAAAAATTCGGCTCCATTGAAGCTCCTTTCACGTAGAAGGGCTGAACCAAAAAATACCTGATCGGTATTATAATTACTAATGAAATAACAACTATTTTTATTAACTCAAAAAAGAAAGCAAAGAAACTTTTAAGCATGGGTTTTAAAACATAAAAACAAAATAATAATAAAATAAGAAGAAAGATATAAATAGCTTCTTAGCTTATTCTATTTATTTTTGTTTGTTATTTTATTTTATTACTATAACACTATAACATTAAGCTCCAAAAAAATCAAATCCAGTAGTTTTTTGTCATTTCGACGAACCGCTCGCAGCGGTAAGGAGAAATCTATAATGTACGGATAGCATTAACAACATCTTGTCTTTACCATTTGTCACATATTATAGATCTCTCCTCCCGCGGGTCGTCGAGATGACAAAAAAGACGGGGCTTATACACTTTCAATAAATAAACATAGCATCGCCATAGCTATAAAAACGGTATCCTCTTCTTACCGCCTCTTGATACGCTTTCGCTATATTTTTTTTCCCGGCTAGAGCCGAAACCAGCATCAAAAGAGTGGATTTTGGCAAATGAAAATTAGTAATCAGAGCGTCAACGATTTTAAACTTATAGCCGGGATAAATAAAAATATCCGTCCAACCGTTCAATTTAAAATCTGAAATTCGATGAGACGTCTTTTTATTTGAAAATTTTGAAAAAATTGTTTCTAATGTTCTGGCGCTTGTTGTTCCAACAGCAATAATTCTTTTGCCTTTGGATTTGGCTAAACAAATATCAGCAATAATTTTTTTATCCGCTTCTATCCACTCGGCGTGCATTTTGTGTTTCTCTATATCATCAGCTTTGACTGGCGCAAATGTGCCGAGGCCGACATGCAAGGTTATATATTTTATATATACGCCTTTTCTTTTTAATTTCTTTAGCAAGCCGGGAGTAAAATGAAGACCGGCAGTTGGCGCTGCGACTGAGCCTACTTTTTTTTCGTCGGCATAAACTGTCTGGTAGTTAGCAGTGTCTGATTTTTCTTTCACTCCCCTCTTTATATACGGCGGCAAAGGCATCAATCCGACTTTTTCTACTTTGTTCATAAACTCCCTGCCAATTTTATTAAATTCAACTTCCCAGGTTCCATCTTGATTGTTTTTTATTATCCGGCATTCTAATTTTTCTTTAAATTCAATCTCCAAAAAAGGCCTGGCGCCCCGGCCGCCGATTAAACATTGCCAGTTTTCTCCCCCTTTCGAAAAGGGGGTGAGGGGATTTTTCTTTAATAAAAAAACTTCAATTTTCCCGCCGGTTATTTTTTTCTTTCCCAATAATCTCGCTGGCATTACTTTGGAATTATTCAAAACTAAGACATCCCCCTTCTGCAGATAATCAACAATATCATAAAAATTCTTATGCTCCATCTTCCCTATTTCTTTTGATAATAAAAGAAGCCGCGAGCGGTCTCGCGGTTTAACGGGTTTTTGCGCGATTAAATTTTTCGGGAGAAAATAATTAAATTCTTCAAGTCGCATAACTCATAACGCATAACGCGCAACATTAATTAAATACACTCCAAAACATTTTTTAAATATTAAACTAATTTTATGTCCTTCTTTTTTGCATCATTCTTTAAAAAGAAAAATAAAATTAATAATTCGCTACGCGTTTCACGTTATACGTTATGCGTTACGTGTTACGCAATATGCGCCGCGCGCTTCTTGCTGATTTCGGCTAATTTTATAATAGTATCCCTCACTTCGTCCGGATTTGGAATTTCACTGAAAAAAAATCTTTCCTTAGCGCCGGCAGTCTGGACATAGACATTTCCATATTTTAAAATGGTTGGAAAAAATCCTTCCACTTCGCTGGTGACATCCTGGATCCGCTCCAATCTCTGTTCAGAAATTGTTCGAGCGAAAAATCCCTGCTGTTCTATATTTATAATCCTCTCATTAGTTATTATCCAAACATCCAAATAGTAATCAATGAAAGAAAAAAAGAAAAACACCCAGAGAAAAAGATAAAAAAAACTAACCAACAAAATAAACAAAGGATAAGAAATCTGACCAAAAAGAATTTCTGGAAAAATAGAAGTGGCGACCAAATAAGAAAGAACGAAGGGTAAAATTAACAATAACAAAAAAAATAAAATTTTTTTTACCAAAATAAAAAGATCCCTTCTTAAAACTTTCATCACTTTTTCATCGGGAAGCTTCCCCGGCAAACGATAGATGGACAGCATAAAATTAGAAATTAATCTTTATAATATCGCCAAAAATCGAAATATTCATCCTCCAATCAATCTGACTTAGATATTTATAAGAGGCAATAAGTATTAAAAAAGAAACGGCGATAAAAATAAAAATTACAAAAAATGTGGTTAAGTTCAAAAAACCAAATTTCAGCATATGATAAACCCCAATAAAACTAAAAATCAGCCAAATCAGTAAAAAAATAAAATAAATTATTAAAAAAATGTATAAAGGAAAAGTCATAAAAATAAAAAGACTATATTATTTTTTGTTGGCTCGGTTTTTCTCGCCCTATATGCTTATAGCCGATATCTGTAACAACTCGACCGCGCGGAGAACGATCAATAAAACCTAATTGCATTAAATACGGCTCGTAAATTTCTTCAATCGTTGCCATTTCTTCGCCGACTGAGGCAGCAATGGTATTTAAGCCGACCGGACCGCCATTGAATTTGTCGATAACCGTCTCCAAAATTTTTCTGTCAACCCAATCCAGGCCAAGCTCATCAATATCCAAAGTCTTAAAAGCTCCCTGGCAAGAAACGCATTCTATTTTTCCGTTTCCTTTCACCTGGCAATAATCACGGACTCTTTTCAAGAGGCGATTAGCAATTCTGGGTGTCCGACGAGAACGACTAGCGATACTATCGGCTGCTTCTTCCTCCATATCCACGCCCAAAATATTAGCGCTTCGCCTGACAATTTTATTTATATCCCCGGGTTCGTAAAAATCCAGGCGATAAGCCAAACCAAAACGATCACGCAAGGGTGCTGACAATAAGCTTACTTTGGTAGTGGCGCCGATGATGGTGAAACGAGGCAAATCAAGCCGCAAAGTTCTAGCGGACGGCCCCTTGCCGATAATAATATCCAAAGCATAATCCTCCAAGGCCGGATAAAGAATTTCTTCAATAGTTTTATTTAAGCGATGAATCTCATCAATAAATAAAATATCGCCCTCGCCCATATTGGTTAAAATCGCCGCCAAGTCTCCGCCCTTTTCAATCGCCGGACCAGAAGTAATTCTGATATTTGCGCCCAATTCATTAGCAATAACATGAGCCAAAGTGGTTTTCCCCAATCCAGCCGAACCATGAAGAAGCACATGTTCAATCGGTTCTCCTCTCTGTTTAGCGGCCATCATAGTGATTTCCAGGCTTTCTTTTATTTTATCTTGTCCCACATATTCCGATAGGTTTTTGGGACGCAAAGTTAAATCAAGGGCCTTGTCATTACCCATTTCTTCAGGACTTATTACTCTTTCTTTGTTAATATTATCCATATTTGAATCTTATCACCTTTTCCTCCTTTCGCAAACTAAAAAATTGTCTATTTGATATCTTGTTTATCCCCAATATTGATAATAGAAAAAAGTTCATTATACCCAAATGCTATAATTGGTTTTTCAATCCTCATTTCTTCTAAAAATTTATTAACAGGAAAGTTGTTAATTTCTTTTTCAATTTGATCTTTACTTGATTTTTCCTTTTCTGGGTAGCACCAAATCCACTTATTCTTTCTCATGTCAACATACAAGAATTGAAAAACTAGTTCTTTGCCAATACCGCATTTTTTGCAATAACAATTGTTTATTTTTCTGTTTATAACATCTTCTGCTAAAGCGGGATTAATAGTTACATTAACGCTTTGATGTAAAACAACATCTACAATGTTACCGCAATTACATTCCACTAATTTTTTCGATTTTTGTCATAACCTTTAGCTCAGTATCTTTTCTATTTGATTTAGAAAATTATTTTGTTGACCGTTACTCGGAAAAGGGACTATTCTGCCATTATTTTTCACCCTAAATCCAGCTTCAGTCAATGGTCCCTCAAGCATCCTGCAGATATTTGCTTTAACTAATACTATGTTTGCTCTTCTTTTGTCGGATAAATCATCCAACAATCTAGGCAAATCCATTAATATCACCTTATTTCTTTCCCTCTTATTTTCTATCGCATTAGCAGGAACATACGTTGCGTCAATTATAAGATACCCTTCCTCTGAAAATTCTTTTAAACCATCTTCTTTGGATAATGGTCGATAACCGATAACCTTCATCATTGCAGAAAATAATTTTTCTGTTATACGCCCGTCTAGATCATAAAAAAAATTACCATTAGTCGGCGGGGATTCTAAAATAAAAATAATTTTTAAATTACCAGGCGAATATTTATTCCTTAAATTTAAATAATATTTTCTATCCCTCATAATATTATAAACTAAAAATATTTTGGTTCATCAAATATATCCATTTCTAACAACCACAATCGAATTTGTTATTTTAAAAATAAAACACCAGATACATAAAAAAAAGCAGGGCGTAGTTAAAAAGCATGAACCATTTATTTGACCAATTTATGCCGGAAAAATGAAACTTAGAAAATGGCCAAAGAATCGGCGTAGGGAAAAACGTAGTAGTATGAGTAAAAATATCCAAAAGGATATGAAGGCCCCAGCCATAAAAAACCACTATCCACCAGGATAATCCAAATATTTTTAAAACAAAAAATATCCCCAGCCAGATAACTAAGCTGTGAGTAAAATCGTAAAGCTTAAAAACATGCTTTGGAAATTCAAACGGCTCTGGAGATTCAAAGCGCAAAGTCTTTCTAATAAAATTCTTCACTGTTAAAAAAGAAAAACTTATCAAATCAGGAAGAAACCCAAAGAGAACCGTTAAACTTCTTTGTTCGGACGGTAATTCTTTAAAAATTAGATTTGTCCAAAGGGCATGGGAAATAATATCCATATTTTTTAAAATTTAAACTTTATAATTAATTTTTTCTAAATTCGCAAATATTAAAAAAATCGCAAAATTTGCAGAGGACGGATGGCTTGGGAGAAAACTCGCCCTTTTTTATTGCGCTGATAGTTTCCGCTATTTTTTCCTCTGTCTTTTCTAATTCTTTTTCATTGCCCAAAAATTCCACTTCCGAATTATCATGCAAATAATAAAAAGATAAGGAATCTATTTCTTGCCGGAAAAGATTATGCGCCGCCAGCTGATAAATCAACAATTGATATTTATCGTCAAAAGTTAATTTGTCTTTAGGAGAACCGGTTTTATAGTCAACTATCTTTATCTTCTTTTCTTTTTCATCAATTCTATCCATCACTCCGCGTACGGTATATAACTCGCCGTCTACTCTGATTTTGAAATTAAATCCTTTTTCCAAAAAGACAGCGGTTGGCCAGTTATCCTTATGCTTTTCATAAAAATTTTTTAAAATTTCTTTCCCCTTCTTCCTATATTCTTCTTTCTCCTGTTTATTCTCATACCAGTCATCAATCCAGCTTTCTTCATAAATTTTCAAAATTTCTTCCATGGTTAAAATATTTTTTTTGCTAACATTCTTGCCGTCATTCTCGGAAAAAAGATTGGACTGCTTAAATCCTCTTCTTTCTTCCAGCAAAACAAAAATTTTCTGCAGAGCCGAATGCATAGTTTTCCCAAAAGAAAATTGCGCTTTTCCCCGGCCGGGGATTTTCAAGATATGCGCAAAACGATATTGATAAGGGCAATTAGAAAAAGCCGCCA
>JBAZOD010000022.1:0-13534 GCA_041648955.1 Patescibacteria group bacterium
AGATCGTTCCTTCTACCACAATTAAATCCGCCGTTTTTAATTCCGTCAAAATGTCATTGGTATAAACATTCCCCTTGGAAATTATCAACAGAATACAAAATTCCAAAATACCTCGACGCATCTGCGCTTTAGTATTTTCTAAATTTATTTCATTCATTGTGATCATAGTTATCCACAACTAATTTTTATCCTATTTATAGTATAGCACATACTACTATGCTACGCAAGGTAGTGAAGATAAAAAAGCCATAATTTTTTTATTCTTTATTTTTAAAAATAAAAAAATTTTAAAAATAAAAATATTTTTTAGATTCCGTACTCCCCTTCTCCGCTCTGCTTTGATAATAAAAAAACGCCACAAAATGGCGATTTTTTAAGAATCCCGATTATTTGAACTCTACAAATTCCCCAAATTAAGTTCGTCGTCAATTCTTATTTGCTGAACAAATTCAGGCATGTGGCTAACGATAATCATCGCTCCCTGATAATTATTGATGGCTTCAGCAATTACTGGAATGTGACGAAAATTAATATGGTTTGTCGGCTCATCCAAAATCAATAATCCCGGCTGCATCAAAACTAATCTGGCAAAAGACAATAAGCCTTTTTGCCCATCTGATAATTCTCCCACTTTATTTTCCATTAATTCTCCGGTAATTAAAAATCCAGCCGCCACGGATCTTATTTCCTGCTCCCCTATTCCATTGGCCGAAATATTTTTCAAAGAATCAAAAACCGTATCTTCAAAATCTAAAGTAGAAAAATCCTGGCTATAGTAGCCGACAATAACTTCAGGCGCGATGTTAACTCCTTCCTGAGTTTTAAAAACTAAAGACCGGAGCAGAGTGCTTTTGCCAATGCCGTTCGGACCGGTGATTAGCAATCTGTCTTTTTTACCCAAAGTTTTATCTATATCCTTAAAAATCGGCTCATGATTTTTTATAATCCTAATTTTTTTCAGAGCAACAATCTCGCCGCCAGTATTTTGATTAGGAATTTCAAATTTTCTTATAGTCTTATCTTCTCGCCTCACATCTAGCATATTATCTTCCAATTCTCCTGTTTCTACTTTCATTTTTTGCGCCAGCTTGCGCATCTTCCCGCCTTTGTTGGCAAAAAAATTAACTTTTTCTTTTCGGTCTTTTATTTTTTTCTCAAGCTGGGCGTTTTTCATAATCTCTCTTTCCACCCGCTTGCTGATTTCCTCCACCACAGAATAATAGTCGCCGACATAAAGTTCGGTTTTGTGAGTGAAAATATCTAGATAAATAACGCCTTCGGTAAAACAATTTAGAAAATCAGCGTCATGAGAGATAACAATCACAGTTTTGTCATACATCACTAAAAAAGAAATTAAGTGGTCAATCCCCTTTTTGTCCAAATTATTAGTCGGCTCATCCAGCAATAAAATATCCGGATTTTGAATCAAGGCATAAGCCAACAGCAATCTGGCCTGCTGGCCGCCGGAAAGATCGCCCACGATCCTATCAAGCGGAATATCAAAATCAACCGCTTCCAAAACTTTACTAATTTTACTTTTCAGATTTCCCGGAACAACCACAAACGCTTTTGCAAAATAATCTTCAACCGTTAAGCCCAAATCTTCACGCAAAATGCTCTGGCGGGCAGTGCCGATGGTTGCTTCATTAGTAATTGAAATCCGGCCGCTTTTCGGCTTTATCTCTCCTTTTATCAAATTAAAAATAGTGCTCTTGCCAGCCCCGTTCTGCCCCATCAGAGTGGTTTTTGAGCCTTTTCTCAAACTAAAAGTAGCCTCATCCAAAATGGGCTTTTTGTGGGCATATTCAAAACTAACTTCGTTAAATCTCAATATTACTTCTTCTGGCATAGATTGAATTATTTAGAATAAAATGACATACAGGTAGCTTAGCAGAACTTAGCGGAAAAGTCACCCCATATCCTGTGATTTCGGGACGAGAATGATTTTTTTAAAAAATTTATTAATTCTTATTTTCCTAATTTTTCCTGCCATCCCTTGATTTCATCAAAAAATCTCTGTTTATTTTCGTCTTTGATCGCCTGGCCAGGCGGCATGACCTCTTTCAGAGCATTTATTTTCACGCCATTTTTCTCCATTTCATAATGCAAATGAGGACCAGTGGAAAGGCCGGTTGATCCGATATAACCGATAATATCCCCTTGTTTCACTTTAACACCTCTTTTGACAGCAAATTTAGACATATGGCCGTAATTTGTCTGATAAGTGCCGTTATGCCTGATTTTTACCATATTGCCATAAGAGCCGTTATAAGCGGCAAAAATTACTGTGCCGTCCCCCACTGCCCTTATTGGCGTTCCATAGGTGGCAGCATAATCAATAGCGCGATGGCCGGTGGAAATATTAAAAGCCTCTATGTATCTTGCGCCGGTTGTAAAGCCGGAAGAAATATATCTGAAAGCCACTGGCGCTTTCAGGAACATTTTCTGGACTGAATTTCCGTTCTCGTCAAAGTAGCCGGCATTGTCTTTGTTTTCTTCAAAATAATAAACTTCGTATTTTTTTCCGTCGTTAATATATTGCCCGGCCAAAATCTTTCCCGGCATCTGATATTCGCCATTCAGATATCTTTCTTCATAAATAAATTTAAATTTGTCGCCGACTCTTGGATCAAGCGCAAAATCGATTGTCCACTGAAAAGCATCAGCCAATTCAATAATCGCGCGTTCATCAATATTATTTTCAAGCGCCGCTTCATACATTGAAGTTTTCACTTCGCCTTTTTTGGTAACAATTTTCACCTCATAATCAATCGGCCTGACTTCAGCCGTAAATGAGCCGGCGATCTCTCCTGTGCTGGTCGCCTTCTCTCCCGAAATATTATAGCTTACTGCTAATTCATCCTCTGAATCTATTTTATAAACAAGCTCTTTGAAATTATCAGAATCTTTATCAAAAGTCAGCTCCAAAAAATGACCGACTTTCACTTTGGCTAAATCATATTTATCAAGAGCTGTTTTATAAATTTCATTAGCCGTGACAGCAGGAATCCCGGCTCCGGACATCAATTCTCCATAAGTTGAGCCTTCTGTGATTTCAACTGAATTTTTACGATCGGAGGGTTCTGTCACGATTTCTCTATTTTTCTCATCACCCTGGCTGACTGTCATAGTTAGCAGATTGTATTTAAAAAGGCAAAAAATCCCGATTCCCAGGATTAATATAAAAATAATCAAATTAATTTCTCTTTTTTTCATATTACTTCTTTAATCTTTATCATTCTATTGTAAACCAAAAATAAAAAATGGCAATGCCATTTTATATTTGCTCGGGGTGATAGATAAAATAAGAACTAATTTTCTTTAAAGTAACTTTATTAATTTTGAATATTTTTACCTCTGTCTTTATCTAAAAGTTCATTTATTTTAGTACTCAAAGTTTCCAGCATACCGAGATCTGTTTTGATTCTTGCTATAGGATCAAACAAACGTTTGCCACCGTCTAAGACAATAAATGTATCCATGACTTTTTCCATTTTAGAAATTTTATATTTAGTTCTATCAAGCCTTTTTTGGTTCTCAATAAATTCCTGGCTAAATAATTCTTGGTTATCAATCACTTTTCCTTCTGGATATAGTATTTTGTCAATTTCTTCATCTGTCATTTTGTCGACTTTACCGTCCGTATAGAATAAAGCTGATGCTATACTTGAATTACGATGAGAATTTTGGTGGCGAACATCGGCAACCAATCCAATCCATTCCTGAAATTTTTCATTCAATAAATAATCGGCTAATTCACTAGATTTTCCTTTAAGTCTTTCGAAAAAGTCTTTTTTATTTTTCGATAAACCTATATTATTTCTATCTTTTCTATTTGACTCATCAAATCCTAATTCTAAAGCGTAGTTTATTATCCACGCATTAATATCGCATATTGTCCAAAGTAAAGAATAATAAACATAAATATAATATCTAAGATAGCCGTCAAATTCCGGTAAGCTAGTTTTGCCATATTCTGCGATGTAAATATTTCTCTGAAGATAATAAAATTTTATTTTATCAATAGAAATCAACAAATCGGGATATCTATTAAAAAATAAAGTTCTTGAAAATTCGTTTAATATCCTATTATTTTTTGCTACAAGCAAATCGCTTGTCTTAAATAAAACTTTTTGAAATAAAGGGCTGGTCATCATATGTGCCATATCTGGATTAGTTAAACCAAACACAGGACTATTAAACTTAAAAAAATTAAAGAAACCAGATAAAAATGATTCTATAAAATTTAAAAGATCTGGCAAGTCAACAATTAAGATATTTTTATCTTTAAAATCGGATTTGTTTTCAATAAATGTCGACCTATCAGTTACAAATAAGTGGCATTTTTCCTTTATTGCAATATCTAAAAGCTCATTATTCATCGAATCTAATTTCTCTTCAATTTCTTGGGAATTTTTTTGAAAATCATTTTTCATCAGTTCAAGTAACTCTTCGATATTCCCTGATTTAATTTCATCCTCAATAAATATAATTTTTTTAAATGCAAACCTCTTTCTTATTCCAATTGATTCGGCCATCTTTTTAGGATAAACAAATTGCACACTGCAAATTTTCGGCAAGCACCTTTCAAGATAATCTTCCATTAAACCGATATTAATTTCCTCCTTTAAAAATTTATTATTAAACAGAGTATAATCAATAAATATTTTTAAATTGTTTGATACCGATTGCCACATATTTTATCTGCCAGTAAAAAAACTATAATTTGTTTCCTTGGAAAATAAATCTCTTGGGATTTCTTTTAATCTTTTTTTAGTTACCTTAATTGCCTGATCAGAGCTATCAATCCCGATCCAATTTCTTCCGAGTTGCTGGGCGGCGACTAAAGTTGTACCAGAACCGCAAAAACAATCCATTACCAAATCGTCTTTATTTGATGAGGCTTCAATAATAAATTTAAGCATATCTAAATTTTTTTCTGTAGGATATTTAGGATATTGTGGGTCTTTAAATTCCCAGATATCCTGCATTTTTTTACCCTCTCGTTCATCAATATATATTTTTTTTCTCGGCACACCTGTTTTTGACCATTCTATTAAACCCTGCTTATCCCATTCTTCCAAGACATCCGGTGCGCTTCGCCAATGTCGTCCTTTAGGTGGTTTTATACCTTTCCACTCTTTTGATGTTTTGCCGTTTGTTGTTTCCCCCGGAGCGTGCAACGGAATTGTCGTATATCTTCGGCCGTTTTTATCTATTTTTTTAAATAATTTATCTATGTCTTCTTGGGTGAATGGCATCCTAGGATCATTCCAAATAGGATTTTCGCTTTTTGAGTATAAAAGTATTAAATCTTTGATATTACCGTATGCTTTGCGATCAAAATTTTTAGGGTTGCATTTTATCCGGGTAATATCATTTCTAAAATTTTTCTTTCCGAAAATTTCATCCATTAAAATTTTTACATAATGACCGATTTTATAATCAATATGCAAATAAATTGAAGCCTTATCAGACATTAACTCTCGTAAAAAAATTAATCGTTCTCTTAAAAATTCTAAAAAATCATGTCCGACTAATTTGTCACTATAGGCAATATCATCGTTATTACTCTTGCTAATCGTGCTTACTCTATCCTCCCCGATCGTGAAATGGCCGTTAGTTGCAAAGGGCGGATCAATATATATTAAATCTATCTTTCCCCGATAATTATCAAGCAAAGCTTTTAAAATATACAGGTTATTTCCTTGTATTAATAAATTTTTAGAATTCTCATCTATATTATCTATTTTCGCTTTAGGCGTACTTTCCAAAATAACCTGCTCCGATTTTTTATTGTCATAATTTATTACCATAACTATAGTTGATATAAAAATTCCCGCAAAACTAAGGCACTCATAATATTATATTTTTTATATTTTTTCGTCGTTTCTGCGTACATTTTATTGTTTCCTTTGATATAAAGCACTCCGTCCAATATGGCTATCTTTTCTGCCTTAACTCCATTTGTTTTGACAGTCGAAATTGCATCAGCAAATTGGGCGTTTTGGTGTCCGCCAAAATCTGTTAAAAACTTTGCTTCACCAATTACATACTTGCCATTAAAACGTCCTATAAAATCTAAACCTTTATTTCTTTTGTAATTTAAATATTTTCTAGCGAAAGCCATCATTTCCGCATCGCCCCCGTCCAGAATCGCATTTCCCTTACTTTTCAAAAATTCTTGTAAACCGACGGGTTGTATTCCTAATGATTTATTATTTACCCAGCGGCGGAATAAAGGGCCTATTTGGCGATTGGTTTCTTTTGGCTCGGAGCATCTTGTTAAAATACTAGCCAACCCCATTTCATATAATCTTCCGCATAAACGATTAATTGTTTCTGGGTTTCTATCAATGGCTGATTTATCACGCTTTAAATAAGCCACATAGGAATCCTTAATTGGAAATAAATCAAGCTTTAAAAGATTTTTCATCAGCTCGTCATTGTCCTTTTTCTTAAACGCTTTTTCTGTTTTTTTCCATAAATCACCGTCAACATCTCTAATGCCGTCGGGAATGGTCGGATAAACTTGGAATAAATCGTCAAGATAGCTTTTTTGACTGGCGTAATCAATGCTTAATTTTGTCCAATAATTCATATTGTTTGAATTTAATTTTTTATCTGCGATATTACTAAATTTACCATTTTTAACCTAAAAACGCAATCTAACCAAAAAAACAAGGTGGAAACTAATATTAGGTAAAATTTGATTATTTTCTTACCCCAATTTTTACCCGTAACTTTGGGTAACATTAATAATTTATACTGTTATTAAAGCTATAGGACTGTTTGCTATTTTGTATCAGCCTTTTAGCTTTCGCGGGAAGATAAACATTTTGGCGGACGGGTTGCCCGCCCGGCCGCCAAAATGTTGCTTGCGAAATAAAGCAATTTCAAAAGCAAAGGTTATATGTCTTAACTTGATTATAACCACACATCTAAAGAAAATTCTCTGGCTTTTTCTTTAAAATTAGGGATTCCTGTAATGTGAACATAAATTCCTCAATATGGAATTTACTAATGAACAACTGGATCAGATTATCGTTCTTTTTAGAGATGAATTAGGACTAGAGATTGACCGAGCCGAAGCCCAACGGCAGGCCATAGCTTTAATTAATCTAGTTAGACAGGTTTATAGGCCGATGAGTAAAGACGACTTTGCCAAATATATTGCCAAAGTTAAAAAATATAGATAAAATGTAAATACTTACCCGATACATAATAAACCACAGAGATTTTTTATTTCATCCCAAAAAGGGGTAGCCCTGCCGATGAAATCACTCTGTGGTTTGTGTCGGGTAAGTCAGGGCTATCCCTTTTTGTATTCTATGAATAAAATAAATCAAACAATTAAATATTTTGGCTATGTCCGCAAGTCCACCGAGGGCGAGGAACGGCAGGCTTTATCTATTGAATCGCAAAAAGACAAAGTCAAAGAAATTTTCCCGCAGTTGGATATTGTTGAGGTTTTGGAAGAAAAGCACTCGGCGTTTAAGCCGTATAACCGTCCCGTATTTGAGGAAATGATAAAACGAATAAGACGAGGCGAAGCTACCGGAATAATCGCCTGGCATCCGGACAGATTAAGCCGGAATGAAATAGACGCTTCAACCATAACTTATTTAGTCCGCACCGGCGTTATTCATGATCTGAAATTCGGCTCATATAATTTTGATAATTCGCCCGAGGGAATAATGATGTTACAGTTAGCTTTAAGTCAGTCGCAATATTTTTCTTCCAAATTGGGAAAAGATGTAAAACGAGGCTTAGAAAAGAAAGTTAGTTTGGGCTGGCTTCCCGGAGTGGCCCCAGAGGGCTATTTAAACGATATGAGGCTGGAAAAGGGGCAAAGAACTATAAGCACTGACAAAAAGCGGGCGGTTCTGCTTAGGCGGGCTTTTGATATGTTTTTAACCGGCGCTTATTCGGCCCAGGAAGTCTTTGACAAACTAAATAACGAATGGGGCTATACGACAAGAAAGAAAAAGAAAACCGGCGGAAAACCGCTTTGCCGTTCTACTTGGTATAAAATACTGAATAATCCATTTTACGCCGGAGTTATGGTTTATAACAACAAAGAAAGTAAAGGCAAACATAAACCAATAATAACTATTGACGAATTTAATCGCATACAGGAATTATTAGGCGATAAAGGCTGTAAGAAAAAACCGGAAAAAAGAGATTTTACTTTTACCGGACTTTTCCGGTGCGGTGTCTGCGGTTGTCTTATTACCGCCGAGCATAAGACTAAATATTTAAAACAGAAAAAAGAAGTTAAAAGCTATGATTATTATCATTGCACCCACAAGAAAAAAGATATTGCCTGCCGGCAAGGCTCGGTTTTAGAAGAAGATATTAAGCACGAAATATTACTAAAGTTAAAAGGCTTAGAAATTCATCCTAAGTTTCTTGAATGGGCGTTTGAATATTTAGACAGCATAAAAGAAACTGAAAAAAAGCAAACAAAAATAACTGCTAAAAGTCAAAAAGAACAAACAGCCGAACTGGAAAGCCAACTTTCAGAGTTAACTATGATGAGAGCGAAAAAAATAATTGATGACGAGGGATTTTTAAAAGAAGCGGACAAGCTAAAAAAGCAGATTAAAAGTTTAAAAACAAGCGAAGAAAAAAATGATCAGAAAATGGATATTGAAAAAACCAAAGAGAAAATAACTTTTTGCGTTTACGCTTTTAAAAGATTTATTGGGGGCGGGAAAAATGCTCAAAAAGAGATACTGGCCGAGTTAGGTTCGAACCGGGAAATTATCAATAAAAATGTAGTGATTACGCTTAATCCGTGGCTTATTCCGATTTATAATAACGCCGAAATGCTAAACGCTAAAATGAATAAGTTAGAACCGGCTTTAACCCCTGTAAATACAAAACAAAACGAGGCTCTCGCCTCGCTTCGTCTATCTTGGCTCCCGGGGTCGGATTCGAACCGACGACCAATTGGTTAACAGCCAACTGCGCTACCACTGCGCTACCCGGGAATTATTCAATTTTCAATCAACAATTGTCGATTATGAATTGCTAAAATTAAAAGGTTTATTTATTATAATAAATCCCTTCAGAATGTCAAATATTCTAAGTTAAAATTGAGAATTGATAATTATTAATTCGTAATTGATTAAAAATCACGCAATTTCTTCAACCCCTCGTGCTTTCTGATTCTCTCCAAGGCCTTGGCTTCAATCTGACGAATGCGTTCGCGGGTTACGTCAAACTCTTGCCCAACTTCTTCTAAGGTATGGGCTACGCCGTCAATCAGACCGAAGCGCATTTCCAAAATCTTTTGTTCGCGCGGAGATAGAGTTGCTACCACTTCTTTAACATAATCTTTGAGAAGCTGAAGAGCGGCGGCTCTGTCCGGTGTGACATTTTTTACATCCTCAATAAAATCTTCCAAAGTGGAGTCCTCTTCATCCTCACCCACTGTGGTTTCCAAGGAAATAGTATCTTGAGATATTTTGATTATATGCCTGACCTTGTCTATATCCTCCCCCATTTCGGCGGCAATTTCTTCTGGCAAAGGTTCGCGTCCCAAATCCTGAATCAGGCGTCTTTCCACTTGAGTAAATTTATTGATAGTTTCCACCATATGAACCGGAATACGGATGGTGCGGGATTGGTCGGCCAAAGCGCGGGTAATCGCCTGCCTGATCCACCAGGTGGCGTAGGTGGAAAATTTATAGCCCTTGCGGTATTCAAATTTTTCCACAGCACGAAAGAGGCCAATATTGCCTTCTTGAATTAAATCCAAAAGACTCAAACCTTTAGCGCCGACAAATTTTTTGGCAATAGACACAACCAAACGAAGATTGGCTTCTATTATTTTTTTCTCCGCATCTTTTTCCCCTTTTTCTTTTCTTTTCGCCAATTCTACTTCTTCTTCGCCGGAAAGCAATGGAACTCGGCCGATTTCTTTCAGATACATTTGAATAGAATCAGAATTTAATTTTAATAAATCAATGCTTTTTGCTTCGGCTGCGGCTTTTTTGGCGGCTGCTGCCACAGATTTTTTATCGGTTGGCTTATTTTTTTCATCTTCATCAATATTCAAAAATTTGCCGGCATCTTCAAATATCTGGACTCCGCTTTCCTGCAAACGGCTCAAAAAAACTTCATAATCAAAAACATATTCCTCTACTTGCGGGAATAGACATAGCAATTCGGTTTCCGTGACAAAACCCCTCATTCTTCCTTTTCTTATCACATTTTCCATTTGGGCTTCGCTTGGCTTTTCCGGCTTGCTTTCAATCGTTTTTTTCTTCTCAACAAAATTAGGCTTCTTTTTGTAGGAAGCCGATATTTTCTTTTTGGCGGATTTCACGGATATTTTTTTCGACTTAACTTTTGGACGAAGCAATGTTTTTTTTGCTTTTCCTGGTTTTTTGCCGGTTTTTGGTTTAGCCTTTTTTATTTTCTTGTTTTTTGCAGGCATAATTTATTTTCATTTTTCTTATTAATTTATTCTCCCATCTCCCTGATCTCATCGGAAAGCATTTTTAATTCTCCCAATAGCTCTCCTGCTTTTTCTCCCTCTCCTTTTTCTTCATAATCGCCAATCGTTTTTTCTATTTCCCTCATTCTGCGCATTAAATAATTTTTCTTTAAAATTAAAGAAATTTTTGCAATTTCCCTCTTCGCTCCCTCGCTGTCCAATTCATAAAAATCCTTATCACCTAAAAGAACCAGCCGATCTAATAACTTGAGCTGGTTTCTATTTATTTTTTCGGCTTGGCTGAGCTCCGCCTTTTCTCCGCTAAAAGAGCCTTCCAGCCAACTTTTCAAATTATTATAATTTATTGCGGAATTAGGATCCGCTTCTTGCCGATTATTAATTTCATTATAATAGATTATTAAATTTTTGTAAAATGATTTATTAAGCAAACCGGAAATTTGATCATCCTGAATATGGCTTATGGCATATGCCAAAAGACCAGGAAATTTTATGGCCAGCGCCAATAATAATTCTGAAAGCATTTCTTCCCGGCTTTGCCTGATTTTCGGCTCTTCTTTTTCCGGCTGGCGCTTTTGCGGACCAGTTTCGCTTTTGGCTTGGGCGGAGATAGTTTCCCGCAATAAATTTTCGTCTATTTCTATTTTTTCACTTAATTTTCTCAGCCAAAAACCTTGTTCAATTTTATTGCCAAGCTTCATGATAATCGGCAATATTTCTTTGGCAGCTTTTCTCTTGTCTTGCACTTCCTCTAAATTCAACCCGGCAAACACTTTATCAAAATAATATTCCATGATCGGCCTGGCTTTAGCAACCGCTTCCACCCATTCTTTCGGATTATTTTTTATGCATTCATCCGGGTCTTTGCCGTTGGGCATCATAACCACTTTTATATTCATCTCCGCCCGCATCGCTTCTCTGATTCCGCGATCAGCCGCCATTTGTCCAGCCTTGTCCATATCAAAAGCCAGGGCAATATTGTTTATATATCTTTTTATTAATTTTATCTGATCTTCGGTAAGAGCAGTGCCAGAAGAAGCAACAACATTTTTAAATCCGCTTTGGTGGGCGGTAATGACGTCCATTTGCCCCTCAACCATAATAGCCAAGTCTTCAGATTTAATCGCCATTTTTGCTTTATCCAATCCAAAAATTATTCTGCTTTTATCATAAATTACCGTAGAAGGGCTATTAACATATTTACCCATTTTTTCTTCTGCTTCTTTTTCCGGCCGCACCCGGGCAGTCAAAGCCACAACCGCTCCGTTGATATCGGAAATCGGAAACATAATTCTATCGCGAAAACGATTATAAAATCTGGAGCTGTTTTGGCTCTTCGTACAAAGGCCTGCCAAAAATATTTCATTTTCGCTGTATCCTCTGCTTCTTAAAAATTTTAATAAATCATCCCAAGAATCCGGGCTGTAGCCGACTCGCCAATTTTCTAAAGTTTCTTTTGTTAAGCCCCGGCTGGATAAATATTTTCTCACTCCTTCAGCTGATTTTTCCGCGAAAAGAGCGCGATGATAATAATTAGCCGCTTCCTCCATTATGTCCATAATCCTATTCCGTTGCGAAGATATTTTCGGATCTTGCCTTTGGAGAGTTACTCCGGCCTTGGGAGCTAGATTTCGCAGAGCTTCTCCGAAACCAATCCCTTCTATTTCCATCACAAAAGAAAAGACGTCTCCGCCTTTGCCGCAGCCAAAGCAATGCCAAATCTGCTTTTCTGGCGAAACCATAAAAGACGGGGTTTTCTCCCGGTGAAAAGGGCAGGGCGCCCGAAAATTTATACCGGCCGGCTTTAACGGAATATATTCGCGAATGATTTCCACAATATCCAGCCTTGATTTTATTTCTTCGTTTTGGTCCATCTTGGAAAATTAAAAATTTAAAAATAAAAAATAAAAAATTACCACTCCTTAACCCTTAACTTACCCAATTCATCTTTCAACTGTTCTCTATCTTTGAAAAGGATAATCTTAAAACCGCACCGATTTGCGAGATTTAAAGCATGTTGATCATCATCCACAAAAATACATTCTTCCGGACTGCAATGTACTTTATTTAATAAAATATCATAAAATTCTTTTTCTCTTTTGTTGTATCCGGCATCAAAAGAAAAAATATAATCATCAAAATCTTTCATCAAACCATATTTTTTATCTAAATATTCTATTCTTTCCTTAGTATTGCCCGAGAATGCAGCAACTTTATATTTTTTCCTTAATTTAGACACCAGCTCTTTCATGCCTCTCATTGGAGTATAAGAAGAATGCCAAAGTTTTTGTATCTCCATAATCTGTTTATCATTAATAGCCAGTTTCTCTTTAGCTGCTTGCCAAAAATCATGTTTTGAAATTTTTCCTGTCCGATATAGCCAACCTTCCTTTTTATAAGGATAAGTTGTAAATATTTCTTTTACTTTTTCCTCAGGCGCTCCAATTAATTCTATCAATCTGGGTATTACATTTTTAGTCCCATTTTCGAAATAAACACCGCCTAAATCAAAAACTACAGTTTTTATCATAATTAAATATTGATTGAAAATTGATAATTGCCAGCCAGTGGCTGGTCCGCCTTTGGCGGAAAAATTTAAAATTTAAAATTTTTGCTGTTTACCGCCATCCAGCCTCTAATCATCCAAAAATCCTTCTCCACCAGCTTTTCTTCGGTTCCGGTTTAGCAGTCTTATCATACTCTCCGTGCCCGATTTTGTCTATTGGATCAATTTCCGGAGAAAGCTTTGAAGAAGCTTCTGGCGAGCCTAAAAGGCTTCGCAGCCTAGCTATCTCTTCAGCCACAACTTCTCCGTCATGCTCGGCATTATGCATGCGCGCGCCCGCATAGCTGGCCTGTTTTTGGTCCAGATGCAAGTTAAAAATAATTTTTTTATTCTGCTCTTCAACATACATATGAAATTTTGGGAAAAAACCGCCGCCTAAACGCCGAGAGAAACTGTCTTTCCCCGTTCTTCTGTCTCTGTAATAAGAATAACCAGCTTGGCGCAGCCATTGTTCCGGCGCCATATTGATTTGGTTTTTATTGATAATTAATTTCATAAAATTA
>JBAZOD010000023.1:0-13492 GCA_041648955.1 Patescibacteria group bacterium
TCCACAGCGAACAGCTGCCAAAAGAAATTTCTTTTCGGCGCTATCAGAGATGGTTTTTTTATGGACTTTTTGTCTTGATTTTTCTGGGAATGATTTTGACTATCGTGAAGATATATAATGCTAATACAAAATTGCTTTTGTCTGTTTCGAGCGTCCAGAAAGAATTGACTGACGCCAAAGATACCTTGAAGGTTTCTCAGGAAGATTTAGCGAAAAAAGATGAGCTCTTGCAGCAGGTACAGGCAGATTTAGCGGCCAAAGATCAGGTTTTGGCAGGAAAAACTGATGAGTTTAAGACTGTGTTAGATGAAAAAACAGCGGCGGAAGAGAAGGCTGCCAAGACTCAGACAGATTTAAATTTAGCCGAGGCCAATGTTTACAATTTGATTATAAAACTGGGAGTCGGCATTACTAATGAAAATTTAAAGAAAATTCCAATAGCAGACGCCAATTTGACGGGCGATGACGCTGATGCCGACGGTTTGTCTGACTTAGTTGAAGTTTCAATCGGTACTGACCCCAGCAAAGCGGACACAGACGGAGACGGTTATAGCGATAAAAATGAAATATTGGCCGGGTTCAATCCTTTGGGTGCCGGTAATTTCGGCATTGATAATAATTTTGCTGATAAGCAAAAAGGTAAAATTTTGCTTCAAGTGGAAGCAAACGGCGAAGCTTGGTATATTAATCCGGGAGATGGCAAGCGTTATTTTCTCGGCCGACCCGCTGATGCCTTTCGAATCATGAGAGATATTGAATATTGGACAAAAAAATAAGAGAGAAAAATATGGGGGGTTATTTATATTATATATAGAAAATAAAAACCTTGTTTAGGCAAGGTTTTTGTTATTTAAAATTTATATTATATTATTTATAAATTTATGTCTAAAAAAATAAGAAAAATTATCATTTTCGGAGTTTTAATTATTTGTTTGGCATTTGGCGCGACTGTTTATTTCAGCGCCTGGATGACGAAAAAGGCTGATAAGATTACTTTGGGATTAGCTCGGCCAGATTTCCCTTTTGGTGATTATAGTGAAGAAGAATTAGCGAAAATGTATCCGCAGGTAAAAAATGCGGATGTGGCGACGCGAACGACTCCGGAAGAAACCTACGCAAAATTTCGCCAGGCTTTGGAAGATAACAATTTAGAAATGGCGCTTGAGCAGTTGAGCAAGGATTCGAAAAATTATAAAGAGAATAAGGAAGTTTTAATAAAGGCTCATAAAGAGGGAAAATTTAGTGGAGCGCTAAGTTCTTATCCAGAGAATGTGTGGCGCGGTACATTTGGAGAATCCTTGGGGCAACTTTGTTACAATCAAAAACACGAAGATGGAGAATTTGTCGGATGTTCTTCTTTTATTAAAGGTAATAATGGTGATTGGAAAATAGATACTTTATAATATTTATTTATGAAAATTAAATATAGAAAAATATATTTAATTTTGTGGACAGTTGTTTGTGTAATAGTCTCGGCTATTTTTGTAGAAAAAATTTTTTCTTTTGACGATATTATTAATCACCCTTTATTGGCGCGCAAGTCCATTGAGCTTTTTAATGCATCTTCGGGAAATAAAATTTCTTCTCAGGAAATCGGTTGGATTATGCAGGGAGCGCAGGAAGAAGATACTCCCTTGCGGTGGATGAATCATTTTTATAATCCGGAAACTGGTGCAGGTCTTTTTCTTTATTCATCAGCAAAGGATTGGGCGGGACAAAATGTCAGGCAGTCGCTATATTTTAAGGGCGACCAAACCTGGCAAAAAGCAATTAATTCTTATGCTAAAGGCAATGAAGAAGAAGCTTTTATCGCCTTGGGGCACAGTCTTCATTTACTTGAAGATATGGCCGTGCCAGCTCACACTAGAGATGATATTCATCCTTTTGGAGATCCCTTTGAATCTTGGGCAAAATATAATGCTGATGGAAAATTCGCGAAAATTTCAGCTACAAAGTTTGATAGTTTAGAAGGATATTTTAACTCTCTTGCTAATTATTCTAATAAATATTTTTTGAGTATAGATACAGTTAATGAAAAATATTTAGAAAATAGGGATAGTTTTTCCGTGACAAATGAACGAGGAAAATTTAAATGTATAAAAGGCGACCAAAATCAATGTTTAATTTTAATTAAGAAGGAATTCGGGGAAAATAAATATTTTTTTGAAATACCAGTTCATTCAAGCTATTATTCTCTTCTCGCTCCAAAAGCGATTTCTTATGGTGCGGGTATGATTGATTTATTTTTCAAAGAAGCAGAGAAGAAAAAGACGGAAGAGGCGAAGAAAAACTTGCTGGATAAATTGAAAAACATTTTGTTTTCTTTTTTGAAAGACACGGAGCCGATTGAACAAAATATAAAATCCGCTTTCGAGGCTAATAAACAAGTTTTGGAAAATTCAGGCGGGAATTTAGAAACAGTAAATAATCAAAGGGGAAAAGTATTATCCGCTTCCATAAGCGCCGAAGATTTATTGGATTTGGGAGAAGCGAAGGTGAAGGATAAAATAAGTAATCCTGTTTTTACTTTGCCGCCGGTTATTGAAGATGTTCCCGAAAATGAAGTGAAAGAAAACGAAGAGGAAGAATCATTTCTAAATATTTTTTCAGAGGAAGAGGTGATATCTCCAATAGAAGATAATCAGCCAACTATCTCCAATCCTTCAAACCTTTTTGTTCTTTTTGGCGGTGATGCTACTCGTCCGGAAACAACGATTGAAGATAGGCCGGAAAAAATATCTTCTTCCAGTCTGGCTAGTTTTATTTTTTCTTCTTCAAAAACAAATTCCAGTTTTCAATATAATTTAAATAATAATGGTTGGGTGGAGAGTGATGATATTTTGAATTTAACGGAATTGGTAGATGGACAATATGTGATAAATGTAAGAGCTTTTGATAGTTATAGAAATTTTGATGAGAGTCCGGCGATTTATGATTGGACAATAGATACGATTGCGCCAACTTCAACTGTAAAAAGCCTATCGGCAGATTATCCTTCTGCTGAATTTATGGTTGAGTGGGAAAGCGGGGATACCGATGTTTCGAAATATAATGTTCAATATAAAATCGAAGAAGGGGATTGGCAGGAATGGATCATTGCTACGACTAGTCTAAAATCAATTTTTAATATTTCCGTGGAGGAAAAAAAAGATATCTTTTTCCGTGTTCAATCTTTTGATGAGGTAGGAAATTTGGGAGAATGGAGTAGCGAGAAAAAAACAAAAATAATTTTTATTCCTGAGGATATTAATGATTTATTGGCTGTGTCTACTTCTTCCACGCCATCAACAATAAAATTATCTTGGACATCTCCTGACCACGCCAGCTCAAGCAGCGGTTCTTTTTATGATTTGCGCTATAAAATTAAAGCGGGGGCTTGTGATTTGAATGAAGATTGGGATAACGCGGTCAAAATAGCAACTTCGAGTTTGCCAACTCCGGCAATAGCCGGAGAAATACAAGAGTATATAGTCGGTAGTTTATTGGAGGATACAGAGTATTGTTTTGCTATGATGGTGTATAATGGCGAATATTGGTCAAATTTATCAAATCAAATTTACGAGAAAACTTTAGTAGCGCCCCATAGCGATATAATTATTAGCAACACATCCTCTCTTGTTTCTGAGTGGGGGACCAGCACTTTGTCTTGGCTTCACACTATTGAAGCGGGAGATGAAATGTTATTTGTAAGCGCTTATTGGCAAGATAATAATAAAAATGTAACAAGCGCTAAATTTGCTGGCATTGATTTGATAAAAATAATAGGAGGAAATATCCCCAGAGCGAAGACTAATAATTCTACTTGGTATTTGGTTAATCCGCCAGTTGGAGAATATAGAGTGGAATTTAAATTTACCGCCAGTATGCGAATGGCCGCGGCTGCGATTAATTTAGGTAATATAGATACTGATAATCCAATTAGTACTAGCTCGCAGCGCAATGCTCAAAGTGCCCATATCTTAGATACAATAAACGCGGGAAATAATAATTCTTTAATAATTGATTCGGTTTCCGTTGATTGCGGTACAGGAAGTTTGACCGCCGATCTTGGTCAAACAGAAACTTTTAATTATAGATTTAGTTATTTTGACGGCACGCAAGTCGGTCTTAGCTATAAAGAAGCGGAGACAGTAGGAAGCTATGAAACCGGTTGGGTTCAGACAAATAATAATAATTGGACGCATACATTGGCGGTAATAAATCCTAAGCCTTGATTATAAAAAATAAAAAAAGGGTCGGTTTACGCTAACCCTTTTTGCGTGGAAGAGAAAATCGATACTCTCCTTTTATATTTGGAATGTTATTTCTCTTCGCCGGGGATTTCCGCCTCGCCGGGCTCTTCCGAGAGCTTGAAGATGGCCTTCACAAGAGCCTGAAAATTTTGCCTCTGGTTTTGGTCCAGAGTGTCCTCTTAGTCCCGGAGTACTTTTTCCACGGCGTTTTTCTGCCCCATACTGATAATAGCCATAGCATAAATTTTATGAACCGAAACATCGCCGTTGAACTCGTATGTTCTGATATCGTTGATGAGGGCGGCGGTGAGGCGGGGGCGGGCTTCTTTTGGAATATGCGACTGGCTTATTACGAAAGCCAGAGTAGCCGTCATTTCCTAGTTAAGAAGTTCAAATTTCAACAGGATGTCGTTGAACTCTCCGAGAAAAATCGCGGCCACAACCTGATGAAACGGCGGTTTTTTTGCGTTTTTAACGATTTCTTTCGGCATTTTTCCTCCCTTTTTAATGACTGTGTATTTTTGATTCTGCGGAAAAGACAGGCCTTTCTTTGTTGCAATGAGCATCTTCAGTTTATATAAATTAGCATTATTTAGGGTTTTGTCAATCTTTTATTAAAATTAAAAAAGAAAAAAGACCGGTTAAAAACCAGCCTTTATTTTATTGCGGATCAATAATATAATTACGTTTCGCTCATTTTGGGAATTTTCGGATAATCTTCGAAGATAAATCGTTGGGAGACGAAAAAGAAAAAAGTTGGAACTAAATATTCAAGTCCATTTCCCCAACGAGAATAGACAGCCAGAAAATAAATTATTATTGAAACAGCTACCGTGATTACTTCGAGGGCAAAACAACAAAAATAAATAAAGAAAGAATGATCGCTTTCTTCTTCGTCATCTCCTCCAAAAAAGGCGATGTCTTTATCTCTCTCCCTCTCTTCGGTAATTTCCATGATCTCCTCCAGGTATGAGTTTAAAGGTGCGGAATAATGATTTAGAAATAAAGCTTTTTCGTCTCTTCCAGCATTTTTTTTAGGCCAAATTCTTCTTGCGCCTTAATTCTGGCTTGCGTGCTTAATTCTTGCTGCAAATTAATATTATTCATTAATTTTTTTATTTTTTCTGTTAGATCGTCCGGATCTTGCGAATTTATCAAAAGTCCGTTTCGACCGTCTTCTATTAATTCTGGATTTCCGCCAACGCGCGTAGCGATTATCGGCAGGCCGTTTAACATAGTTTCTATTATAGTATAAGATAAACCTTCTTTTACGGAAGAACAAACATAAATATCAAAAGCGGATAAAAGTTCAGCTGCTTCTGGAATCCGACCGGCTAAAATTATGTTATTTTCGAGTTTATTATTTTTTATCAATTCAGTTAAATATTTTCTTTCTTGGCCTTCGCCGATTATAACTGTTAATATTTCAAGGCCTTCTTCAACTAATTTTTTTGTTGCCTCTATCAAATATCGAAAGCCCTTAGTTTTGTAAAGATTGCCAATGCTGCCGATGATAAATTTATTTTCAGGAAGATTTAATTTTTCTCGCGATTCTTGCCGTGATAAAAAATTTATTGTAGTAATGCCGTTGTGAACCATTGCCAGTTTTTCTTCTTGGCAAATTTTTTCAGCCAGGGCAGTTTTATAATCAAATTCAGAAACGCAGATGATTTTGTCTTTGAATTGAGCGGTAAATTTTTCCGCGTATTTATAAAATAATTTTTTCCAAGCAGACTGTGGTTCGTTAAAAACCCAGCCGTGGGCGGTGTAGACAATTGACAGTTGACAGTTAACTTTTGACAATTGACTTTTAATAATGAAGGTGGCGATTGAGCCGAGGATGGAGATTTTGGAGCTGTTTAGGTGAATTATGTTAGGTCTAATTTTTTTTATTAGTTTTATGATTTCTAAGATCGCTAAAAAATCGTTAAACGGAGAGATTTCGCGTTTAAGGTGGGGGATTTCGTAGTATTTAACTCCAGAGAGTTCGGATTTTAATGCTAAAGCGCCCTTGCCTCCGGCCGCGATAAAAACATTAAATTCATTTTTAAGGCCATTAGCAAGATCCAGGCAATATGTTTGCGCTCCGCCCAGTTCACTTTGGGTTATAAGATAAAGTATGGTTTTTCTGGCCATAATTGACTGAAATTGAATTTTATGCTTATATTATTACATTATACTATAATTTACACTTTGTAAATCATAATAATAATCTAAAAAAAGAGGGGGACGCCGTGGAAAAATTAGAGAAAGTTTTGAGCTGGGCGAAAAAATCAAGAGTTTTTTTATCGAAGGTTATTTTAGCTCTGCTATCAATGGTTCTTTGCACAATTTTATTATCAAAGGTTATCGCTTGGGATAACCGCTCCAAAGAGACTGTTGTAATAAACGATGTCGTGAGAATATTTTTTCATGAAGCTGGCAGATATACGATCATGGTTCAAAAAAACAACTCTAATCATATTGAAAGATATTTTCTGAAAATTGAGGGCGGTAATGATCTTGAGAAAATTGATTTTGTAGCAGACGTCAAAGACGACCAAAAGATGTGGGTAAAATATACCAAGAGTTCTATGTCAGGAATTATGGATATGGAATTTCACATTCATTCTTTTCGAAATATTCAAGGCGGAGGCTGGGAAAAAACGGAAGTTAAAAGCGGCGGGGTTTTTTCTTCTTCCAGGCAAGAAAAAATAGTCGGCGCTACAAATGTAATTGAATAATTACAAAAAAGCGATTAGGAAAAAGTAATGTTGCGGTCCGTATTTGGCATATTCTGATTTTCATGGTTATATTATGGGTTAAATTGTTCTTTGCCGAGAATAAACACTTTCACCACAGAGAGGAGAAGTATATGTTTTATGATACCAACGGTGCCGGACGCAAACCTTTTCATTGGATTGGGAGGAAAAAACGCAGAGATTCTTGTATTTTTTTTGAGGCCCGTAATGTTGAGGTTCTACGTAAATTAAAAACAAGAAAGGGGCCGGCAGAAAATACTTCCCTTGGTTTAATAAAGATCGGGAAGAAAACGGATTTTTTAGCCGGGTTTTATTACCTGGTTGCCTTTTCCGGAATTCCGGAAGGAGTGGTGAAAATCAATGGTCAGGATTTTTTGAAGATAAAAGTTATTTCCGGTGATGAATCAATTTTTTGCTATTCGGGGATAACCGAAGGCGAGTGTTTCTGTCTGGAAGTCGCTTAATTATTTTTTGATATAGCATAGAAGCGGGGTTTATTCATGACCTCGCTTTTTTTATTTTGTTTGACCTTGCTAGAAACAATGAGGCGAGTTTCTAACGGGGTTTGACTTTTTGCTTATTTTGTTTAATAATTAAGATAATATAATAAATCAAATAGCATTATTTTTAGCTAAGAAAAAACCTTAGCATTTTTATATTTTTTATTATTTTTAGAAGAAAATATGGCAAAAAAAATTGGTTTTATAGGACAGGGCTGGATTGGCAAAAATTACGCCGATGATTTCGAAAAAAGAGGTTTTGAAGTTGTCCGTTATAGCTTAGAAGAGCCTCATGTCAATAATAAAGAAAAAATAAAAGAGTGTGATATTGTTTTTATTGCTGTGCCAACCCCGACTAAACCGGAAGGATTTGATGACAGTATTTTGCGGCAGGCGGTGAAATCTGTAGGAGAGGGCAAAATAGCAATTATAAAATCAACCATACTTCCGGGAACAACCGAATCGATTCAAGCGGAAAATCCTAATATTTACGTTGTGCACTCTCCGGAATTTTTGACAGAAACAACAGCCGCCCATGATGCGGCCAACCCCGATAGAAATATTATTGGTTTGCCCAAGGATTCGGAGGAATATAGAAAGAAAGCAGAGGAAATTTTTGAAGTTTTGCCTCAGGCTCCATACAAAGCTGTGTGCTCATCTCGCGAAGCGGAATTGATAAAATATGGGGGGAATTGTTGGTTTTACACTAAAGTTATTTTTATAAATATGCTTTACGATTTAGCAGAAAAGCTCGGCTGTAAATGGGAGACAGTAAGAGATGCCATGATAGCTGACGCGAGAATCGGGTCGACTCACTTAAATCCCGTACATCAAGGCGGACGCGGCGCCGGCGGCCATTGTTTTATAAAAGATTTTGCCGCCTTTCATCAGATTTACGAAAAATATGTTGGCGACGGTTTGGGCTTGGAAGTTTTGAAAAGCTTGGAAGAAAAAAATATAGATTTACTTGTTAAGAGCGGAAAGAGTTTGGATTTATTGGAAGGAGTGTACGGAGAGAAAATTGTAAAAAATAAAGAAAATAATCAATAAAAAATATGGCTAAATATTTGGTGACTGGCGGGGCTGGCTTCATCGGATCAAATTTAGTTGACGAGCTGATTAGACGCGGCCATCGAGTAGTGATTATTGATGATTTATCAACTGGAAAAAAAGAGTATCTTAATTCTAAAGCGAAATTTTATCAAGTTGACATCTGTTCTCTAAAGATAGAAAAAATATTTAAAACAGAGAAACCGGATTTTGTTTTTCATCTGGCCGCGCAAATGGATGTTCGGCGTTCAGTGGCTGATCCGGTTTTTGATAATAAAATAAATATTGTCGGCAGCTTAAATATTTTTTCCAATAGCCTTAAACAAAAAGTAAAAAAGGTTATTTTTATTTCTACCGGCGGAGCAATGTATGGAGATGTTTCAAGGCCAGCCCTTGAAACTGATCTGCCGAAGCCAGATTCTCCTTATGCTATTCATAAATTGGCGGCAGAGGAGCATCTGCAAATGTTTAACAAACTTTATGGCTTGGATTATACGATTTTGCGGTTAGCGAATGTTTATGGGCCAAGACAATACAAAGGCGGAGAGGGCGCGGTGGTCGCAGTTTTTACTTATAATATTTTACACAACAAAAAAAGTTTTATTTATGGCACCGGAAAACAGACCAGAGATTTTGTTTACGTCGGCGATGTTGTGGACGCTTGTCTGAAAGCAGTTGAGAAAAAAAGCCAAGGATTTTTTAATATTAGCAGTAAGAAAGAAATAAGCGTCCTGTCTTTAATCAAGGAAATAGAAAAAGCAGTTGGGAAGAAGATCCAATCTGAAAAAAAGCCGGCTCGCGGAGGAGAAGTGAAAAGAAGCGTTTTGGATAATAGCCGGGCAAAAAAATTTTTATCCTGGAATCCCAATGTTAGCTTAGATGTGGGGATTAAGAAAACGCTTGAATGGGTAAAAAATAAAAAATGATATGAAAATATTAGTTACCGGCGGGGCCGGATTTGTTGGATCGCATTTATGTAAAAAACTTTTGGAACAAGGAAATGAAGTGATTTGTCTTGATAATTTTTTTACAGGTGCGAAAAAAAACATTGAACACTTAATAACCGATAAGAATTTTAAATTAGTTGAACACGATGTTGAAAATTTTTATGATTTTGCCGTTGACGAAATTTATAACTTAGCCTGTCCGGCAGCGCCTATCTGGTATCAAAAAGATCCGGTTAAAACGATTAGAACCAATGTCTTGGGTGCGATTAATTGTTTGGAGTTAGCAAAAAAATTAGAATGCCGAGTTTTGCAGGCTTCCACTTCGGAAATCTACGGAGATCCAAAAGTCCGCCCCCAAACAGAAAATTATTGGGGAAATGTAAATCCGATCGGAGTCAGATCTTGCTATGACGAAGGCAAACGCTGTGCTGAAACTTTATTTTTTGATTATTGGCGGGAATACGGCGTTAATGTGAAAGTGGCCAGAATTTTTAATACTTATGGACCAAAAATGGCCACAGAAGATGGACGGGTAGTTTCCAATTTTATTATTCAAGCTTTATGCGGAGAAAATTTGACTATTTACGGCGACGGCAGCCAAACCAGAAGTTTTTGCTATGTTGATGATTTGGTAAGGGGGTTAATTGCCATGATGGAAAGTGAAAATTTTACCGGGCCGGTTAATTTGGGAAATCCAGGAGAATTTTCCATGAAAGAGCTGGCAGAAAAAGTCTTGAAATTGATTCCTCAAAGCAGGAGTAAAATTATTTATAAAGATTTGCCGGCTGATGATCCGAAACAAAGAAAGCCTGATATAAGCTTGGCTAAAGAAAAATTGGGCTGGGATCCAAAAATTAATTTAGAAACCGGTCTTGTCAAAACTATTGATTATTTCAAAACTATAATAAAATGAAAAAAATTTTGATATTTTCAACAGCTTATTTCCCGTTTGTCGGCGGGGCAGAAGTCGCAGTGAAAGAAATCACTGATCGAATCCCTGATATTGAATTTGATATGATAACTTTACGATTTGATAGTAGGTTGCCTAAATCGGAAAAAATTGGGAACGTTAATGTTTATCGAATTGGGTTTACGTCTAAAGCCCCATCTATGTCTGACTTAGTTAAGTTGCCTTTTAAGATAAACAAATTATTATTTCCCTTTTTAGGTTGGTGGAAAGCTAATAATTTAAATAAGAAAAAAAGATATGACGGAATTTGGGCAATGATGGCGGCTTTTGCTGGTTTCTCCGCTTTGTTTTTTAAATTAAATCATCCCCGAACACCATATCTTTTAACTTTGCAAGAAGGCGATCCAATTTCAGAAATTAAAAAGAAAGTTCGTTTTGTTTATCCTTTATTTAAAAAAATCTTTACTAAAGCGGATAAAATTCAAGTTATTTCAAATTATTTGGCTGATTGGGCTCGAGAGATGGGCGGTAGTAATATAGAAGTTATACCCAACGGTGTGGCCATAAATAAGTTTTCTTGTCCAATAAGCCAGGCAGTTAAGAATAATTTAAAAAATGATCTTGGCATTGAAGATAATGAAAAAATATTAATTACTACATCCCGCCTAGTCCGCAAAAACGGATTAGAAGATTTGGTAGATGCAACGAAAAGTTTAGTAGATAATGGATATAAAGTAAAAACGATAATTTTGGGAGATGGTCCGCTAAAAAATGAGTTAAAACAACGTATTTTAAAATATCAACCGGAAGGTGCTACTCTTGAAAATTCACAGATCAAGAAGAAACAAGTTATTGTTTTATTTGGTAATAGACCACAAGAAGATATATCGGCCCACTTAAGTATGGCAGATATTTTTATTCGCCCTTCTTTATCTGAAGGATTAGGCAATTCTTTTTTAGAAGCCATGGCTATTGGCCTTCCAGTAATAGCTACACCGGTCGGCGGTATACCGGATTTTTTAGAAGATGAAAAAACCGGTTGGTTTTGTAAAGTAAAAGATCCTAAAAGTATTGTTGAAAAAGTGCAATACATTTTAAATAATCCTGAAAAAACTCAAGAAGTTGTGGTTCGAGCTAAAAGAATGATAGAAGAAAAATATAATTGGGAAAAAATTGCCATAAAGATGAAGGAGATTTTTGTTAATTTATAATTTAAACTATGTTTTTTGTTTATCGCGGTTCAAAAAAATTTTTTCGTTCTATTTTTCCAAGCTTTTACAATAAGATAGAAAAATATAAAATTATAATAAAATATATAATATCAGGAGGCACAGCCGCCGTCGTTGATTTATCAGCGCTTTATTTTTTTACTTCATTGTGCGGTATTTGGTATGTCCTATCTTCCAGTCTGGCTTTTCTTCTCGCCTATTTTGTCAGTTTTTCCCTGCAGAAATTTTGGACATTCCGCGATAATGGCCGGGAAAAAATCCGCCAGCAGATGTATCTCTATTTTATCGTCGGCGTGGCCAATCTTTTTTTGAATGGCGCCGGCATGTATTTGTTGGTTGATGAACTCGGCGTCATGTATTTATTGGCGCAAATTATAATAGGAGCGATATTGGGCTTCAGCAGTTTTATTATTTACAGGTTTGTGATCTTTGAAAAAAGAAAAATTGGCGAGAAAAAATTAAGGGGAGATAAAAAAAGAATTTTAATTGCTGTCGGAATATTTCCTCCGGATATAGGCGGACCGGCTGTCTATGTGAAAAATTTACTTGAAGAGCTTCCGAAACTAGGGTATGAAATAAAAGTTATAACGTACGCCGATTTTAAAAATAAAGAAATAAATGATTCTCTAATATTTAGGATAAGCCGCCGGCAAAATATTTTTTTTCGTTATATAAAATATTTTTTAGAAGTGTTGAAACTATCCGAATGGGCGGACGTCGTCTATATTCACGATTTAGCAAGCACCGGACTGCCTTGTTCCTTGGTGAAAACATTGAAACCGCGTTTGAAGCTGGTTGTCCGCCTGGGCGGAGATTTTTTGTGGGAAAAAGCTTATAATAACGGCTGGACGGAAAAACCCCTTAGCCAATATTATGAACAGCCGAAAAATTTTTTTGAAAAGATTTTTTTGCTGTGCTATAAATTCGTCTTAGCAAAGTGCGATAAAATAATATTTTCTACGGAATGGCAGAAGGAAATTTACGAAAAGTATTTGAAAGTTGACCCCGGCAAAACTACGATAATTGATAATGCTTTCCCGGAATATGAATTGCCGGCGGAAAGTTTTCCGATAGCCAATAAAAATATTTTGTTGGCCGGGAGATTGATAAAATTGAAAAATTTCGCCAGAGTTTTTGAAGCAATAAAAAATTTGGAAGATATAAAAATAACAGTTATTGGCGAAGGACCGGAAAAAAATAATTTAAAGAATATATCTGAAAAGCTTAATCTTGATAGTAGAATTAGCTTCAGAAACGGCATAGAGCAAAGCGAGCTGGCGGGAGAGATTAAGAAAAGTTTTTTAGTTTTAGTTCCCTCCATAACTGAAATAAGCCCGAATTTGGTTTTGGAATGCATAAAGCTCGCGAAACCGATCGTAACAACGAAAGAATGCGGTTTTTTCAAAAAATACGCCGACAAGCTTATTTTCGTAGATCCTTTTGATATTAATGATATAAAAGAAAAAATAACTTTTTTATCTAAAAAAGAGAATCATGATAATTATTTAGAAAAAATAAGATCAATAGATGCATCCAGAAATAAAAAGAATTTAGCTGAAGATCACCATAATTTTTTTAAAAATTTGTAAAATGAAAATTTTAAGTTTAGGTCTGGACAATTCAATACTTAATAGAAATTCGCATTTAGCGAAAAGAGTGATTGATTATGGCGATTTGGTTGATAAATATACGGTAATAGTTCCTGGTGATAAAGACGAGGAAATAATTATTTCTGATAAAGTTAAAATTTTTAGCGTAGACGGAAACAACAAGGCGATAAAATTTTTGCGTATTTTTAAAACGGCGAAAAAGATGCTAAGAAAAGAAAAATACGATGTTATCACGGTTCAAGATCAATATTATTTAGCTTTGTTGGCGTATGG
>JBAZOD010000024.1:0-13468 GCA_041648955.1 Patescibacteria group bacterium
AAAAAAGTAAGTTTTCACCATATTCCCCGGGAAAGGAATAAAGAGGCGGACGCGCTGGCGAATGAAGCGATGGACAAGGGGAAATAAAAAATAAAATATAAAAAATTAAAAATATTTTTATGGGTATTAAAGTTGAGTTCAATCCGGATTTGGCTTTGCGAAATATTTCAGAATTTAAAAAAGGAAACAGAAAAGAGGAAGAATGTATTCCGGAAAATTTAGAAGCTGGAAAAATTTATTATTTTCTTAAAAAAGAGCAGAGGAATTATTGGCTGCACGGAGAGATCCCTTTAATTGAGACCAGGGGCAATGAAGATTTATCCAGGCCTAAGGCCAGTATTATAATTTTAGAAGCCACGCATTTTGTTGAAAATGGAGAAATTTGGACAAAAGGAAAATATAAGGTTGTTGAGATATTTAAAGATGATAATATTCATTTTGAATGTTTTGATAAAGCCGGGAAAAGGAAATAAAAGGGCTTATAGTTCTGCAGTTTCCGCCCGAGGCGGACCCGCCCGCTGGCGGGGGTTATCTGCCTGCCGGCAGGCAGGGAGCGTTGTCAATATAAAATGGACGGCTAGCTCAGTTGGTTAGAGCGCTGCGTTCACATCGCAGAGGTCACAGGTTCGAGTCCTGTGCCGTCCACTAATTTATTTTTTATGTCGCTTCAAGAAATTATTATTCTTTTAATTGCCCATAAATATTTTTTCCTTTTTCCGTTTACCGTGATTGAAGGGCCGATTATTACTGTTATCGCCGGGTTTTTGTCCTCTCTCGATTATTTTAATATATTTATCGCTTATGGAATTATAGTAGTTGGGGATGTGGCCGGCGATTGTTTGTATTATATGGCTGGGTATTATGGCGGACAAAAATTTGTCGGACGCTGGGGGCACTTTCTCGGTATCACCCAAGAAAACATAGAAAGTTTGAAAGAACATTTTGTAAAACACAGCGGTAAAACATTAATTATCGGAAAATTTACTCATGCCGTTGGCGCGGTGGTGCTGGTGGCGGCTGGTATAGCCAAAATGTCGTTATGGAAGTTTATTTGGTATAATTTCATTGCCACCTTGCCGAAATCCCTTATTCTTCTACTCATCGGTTTTTATTTTGGCGAAACTTATAATAAAATCAACCAATATCTTGATTACACCGCAATTGGAACAATCGGTTTAACTATTCTGTTTATTGTAATTTACATTGTAGTTAAAAAGGTAAGCAAGAAATATGAAAAGAAAATATAGATTAGTATAATAATTTTATGAAAATACTTATTGTTGGGCCTACTTTTTATCCAGATGTTAACGGAGCTTCATATTTTGTTCAAAGGCTTGCTCATTATCTCCACAAAAATGGGCATTCTGTTTTAGTAGTTGCGCCCTCCAGATTTATACATAATGAAAATTATGATCTGAACGGAGTTTCAGTCTTCGGAGTTCGTTCTTTTCCTATATTTATAAATAGATTTAGAGTTGCTCAATCAATTTTTATAAAAAATTTGCTTCGCAAAAGAATAAAAGAGTTTTCTCCAGATGTTATTCATTTGCAAAGTCATCTTATATTCAGCAAAACAATTCTGAAAATCGCCAGGGAATTAAAAATTCCAATTATGGGAACCAACCATTTCATGCCGGAAAATCTTTTGCATTATTTGCATCTTAACCGGAAAACAGAGGGCCATATTAGACAATTCGCCTGGAAAGATTTTCTTAAAGTTTTTGAAAAACTAGATGCTGTTACAACCCCAACCGAGACGGGAGCAAAACTTTTGGCCGAAATCGGCTTATCAAAATCCGTTGTTCCTATTTCCTGTGGGATTGATCTGAAAATATTTAATACTCAGAATAACGGCGAGTACCTTAAAGAAAAATATAATTTGCCTAAAAAACAGATTTTATTATATTTGGGGAGATTGGATAAAGAAAAGAACGTAGATGTCCTTCTTAGAGCGTTTGCCCTGTCCTTAGAAAAAATTGATGCTCATTTTTTGATAGCCGGATTCGGGGCGGAAAAAGCTAATTTGGAAAAACTGGCAAGCAAGTTAAAAATAAAAAAATCTGTTACTTTCACCGGCTTTGTTTCCAATGAAGATAAGCCGAATTTGTATAGAGTCGCAGATTGTTTTGCGATTGCCGGGATAGCTGAACTGCAAAGCATCGTGACTATGGAAGCGATGGCTTCTGGCTTACCGATTATTGCCGTCAATGCCATGGCTTTGCCGCATCTTATCAAACACGGCGAAAATGGCTTTTTGTTCCAGTTGGATGATATTAAATCTATATCTGAATATATCGTCAGGATTTTTTCAGATAAAGAGCTAAAAAATAGAATGTCAAAGAAGAGTTTAGAAATGATAAAAGTCCACGATATTGATAAAATAATAGATAAATATGAATTACTTTACCATAAAATCATTAATCGCCAGGCATAGATTGCTATGGGCAAATAAAGCGTTTACTATCTCGGCAATAGTCGGAGTTATTTTTTTAGTTGGAAGTTTTTTTGTGAATTATAGCGCGTTGAAATATGTGGTTAAAGCGGAGGGAAATTCTACCACGGATATTTTGCTTGATAATTTGCCGGTAGTAAATACGGATATTATTTTCAGCGAGGGTGCTTTTTCTTTTATATTTTTACTTTTGTTTTTATTTATTTTGGAGCCGAAGATAATCCCTTTTACTTTTAAGAGTATAGCGCTGTTTGTTTGCATCCGTTCAGGTTTTGTGATTATGACTCATCTCGCTCCGCCTCTTGGCCATATTGCTGTAGATTTTGATCGTTTTCGCTACTTTAGTTCTGGCGCTGATTTATTTTTTTCCGGGCATACCGGGCTACCATTCTTAATGGGTTTATTATTTTGGGAAAATAAACATCTGCGGTATTTTTTTATTTCTTGTTCCGTTATAGCCGGAGTAGCAGTTATTCTTGGGCATCTTCATTACACGATTGACGTTTTTTCCGCTTTTTTTATTACTTATGGAATATACAAGATAGCGCGGAAATTTTTTCCGAAAGATCGCAAGCTCTTCTTAGATGGTTTGCATACTAATGAAGATATTAAAAGCATTTAAATAAAATCAAATTTGTGCGGATAAAAAAAGAAGATGGATAAAATTCCGCCTTCTTTTTTTGTTTGTCTTTTTTATTTTAAATTATATTTAACAATATTTTGATCGGCTAATTTTTGGATATAATCAATTTGTTCTTTGCCTTTTTTGTCAGAGAACAAATGTTTGAATCGGCCTTGTACTTTTAGGTATTCTTCTACTTTCGTCTGCGGCTGAGAAATTTTGGAAGCATTTATCAACTGGCCATTTTCATATTCCAGCAATGGATATAGACCGGTTTGCGCAGCGAGTTTCCCGACTTTTATTGCCTGGCTAGAATCAATATTCCAGCCGGGAATACAAGGAGTAAGGATTTGGATGTAGCTTGGCCCTTCTATTGTTAGAGCTTTTTTTACTTTGCGAGCGATATCTTCGGGAAAGCCGGATGTAGATTCAGCTACGTATTTTAAGCCATGCGCTAAGGCAATAGCAATCATATCTTTTTTTCTTTGGTGCGAACCAATAGCATCTATAGTTGGCCCGGATCCTGCCGGAGTGGTGGTGGTGCTGGCAGCCCAGGGAGTAGCTCCGGAAGCTTGAATACCGGTATTAGAATAAGCCTCGGTATCATAGCAGATATATAAAATATTTTCTCCTCTTTCCCACATTCCAGAAATCAACCCAAGGCCAATATCAAATGTTCCGCCATCTCCTCCTTGCGCAACGACTTTTGTTTTTTTGTCTCCTTTTTGCTTCAAGGCTGCTGAAATTCCGGAAGCGACGGCTGAGGCATTTTCAAAAAGAGAATGAATCCAGGGCATGCCCCAAGAACTTTCAGGATAAGGAGTCGTTGTGACTTCCAAGCATCCAGTGGCGTTAGCGATTATAACATCCGGCCCAAGAGCCTCGGCTACGGCTCTGGCGGCAATCATCTGTCCGCAGCCAGCACAAGCGCGATGGCCAGGAGAAAGCGGTTTTGTAATTTTTGATTTTGTGATGGTTTTATTTTTCATATTTAATTACTGCTTAAATTTAAGGCGGTTTTTAATTTTTCATCTTCTTTTATTTTATCAAGCTGGCCGACGAATTTAGAAGCTTCAAGAATTTCAACCAGAATCGGCTTGCCGGCAGGGGAGAGGTGAATTATGAAATTTCCGAATTCCCGGGCATGACTTATCTCTCCCTTAGCAATTTCCCAGCTTATTATATTGGCTTCATTGTCGTATTCCATTATTTTATTGGATAAAAAGTAATTATTTTTATAAGTTCTGCCTCCCTTTTGTAAATCACTTTTGTATTGTCTTTGCAGGCAAGAGTTAATTTTTTTCTTTTTTCAACTTTGTCCGGTGATTTAATCGTTTCTTCTATTTGTTCTTTGGTAAAATAAACTTTATGCTTATTCAGAATATCAAATTTTTTTTCTGCATATTTAGTGAAATAGAGCATACTTTTATAAGTTAAGGCAACTGGAAGTACTTATATGAATATGGTCTCCTTCATTCAAAAATTTCGCTCCGCATTGAGCAGCAGCTTGGTTTATTTCCTCCGCATTTTCTTCATCGCCAAGATCAACCGCGTAAGATTTATCTCCTCGGCCTCCGCCGTAATGGCAAGAAGTGCAGCTGTGCACGCAAGCTGGATCCAGCAGTTTGCAGGAATTATCACTGCTATAGCAAGCGGCCAGGTTGCCGGTATAATTAGAATCACTGATTGAAGATATTCTTCCAACGCCAGAAGACATTTTTTGCCTCATGCAACTTAGCAGATCGAGCAGGGAATCAGAGGCGTCTCCTAATTGATTTTCTATACCTGGATCAAAACTCCAGCCTTCAGTTTGCCCGCAACAGCATGTGTATATATATCCCTCTATCGGATCATATTCGCCCGTGTAAGCACCCCTTTGGTCAGTCGGTTTTGTACTTTTGCATTTTCCGTCATCACTAGCTTTAACCATATTGTAATTTGAACATTCTTCAAAAGTAATACTGCCGCCAACGCCGGAATAATTAAGTTTTGTCCATTCACAACCGGAAATTATCTCCGGCTTTTTTTCCACTAATTTTATTTTTAAAGAATTTACTTTAACCAAATCAGGATTAATTTGATATAAAATCATATAGGAAGTTAAAGCCAGAATTAAACCAGTTAAAGAAGCGCCGATCCAGGCCTTGGCATCACCGATTTTATCAGGACTGCCTCCAGCTAGAAGCCAGCGCACGCCTCCGAACATCAGCACCACGGCCGCCAGAATTCCCACAACGCCAATTCCATATTTATAGATTCCAGCTATATACTCTCCTATCCAGGGGACGCAAGTTTTGGTTGGGTCATCTGGACAGGCGGTAGGAGTGGTGAATCTGGCCATTCCCGGAATTTTTATTTGCAGGCTGTCAGTTGGGTTTGTCCATTTCGCCTCGGCTTTTGCCGGTATATTAAACAAAGTAAAAAATAGAAAAAATCCTGTTTGTAAAATTATTAAAAACAGAAAGACAATTGAAAAAATTTTTGGGAATTTTTTATTAAGAAAGTTTTTGTGTTTTAACATAAAGATTAATATCCTATGCTTGGTTTGCATTTATCTGCGTCTACTAATATCCAGCCCGAACCGCAAACGTCAAGGCAATATTTTCCAATAGAGAGAAGAGCATATTTATATTCTGTACCTTTTTGACAACACCTGGCGACTTCGGTTTTTTCTTCTTTTGTTAATCCGCATTTAGAATATTGCGAGTTTTCTATGCATTTATTGCCTTCCCATTTGCAACCGACAGCCTCTAGGCATCTTTGCTCTTCCGTGTAATTTGAGCAAGCGCCATTTTTATATTCAGATATGTTTTTTGGCGCTATATCTTTAAAAGTCACCAAATCAGGATTGATAGTGTTTAAAATCATATAAGAAGTTAAAGCCAGAATTAAACCAGTCAAAGAAGCGCCGATCCAGGCTTTGGCGTCGCTAATTTTATCTGGACTGCCACCGGCCAGAAGCCAGCGCACGCCCCCGAACATCAGAACCACGGCCGCGAGAATTCCCACAATGCCAATAGCGTAATTATAAACGGCTTTAATATATTTGGCGATTGAAGGGGCAGCTGCTTTATCGGTTGTGAAGTTTGATCCAGGGATTGACACTTGAGGTGCAAATTTAATTTCAGATGCGTCAGCGGCCCGACTTTCTTGGGGAACAGCCAATAAAATAATTAAACAAATCATCTGGAGAATAAAAATTGAGAAAAAAGTGATTATTAAAATTTTTGGAAATTTTTTCATATTTTTTAGCCAACAAATTTTGTTTCGTTATTATTTTTCTTTATATCCTCTATTATTTTTTTAATTATTTTTTTAGTAATATCTCTTCCTCCCAGACCGACTATAAAGCTTTGGATCTTGCCGTTGAATTTTTTTTGAACAGAAGCTTTTAAGTCGCTGGCCAGCGGTCCGATATGCCCCAAAGAAATGGATTTATCTAAAATTGCGATGTATTTGGCTGGCTTGATGACTTTTAAAATTTCTTCAGCTGGGAAGGGGCGAAAAGTTTTTATTTTCAAAATGCCGACCTTATCTTTGAAAAAAGAAATATTATGTTCGTCCGCTACTTCTTTTATTGTGCCGATGATGGAGCCCATAGCGGTTAAAATTATTTTTGGATTTTTAGGGCCATAGTATTCTACTAAACCATTGTCGATTGACGATTGACGATTGACGATTGTTGGGCTGGAGATTGTTTGATGATATTTTTTGTATTCTTCGTTTATAACCTCAAGGCTGGCGGTTAAATCATCATGCAGATCTTGGCGGATCTCCATATAATCAGCGGGAGTAGCAAAAGCGCCCATAGTGACGGGATTTTTGGGGTCTAAAAATTGTCCTGTCTTTGGCTTGTAGTCTGGCAAATATTTTTTTATTTTATCTGGTTCTGGTATTACTACCGGTTCGTAAGTGTGAGTGAGAATAAAGCCGTCAATATTTATCATTACTGGCAGGTTTAATTTTTCTGCTATTTTATAAGCTATAATATGCTGTTCTATTGCTTCTTGATGATTTTCGGCAAAAAACATAATCCAGCCGGCATCTCTGATAGTCATAGCGTCTTGCTGGTCATTCCAAATATTGATGGGCGCGGACACGGCTCGATTGGCGCAGGTTATTACAACAGGCAAGCGCATGCCGGCGATATTAAAGATAACCTCGGTCATCAAAAGAAGACCCTGGGAAGAGGTGGCTGAATAAACCCGCACGCCGGTAGCGCTGGCGCCAAGAATGATAGATGCGGCGGCAAATTCGCTTTCTGCCCGGACGTATTCATAATTAGCTTTTCCGTTTGCCTTGAATTTCGCCAAATCTTCAACAATATGAGTTTGGGGAGTGATGGGATAGGCGGAAATAACAGCCGGGTTGATATTTTTTATAGTTAGGGCAATAGCGTGAGAGCCCTCAAGTATTTGTTTCATAATTATTTTTTATCTAATTCCATTATAATAGCTTTGACCGGACATTCAGCAGCACAGGCACCGCAGCCTTTGCAATAATCATAATCAACTTCCGGTTTTAATTTTCCTTCTTTGTCATTTTTCATTTCTATTATTCCTTCCGGGCAGATTCGCGCGCAAAGACCGCAGCCAATACATTTTTCAAGGTCTATTTTTGGCTTGAATGTTCTCCAGCCCCCGGTTTTATTTTTTTTGGTTGAGCCCGGCTTGGCGGTTATATTTATTTTCATAATTTTAAATAGTATAGTTTAAGAGTTAAAAGCCTGAGTTATAGCTTGGATATTTTTATTAACCATTTCTTTGCCTTTGGAGGAAAATTTTTGTTCTATAGCTTTTTTAAGTCCGTCCAAGGTTACCAGGCCGGTAGCTTTGGCAAAGGCGCCGAGAATTATAGTATTCACTATATTTTTCCCGATTATTTTCAGAGCAATATCAGTAGCATTTATTGGATAAATATTTTTTTCCGGCAAATTTATTTTTAATTCTTTTTTATCTTTAGCTGTGTTTATTATAACTAAAGTTTTTTCTCCGCAGCCAGCGGCAACATCAACAGAAGAAAGAAGGGACGGATCTAAAATTATTAAAACATCGGGGTGATAAACATGCTCTCTGATTTTAATTTCTTTTTTATCAATTCGAGCAAAAGATTCAATAGGCGCTCCGGTTCTTTCCACTCCAAAAGAAGGAAAAGCTTGAGCTATCTTTCCGTCTGAAAACGCCGCCATTGCTATTAGTTCCGCTGCCGTTACTACGCCTTGGCCGCCGCGGCCGTGAATTCTTATTTGTTTCATATATAATTCAAATAATTAATAATTCAAATGCCTCAAATACGTAATTCAAATACTTCAAATATTTTTTAAAAATTTACTGTTTAAAACTCTTTTCGGTGCTAATCTTGTTTGTCTAAAATTAACTATTATAGCTAACTGTAGATTTAATGTTATTAAATATCTTTTGGCCTGATAATAATCTTCTTTGGTAATAAAATTTTTTGCTTTGAACTCTAAAACAATTTTGTCATCTACTATAAAATCGCATATGCACCTAATTTTTTCTTGTCCGTACTGATGATCTTCAAATTTATATTCGCGGGCATATTTTATTTTCTCTCGTTTAAGCAATTTTTCAAAATAATCAGCATATTGTTTTTCGCTCCTGAAATGTCCTAATTCTTTATGGGTTTTAAATAACAAGCCAGTTATTTTATATGATAGCTCTTTATGAGCAACTTTATCCATATAATTTAAGGGGTATTTTAGCTATTTGAAGCATTTGAATATAAATTTGTAGTATTCGAATTATTTATTTAATTCTTCAATTATTTGAATAAATAAGTCGTGGGGAATATCACCCTCAATTTTGTAGCCGTTTATAAACCAAGTCGGCGTTCCGGTTATTTCCAGGGATTTTCCGTCAGCATAATCTTTATTTATTTTACTTATATATTTTTCGCTTTCCAAGCATTCTGTAAATTTGTTTACATCCGCTCCTATTTGGTTGGCTAATTCCGGCAGCTGGTTTATTTCAAATTTTCCTTGATTGGCGAAAAGTTTGTCGTGCATAATCCAGAACAGACCTTGCTCGCCCGCGCAGCGTCCGGCCAAAGCTAAATCAACAGAATTCTCGCGAACGGGAAAGTCTCTGAATATTATTTTAACGCTGTCTTTGTATTTCAAGCTTATTTCTCGAATATTAGAAAAAGAGTTTAAGCAGTAAGGGCAGTTAAAATCCGCAAATTCCACGATGGTAATTTTTGGCTTGGCTGCTCCCAGCCAATAATTATCTGTTCCGGTGATTGTTTTGTCCTCGGTATCAGTTTTGTATTGCTCAAGTTGAGCTAATATTTTATTCTCATCTATGGTTTTGCTATTTTTGTTTTTTATCAAATCAAAAATGTAAAAACAAAAAGCTACCAAAAAGATGGCTAATAAAGTCATGACGGAGTAAAAAGCGATTTTCCACCACCTTTCTTGAAATTTATTTAACATGGGTTCCATTGATAAAATAATGAATTTTGATTATAGTAAAGATAGGTTTATTATATCATTTTTTATATGAATAAACAAAATTTTGAGAATTTAGAGGTGGAAGCGGAAAAAAATAAAAAAAGGCGTGATAAAAAAAAGAAGAAAAACATGAAAGTGAGCGGCGCCGGGGTGAAGGCGTTAGCGAGGATTATAAAGAATCGATGATATTTTTGAGGTTTTTGATATTTAAGAAGTAAATTAGGTACTTAGGGCTTAGGGATTAGGGAGTAGGGTTTGTATGTTTGTGTTTTTTTGAAAATAGCATTCGCGGCATTCGCATTCCTCTAATAATATTTAAAAATCACTAAAGAATTCGAATTAACGGTTCATAAAAGGTTTAAAAATACATAAACGTGTTGAACATATGAAGATACTATCTTGGAATGTTAATGGCATCAGAGCGGTTGTGAAGAAGGGTTTTTTAGATTTTTTAAAAAAAGAAAAACCGGATTTTTTGTGTTTGCAGGAAATAAAAATAGACAAAGAATCAAAAGCTAAGGAAGTTTTTGATTTTGCTGATTATCAGGAATTTTGGCATAGCGCCAAGCGCCCCGGTTACAGCGGCACGGCTATTTTGGTTAAAGATGGAATCAAAGCAAAAATTTTGCCGGATTTAGATTGGGACAACGAAGGACGCATTCAGGTTTTAGATTGTGAAAAGTTTTATTTGGCGAATATTTATTTTCCTAATGCTAATCATGAATTATCCCGCTTGGATTTCAAATTGGATTTTAACAGTAAAGTTTTATCTTATTTTAAAAAATTGGAAAAGAAGAAGCCGATAATCGCCACGGGTGATTTTAATGTGGCGCACGAAGAAATAGATTTGGCCCGGCCAAAGGATAATATTGGGAATCCTGGCTTTACGGATGAAGAGCGAGCTTGGATGACAAAATTTTTGAAAGCCGGCTTTGTTGATACTTTTCGTTATTTAAATAAAAATAAAATTCAATATTCTTGGTGGAGCTATCGTTTTAACGCCCGCGCCAGAAATATCGGCTGGAGGATTGACTATTTTTGCGTTTCTGTCAAAATAATAAAAAAAATAAGAAAATCGTTCATTTTGGATAAGGTTTCCGGCTCGGATCACTGTCCAGCCGGTGTAGATGTTAAATTTTAAAAACAGGAGGTTGCTATGCAAGCAGCAGCAAAGGCAGCAAAAGGATTAGGGGGAGGTTTGGGCCAAAATCCGGATAATGGAGAAGTCTTGGAAGAAGACAATCCTGACACGGCAGTTCCAGTAGATAATGATGAAAATGAGGCGGAAGGATTTTCTCCTTCTTAAATATTTTACAGAAAAATTATGCCCAGAGATTCGTTCTTCGGGCATTTGATTTTTAGGAAATTTTAAGATAAGATGATAATATAAAATACAAATTCATGACTTATATTATAGTAATTTTTCTAGTTTCGTTGTCCGCTTTATTCTCTGGTTTAACGTTAGGGTTTTTTAGCTTGAATAAGGACGATTTAGAGAGAAAAGCAGAGTTAGGTAATAAGCAAGCCAAAAAAGTTTATAACATACGTAAAAAGGGAAATCTATTACTTTGCACCTTGTTGATAGGCAACGTGGCGGTTAATTCAACCTTATCTATTTTTTTAGGATCGATTGCTTCCGGGTTTATAGCTGGCATAACGGCTACGGCTTTGATCGTAATTTTTGGTGAAATTATTCCGCAAGCGGTTTTTTCCCGCTATGCCTTAATTACGGGAGCCAAATTTGCCTGGCTGGCTAGAATTTTTGTAACAATTTTATTTCCGATTTGTTGGCCGCTGGCCTGGGTCTTAGATAAGATTTTGGGAGCTGAGATGCCGACGGTTTATTCTAAGCATGAGTTGATGAAGATTATTGAGGACCATGAAGATCTTGAAGAAAGCGAAGTTGATAAAGATGAGGAGAGGATTGTTAAAGGCGCTTTAAGCTTTTCAAACAAAACCGCCCAAGATATTATGACGCCGCGCACAGAAATTTTTTCTTTATCAATTGATCAAAAATTAGATCAAGCCACCGTTAAAAAGATATTTAAATCAGGGCATTCACGCATACCCGTATATGAAGAAAAGTTTGATAATATTGTCGGTTTGCTTTATGCTAAGGATTTGATTTTAAGCGACAATAGAAAAAAGAATTTATCAAAAATAATTCACGAGAAAGTAATTTTTATTAAAAACACAAAACCTCTGGATAGCTTGTTTAATGCTTTTAAAAGGACTAAGAACCATTTGTTTGTCGTGCTGGATGAAAATGACATTGTTTCCGGACTAGTTACAATTGAGGATGTCTTGGAAGAAATAATCGGAGATGAGATTGTTGATGAATATGACCGGCATGAAGATTTGAGAAAAGTTGCTAACGATAAGATAAAAAAGAAAAAAAGAAAAAATATAAAATAAATATGGAAAAATATAACCACGAAAAAATAGAAAAAAAATGGGCGGCAAAATGGAAAAAAGATAAAGCCTATAAAACAAAAGAGGATGAAAAAAAGCCGAAATATTATATTTTGGACATGTTCCCTTATCCTTCTGGTGCTGGTTTGCACGTCGGGCATCCGAAGGGTTATATTGCTACGGATATTTTTGCCAGGATGAAAATGATGCAAGGATTTAATGTTTTGCATCCGATGGGCTGGGACGCTTTTGGCTTGCCGGCGGAAAATTATGCTATCAAAAATAAAATTCATCCGAGAAAAGCGATGGATGAAAATATTAAAACTTTCAAAAATCAGCTTTCAAAGCTTGGCTTCACTTATGACTGGGAGCGAGAAATAAATACGACTGATCCAGAATATTACAAATGGACGCAATGGACTTTTTTACAGATGTTTAAAAAAGGCTTGGCTTATGAATCAAACGAACCGGTCAATTGGTGCCCAAGCTGTAAAACAGTTTTATCTAATGAAGATTTGGAAAATGGGAAATGCGAACGCTGCGGTTCGGATATTGAGAGAAAACCGATGCGCCAATGGGTATTAAAAATCACCGATTACGCCGATCGAATGCTTGCGGATCTGGAAAAATTGCCGGATTGGGAAGAATCAATCAAAGAAATGCAGAAGAATTGGATTGGCAGGTCGGAAGGCGCTACTGTCCAATTTTCTGTCATTGCGATCCGCCAGCTGGCGGAGAAGCAATCTCACGGACAAGATAGTAAGTTAGAAGTATTTACAACCAGACCAGATACCTTGTTTGGCTGTACTTATATGGTGGTGGCGCCGGAACACGAGCTAATAAAGAATTACGAATTACGAATTACGAATTACGCCGAAGTAAAGAAATATATTGAGCAAGCGGGAAAGAAATCTGATTTAGAAAGAACAGAATTGCAGAAAGAAAAAACTGGTGTGAAGTTGGAGGGTATAATGGCTATTAATCCTGTTAATAATAAAGAAATTCCGATTTTTGTGGCTGATTATGTTTTAGCTAGTTATGGCACGGGCGCGATTATGGCGGTGCCAGGGCACGATGAAAGGGATAATAATTTTGCGAAAAAATATAAATTACCAATCAAATATGTTGTGTCACCCGAGGAACTTCATTTTTTAAATGAAAAAGAAGAGACTATTATTTTACATTTTAAAAATGATTTAAATAAAATTATAGACAAACTTGAAACTATTAATGGTGGCATCGTTCATGAGGGGGATGGAGTTCTTTTTGGTTCAGATTTTCTAGATGGGTTAAAAGTGGGCGAGGCAATTAAAAAAATGATCGCTTGGTTGGAAAAAAATAGGGTTGGCAAGAAAGCCGTTAACTATAAACTAAAAGACTGGGTTTTTTCCCGCCAGCGATATTGGGGCGAACCGATTCCGATTATCCATTGCGAGAAATGCGGTTCTGTCAGCGTGCCGGAAAAAAATTTGCCGGTGAAGTTGCCTGATGTGAAAAATTATGAGCCGACCGG
>JBAZOD010000025.1:0-12626 GCA_041648955.1 Patescibacteria group bacterium
GGGACCGTTCCCCTTGTGCGCTCAACCGGCGGTTTAGCTGACACTGTAGACAAAAAAGTCGGATTTTCATTTTCTGATTTCACAGCTGAAGCTTTTGAAAAATCTTTTAAAGAAACTCTGGACTTATATTACAAAAAATCGAACAAATGGAAAAAAATGCAAAAAAATTGTTTAAAGAAAGATTTCTCTTGGAACAAATCAGCTAAAGAATATTTAAAACTTTACAAAAAATTAATCAAATAATCCTCTCTTGAAGGGGGTTGAGGAATCTAATAATTAACCACAAAACTATGAAATGCTTCTTCAGAAAAACTCACGGCCTTTGCTGGCAAAGCCTTATCCATTCTCTTGGTGTATTAATCTACGTTATAATCGTAGCCATGATCATGTCTAATGGCGAAAAGCTTTTCGGAAAGACCGATACCTTTTGGAGCCCGATTGCTTTCTTAATGCTTTTTGTTTCTTCTGCTCTCATCACCAGCTCTCTGGTTCTTGGCCGTCCTATTTATCTTTACTTTGACGGTAGAAAAGAAGAGGCAATAAAATTCCTTTTTTATACTATCGGCTGGCTTTTCATTATTACTTTTATTGTTTTCCTTTCTCTGATTTTCTAAAAAAGAAAAATAAAAAACGCTTCAGTGAAAACCGAAGCGTTTTTATTTCCCCATGCTTGGTTTGCTAACCATTTTTAAGAGACCAAACGGTTAATAAGCCAAGAGAGAGGGGCTATGCTAATCTTTAATCATATCTTTTTGTAGATTTTAAATCACCATAGCCCTTTTTGCTAGGACGAGTTATCTAGCAATTTTTTTCATTTGTACATGTTTTTTTCTTTTTGTTTTTTAATTTTCTTTTTGATTGTTAAGGAACACTTTATCTTTTTTCGAAAGATTTTTTTGGCGTTAATTTCTTGGCCAATTTTTTAATAATAATTATATAAAATAATTATCTGTGTTTTCATCGTAAATCGGCATAGCAATATAAATACTCTGAAATTTCTCGATTTGACATTTCCGAAGCAGATGCTGTTTTGGTCTGAAAAAACTTTTTAGCCGTTTCTCCGGCATCAGGGTCAAGATGTCGAGAACTTTCTAGATAATAAATGTTTTGATTGATGAAATTGCCCTTCATCTTTGCTTCTTCTAATGATTTATAAGCAATATTAAGCCCCTGAGCACTTATTAAAACAATAAAAAAAGCAATGGACAAGCTAATAACGAGTCCAGACCAACTGAACTCCTGCTCCATTGCCTTCTTTTTTATTTGATTGTAAGATTTCCAGCCAATAAAAACGAAACCGTTTTCCCTGGCAAGAATATTTGTATTTTCCATTTTGTTTTTGTTTTTGATTTTTGAGAAAGTTCCTTTTTGAACCATCTATATACAGTATAGCAAATTTTTTCAATTTAGTCAAGGTTGATAAATTTATGTTATAATAAAAAACAAAAAAATTTCATTTTTTATAGAATAATAAACTAAATTTTAAGAGACTAAACTTGATAGTTTGATCGCAAAATAAGCTCTTTTTTTTACAACTTGAATGTGATACAATAAAAGAAGAAAAATTGATTTAATTCTTATTCTTTTTTATTTTATATGGCTAGAAGAAGAAAATATAGAAAAAGCAAAAAAAATGCTCTTGATTATATCGCTTTGCCCCAGATGGAGCTTGATCCAGACACAAAAAAAAGCATTCTTATAATTCTCATCCTTATTTTGGGAGCAATATCTCTCTTGAGTTTGTTTAATTTGGCTGGCAACCTCGGTATTTATATTGACAAAGGACTCTCTTTGGCTTTTGGCTGGGGCAAATGGCTTTTTCCTATAATTTTGCTTACTCTCGGGCTCCTTCTTTATAATGAAGAGAAATATTATATAAAAGGCACAAATTATTTGGGCTTATTTTTGTTTGTTGTATCTTTCCAACCGCTTCTCCATTTTTTTATTGAAGTTGGTTTGTGGCAAGAAACAGTAGCGGATGGAGTCGGCGGCGGCTATTTAGGAATGTATATAGCCTTAACTTTCTACAAAATCATTGGTTTTTGGGGAAGCATCATTATTTTATTAGGTTTACTGCTTATTTCTCTTATGCTAATGCTAGACACTTCTCTAAACAAGCTTATCGGTTCAGAAAGTATTTTTGCTTCTGTTCTCTACCCAATAAAAGCTATATTTTCTAAAACTTTTGGTAAAAAAGATGAAAACGAAAAAGATGAAGAGGAATTTATTGAAGAGGAGGAAGAAGAGGATGAAATTGAAGAAGATGGAGAAGAAGAATTAAAAGAGGTCTTTTCCGAAAAAGAAGTAGGAGAGCCAGAATTCATCGAGGCTCCAATAGAAAAAGAACAGGAGAAGCCAAAGGAAAAATCAATTTGGAAGAATAATCATGTTAAAATAGACTTGCCGCTTTCACTTTTAAGCAGCAAATTAGGAAAACCAACCAGCGGCGACATCAAAAATAACGCCATTATAATTCAAAGAACTTTAGAAAACTTTGGAATCGTCGTAGAAATGGGAGAAATTAGTGTTGGTCCGACAGTTACACAATATACTTTCAAGCCGGCTGAGGGTGTAAAGCTCTCACGCATTACTACTTTAAATAATGATTTGGCTCTTGCCCTAGCTGCTCATCCTATCAGAATAGAGGCGCCCATCCCTGGCCGTTCCCTTGTGGGAATAGAAGTTCCTAATCAAACAAAAGCGGTTGTCGGTTTGAGTGAAGTTCTTAATAGCGAAGATTTCAAAAAAAGAAAAAATAATTTAATGATTGCTTTAGGTAAAGATGTTTCTGGTAAAAGTTGGATGTACGATATAACAAAAATGCCGCACATGCTTGTGGCTGGAGCCACTAATTCAGGAAAATCCGTTTGTCTTAATTCAATTATCGTAAGCCTTCTCTATCAAAATAATCCTGATGACCTCCGTTTTATCATGGTTGATCCAAAACGAGTAGAGTTACCAGTTTACAATGGCATACCTCATTTGCTCACGCCGGTAATTACCGATGTCCCAAAAACCATTAACGCCCTCAAATGGTGTTTGAATGAAATGGACCGCCGATTTGAGCTTTTGTCAAAACACGGGAAAAGAAATATCCAATCATTTAACGAAAGCCGCCCGGAAGAAAAAATGCCCTATATCGTCTTTATTATAGATGAATTGGCAGATTTAATGGTTGCGGCCTCTCGCGATATTGAAGGAAGTGTCATCCGTTTGGCTCAAATGGCCCGGGCAGTTGGTATTCACTTGATTTTAGCCACTCAGAGGCCCAGCGTTGATGTTATCACCGGCTTAATCAAGGCCAACATGCCGGCCCGCATTGCTTTCTCAGTTGCCTCTGGAGTTGATTCCAAAACTATCTTAGATTCATTGGGCGCAGAAAAACTGCTTGGTCAGGGTGATATGCTTTTTATAACCGCAGAAATTTCCAAACCAAAAAGATTGCAAGGAGCTTTTGTCAGTGATAATGAAATAAAAAAAATTACCAATTACATAAAGTTAAATAGCGGAGGCACCGACTATATCGATGGCGTTACTGAAAGACAAAAAGTTAAAGGCATGGGCGGAGTCGGCTTGGACGGATCAAACGGCGATGATGATGAACTTTTTTCCGAAGCAAAAGAAGTTGTTATTAATATGGGCCGAGCTTCTGCTTCTTTATTACAAAGACGCTTAAGCATTGGCTATGCTCGAGCAGCGAGAATCATAGATGAATTGGAAGATGCCGGTATTATCGGTCCGGGAAGCGGCGCCAAGCCCAGAGAAATTCTTATCAGTAAAGAGCAATACGAAAATTTATTAAGCCAGGGTGTAAGCGGCGTAAGCCTTCATAATAAAGAAGAGGCGGAAGTTCCTGATGAATATTTGCCGGAAGAGGAGGAGGAGGATGATGAAAAAGAAGATGATGGTGAGGAAGAAGAAAAGATAGAAGAAGAAGAGGAAATAGAAGAAGAGGAAGAGGAAATAATTGAAGATTTAATTGATGAAGAAAGTGAAAAAGATGAGAAAGAAAAAACTGAAAAAACAAATACTAAAAATCCCATAAATAATAAAGATGACGAGGAAGATGGCATGTATTTTTCTAAATAATATGATATTAAATATAAAAATTATAATTAAAAAATAGTCTGGAAACAGACTATTTTATTTTTAAAAATATGGTAAATAGAGAAATGCCCCCAATCAATAGAATACCCTCTCCTGAGGAAAATCTAAATTTAACTCATGATATTTCAAACTTTAAGGAAAAACTTCAAGCATCAATCAGAGAACGACTTGACGTGCTAGAAAGAATATTTGAAGAAAAAAATATATCTATTGAAGATAGAGAAAGATATATTAAACAATTTTTAGAAAAAATTAAAGAGGCGAAAGACGATAAGGACGTTTTTGGCTCATACGAAGAAATACGCCAAGACATCTACGATGCTATTAGAAAAACTCCAACAGAAATTTCTGGAAAAATAGACTCGGAAAAAAAAGATTCATTCGAAGAACATACACCAGGAGAGCTAAAAAATCAAACTCCGCCCAATTTTGAATCAAAAGAAGAAAGAGAAAGAGCGCAAAAGCTGGTTGAAAAAAAAGAGTTAACTTTAATAAACTTAAAAAATGATTTAGCCAAAATTAAAAAGAAAAAAGATAGAGAAAGCCGACAACAAAGAATCAACAAGCTTGAGGAAGAAATAAATGAAATAAATGCCCGATTGGGAGTTAAGGAAGCTACTCCGCCTGTTATTCCGGCGGAAACGATTGTTCCGGTTCAAGAGCAAGCCAATCCTGCCGAAGCCAGTCCGGAGAAAGTACCCACCAATGTTGAACCGGAAATAGCCCCCATTAATATTGAACCGGAAATAATACCGGCTCCGGGAATGCCAATAGAAAAAACTCCGGAAGAAATAAAAATTGAAAATTTAGAAGAAAAATTTAAATTTCTAAATATCAGCCTAAACGATTTGGAGTCAGTAGAAGGATATAATTCATTATCATATGGACAAAAAATATTACTCGCTGATAATTTGAAACAACTAGTATTAGGCCGAATCCAAAATGAGGCGTTGGGAGAATATAAAGAAAAGGTTGGACAAGAAAAATTATTAAAAAGAATATGGCTTGGAATAAGCAAAAAATTTCAAATAGCAAAATCCGAAAAAAATAAAGCTGAAGAAATTTCAAAAGGAGGAATCGATCTTCATGGACCAATTTTAAAACAATTAGTAAACGGCTTGCGGGAATTTGGGCCAGAAGTCGAAGAAATAGATGAAAAACTGGAAATAAAATATTTATCGGAAAAGGATTTTTCTTCTGAGCTCAATTTTTTAAGCCCGGAGGAAAAAGATATAGTTAAAACATTCAATCATTCTGCTGAAAAATTTTCAAAAATACCAGATGAATGGAGATATCACACAGCTTCAAAATCCGACCAAGCTAAATTTATGGCTGCCAAAAAAGAATATGAAACGGCTTTAGCCGGAATAGCCCCAATTATTAGAAGAGAACGATCGGAGGACTACACTGTCGCCGCTCTGCAAGAACTTGATAAAAAGGTAGCTTTTAATCAATTCTTAAACACAAACCCGGAGGCAGAAAAAATACTTGCAAACATTAAGGACAAAAATGTTTTGTCAACTTTTTTAAAAAATTTAATCAAAAGTTCAGCTTCAATGAATGGATTATTCTTCGCCGGTGGCGCTGTTGTTAGAAGTTTCACTGTGGGCGCCCTGGGCTTTGTGGGCGCTCCTTTAGCAGCTGGAATAATTGGAGGCTTGAGAGCGAGACATAGAGCTAAAGAAAATATAAAAGAAACAGAAATTCAGGGCCGGAAAAAAGAAGATAAGACGCTAGATGGGTTAATAAATCAAAGGTCAGAAATCATCCTTGAAATTTCCAGATTGGTGCCTGAAGAATTTCGCGTCAATCCGATGATCTGGTATAGAGGTAAGGGCATGACATCAATAGAAAAAGAGCCGGGAGAACAGGGCATAAATTCTACAAAAAAATTTAAATCTATAGGCACGATTTTAGATGATGGGCAAAAAGCGACCGATGAACAAAAAGCTACTTATGACCAATTAAAAAAGGAATTAGCTGAGGTGGATTCAAAAATAAATGAAATCAGAGAAAAATCGATCGAGAGAAATTATTTGAAAGCGGAAGATGCGACTGAAAAAATAGATGACTTAATAAAAAGAATATGGGGAAACAATGAAGTTGCAGAAAGAAATAAACTTTTAATTTCATTAAACCAAAGAATAATTTTCACGGAAAATAAATTGAATGAAGGTTTAATTAACTTCGGAACTCAGGATAAATCATTATTTAATTATTGCGAACTAATAAAAAAAATATCAGAAGCCAAAACTGTTCAATTTATTTTTGAAAACAATTTTTCCGCCAATGAAGAAGATGAGAAATTAAAACTTAATAATAGACTGAAAAAATTTCTTGATTTTCAAGATAAAAATATTTCCGAGAAACATAAAAAACACATAAGAAACTCCATAATAAAAGGAGCCTCAATTAGCGCTACCTTTGCCACTGCCGGTTATCTTGCTAGACATTTTATGGGAATCACCTCGGGACATGAAAACTGGAGCGGACAAAAAATAACGCCTGAATCCGAAACCGGAGGAGAAATTTCCTCAACAGAAAAAATAGCTATGGGCATGAAAAGACTAAAGGATTTTGAAAATAAATATGGTATAAAAGTTGAAAATCAAAAAGATATTACAGGAGATTATAAAATTGATACTGCGGACATAGCCAGAATACAGGCAGACCAACTTGGGAAAGACACTCCATTTACCGAACCATTAGCAAAAGCTGACTTTGAAAATTTAGAGAATGAAAAAGGAACTGAAATAGCAACTAAAATTTTAGAAAGAAGCCAGCCGAGTGAGACGGATTTAGATGTTTTGGGAGCAAAAGAATTGCCGAAAAACATAAGACTAGGACTCCTAAACGACTCTGACGGCCAAGCGGAAAATCTAAGAGACATCCTGGCCATCAACAATTCGGATCCTAATATTATACAAAGGCTTGATAGCCTGACAGAAGGAAGAGAAATTAACAGAATAGTAAAGGTGCCGGAAGGAGGAAATATTTCTCAAGCTCTAGATGTGGCTATGACTCAAGATGCCGTTGTGCATGTTATTAATCCGGACGGTAGCGCAATCATGGGTGATGCTAATATTGTCCACCCCGGCGACACATTAGTAGAAACTGATGATGGTGGAATTTATGTTTTGAAAACTTCCGAAATAACAGTAGGAGAAAAAACGACATTAACCGGTTTATACGATAAAATTGAGGCTGATTTAAACAGCCAAAAAGTGCCCTTAAAAGTGCAAAATGCTTTTAACACTAATCGCGATGAGATTGGCTGGCTAGGAAGAATTGACAAGCATGAAGCTAAAGCTGCGAGTGAATTCTGGAAACAATATGGTGAAAGAATTCAAAAATTGGCGCCGGAACAGCAAGGAAAATTTTATGAAAATGCAAATCTTCATGATCCCAAAAGTATAGAAAATAATTTAGACAATTTGGAAAAAGAAATTGGGAATACTGTCCCGGAAGAAACTAACGCCGATATTCGAGAACCAGAAAATATCTCTCAGCCTGAAGAAATCCCCGAAAAACCAGAAGCACCAACGTCAGAAAGAATAGCTGAAGTGAAGCCCTCACCTGTTGAAACGGCTAAACCAGAAGAAATTCCGCAAGAAACTCCAACAAAAGTTGAAATAGAAAAAACAGACAAACCGGAATTATCAAAAGAAGCACAAGATATTATAAAAAAACCAATAGGCGAAATGACTCAGACTGAAAAAATGAAGCTTGTGCAGGAAGGCGAACAAATTTATGCGAACAAAATGGCTCAACTGATGCCCGAAGAAGCACAAGCAAGCGGACGAACACACGATGAAATTGTTGATTTTTTCAAAGATAAAAAACCGCAGGAGGGATATTTTGATCAAACCAAACAAGAAGCCATAAATAAAAACATAAAGTTTGAATCCTACATGGGGACAACCAGCCATACAGATCAAAATTTAGTAAACGAAATAGATTATTATAATAAAAACGTAATCGCTCACAATAATACTTTGGCAGAATCATCTACGCTATCAAGAGGATTGATAGATTTTGATCATAATCCCGCTGCTCAAGAAGCTTTAGATTCTTTTAAAGAAACGGAGACGAATAAAGAAAATTTCATTAACACTCCTCTATCGGACGATAAGAGTGTAAGCTCTTATGAAGATCTGCAAAAATTAGGCGAGGAAATAAATAATCAAGATCTAGCCCGCCTTTACAGGGCCCTTGAAATGGACCAGCGCTCTTTGGCTGAACAAATGAAAGACTCCTTCGGCGGGAAAGATATTTTTGACAAAAAAGGAGAATTTAAAAAAGAATTTACAGAATTTGTAAGTAAAAATGAAAGAGCTAAATCTTTATTTGACGAATATCATAGCAAAAATGAAGCGGCATCAGAATATGAAAGACTGATTCTTTTGCACAACCAACAAGAAAATGAAAGAATCGATTTGATGAATAGTGCAAAAAGAATATTGGAAACAGCAGAAAAAGGAGACACTTGGCATTTAACTCAAGAATTTATAAGAGAAAATTTCACCGAAAATAAAGAGATCAAAAAGAATTTTGCAGGAATTACAAAAGAGATATTCAAAAACGACAATAAAAATATGCAGGAACTTTGCTTCAACAGACTAATAGCCCAAAACAAACCAGTTATCAGCTACTATTTAGAAGAAACAAAAAAGGGCAATGGCGAAAAAGCTTTAGAAATAATAAATAATTATTTCCGACTCGGCCTGAGACAAAACCCCTTAGTAAAATCTGGGCTGCCAAGCATGAGAGCAACGGTCTTAGATACTTGGACTTCCCAGAATGTATTTAACCCAAACAACGCTGAATTGCTAAAAGTAAAGTAGTTTGACACTCACCTCATTTTTGCTATAATAAGAATAGGTTTTTTAACCTATTTTTATTATATAAAACTTTATGTATATTACCTGGCTGGGCTATTCCTGCTTCAAAATTCAAGATAAAACCACTCCGGATGGCGTAACGCTGGTTACTGACCCATTCGACAAAACACTTGGCTTAAAAGTTCCTAACTTTGAGGCGGATATTGTGACCATCAGCCATGAACATACGGGACACAATAACTCAGGCGCTTTACGCGGACAACCTTTTATTATTAACAGCGCCGGCGAATATGACATAAAGGGCGTAATGGTAGAGGGAGTTGAATCTTATCATGATGACAAAGAAGGGGCGAAAGAAGGAAAAAATACAATCTACCGAATTGAAATTGACGATATTTCCGTAGTTCATCTTGGAGATCTCGGACAAATTCTAGATAGCAAGCAGTTGGAAAAAATCGGTCAAGTTGATATTCTTATTATCCCAGTTGGAGGAGGAAAAATTTTAGACGCAAAAAATGCCGTAGAAATTGTTTCACAAATTGAACCTCGTATTATTATTCCTATGCACTACAAAACCAGGGGGTTGAAAGATAATCTTGATGATGTAGAAAAATTTGTAAAAGAGCTTGGTATAAAACCGACAATAGAAGAAAAATTAAAAATAAGTAAAAAAGATCTGCCATCGGAAGATATGGAATTAGTAATTCTTAACTTACAATAATTAATAATATGGGAAAGAAGAAAATACTTATCGTAGAAGATGATCAAATGATAGCTTCTATGTATAAGACAAAATTTGAGGCAGATGGATTTGACTGTTTGATGGCAAATGAAGGTCCAAGCGGCCTGGAAATGGTAAAAAAAGAAAAACCGGATTTAGTGATGTTGGATGTGATGCTCCCCCAACTGGATGGCTTTTCAATTTTAAAAGAAATAAAAAGCGACAGCAAAACTAAAGGTACTCCTGTTATCATGCTAACCAACCTGGGCACAGAAGAAGACAAAGCTAAGGGGCAAAAAATGGGCGCGATTGATTATCTGGTAAAAGCGAGCCTAACACCAGCGGAAATCAGTAAAAAAATTAAAGAATATCTAAAATAATTACCTTATTAAAAAATTATGAATCACCCAAAAAGCGAAAGAACTCTTGTTATTATTAAACCCGATGGAGTGCAAAGATCATTAATCGGCGAAATAATAAAAAGATATGAAAGAACCGGATTAAAACTATCCGCTATAAAAATGGTTATACCAACCGAAGAGATGGGCATAAAACATTATTATGAAGTTGGCGGCGATGCCTGGGTAGAAGAAGTTGGACGCAAAGCTAGAGCTTCTTATGAAAAAAAAGGTCTTGAATCTCCTTATAAAACAAACAAAGAAAATGGCGAAGCAGTAATGCGATCTAACGCCAAATATTTAAGCTCTGGACCGGTGATAGCAATGATTTGGCAAGGGAACCAGGCTGTCCAGCTAGTGAGAAAAATTACCGGAGGAACTGAACCTCTAACCTCTGATGTCGGAACTATTCGGGGAGATTTTACTCTTGATTCTTATGCTATTGCTGATACTGACGGCCGAAGTGTTAGAAATTTGATTCACGCTTCCGGCAGTACTGAAGAGGCGGAAAAAGAAATAGCTATTTGGTTTGATAAAAATGAGATATTAAAATATAATCATCTCCAAGAAAAAATACTTTATGACGTTAACCTTGACGGCATAAAGGAATAATAAACATTTCTCCCTGCCAAAAGCAGGAAAAAAGAAAGGGGGTTTTATGCCTGAAAATCCACAGATCGGAGGGGATGGCGTAAGTTTATCCGAGGAAACTGATGTATCAGGGGTAAGGGGGAAAAGACCAAAAATTCCCGTTCCGAGATGGGTTATTCAATACGCTCATGAGCTCGGAAAGAGCATTGCCGACGCTCAAAGAGAACTGATGGAAATCGGATTTCCAGCAACCAACATCGGTCTTTAATTGACCAGCATAATAAGGCGCGGCAAAATCTGCGCCTTATTTTTTTGTCATTAAGATTGACAAAAATCTGTCTATATGCTACACTTTATACATAATTAATTAAGGGTTTTACTAAGCTTATTTTTAGATCAAGCTTTTCTTCGAAAAAAGTCTATCAAAAATCAAGTAAAAGTGAAACAAAATCATCAAATGAGCGATCAAAACAACTCCTTTGGACAAAGACAAATGTACCAAGGGAACTGGACTTGTTCAGGATGCGGTGCGGAAATTACCGAGCTGCCTTTTGAACCAGATGGAGACAGGCCGATTTTCTGCCGTGACTGCCACAGACAAAGACGTGACAGCAGACCAAGAAGGTAAGAAAGTTGGAAATTTTAATCTATCATAAGATAATATAAACTCTTATCGGTAATTAATCCAACAGACAAAAAAACACCCCGAGTTTTACTCGGGGTGTTTTTTTGTCATTTAAATTTTTACAAATATTTTTTTATAACCTCCAACAAAGCCTCTTTGGGATGCAACCCATTAAGAGTTTCTTTAGCTGCGCCATCCTTAAATAATATTAATGTCGGGATGCTCATAACCTCATATTTAGTTGAAATTTCCGTTGCTTCTTCAGTATTTGCTTTACCAACCACGGCCTTTTCTCCAATTTCTTCTGCTAATTCATCAATGATTGGTCCTTGCAATTTACACGGTCCGCACCAAGAAGCAAAAAAATCAACTAAAACCGGTTTAGTTTTGGAAGCCTCAATCACTTCTTGTTGAAAATTTTCATCATTAAAAACTTTTGCCATAAATTTTATTTTAGTTTATTTATTAGTAATAAAAATATATCACAGTTTGCCAAATGATGTCAAAAATAAAAACCCCCAAAGGGGTGGCTACTGGGAGTCGAACCCAGGTCATCGGGACCACAACCCGATGTACTAACCGTTGTACTATAGCCACCCCTCTGCGGGTTTATTATATTTTATCTAATACTTATTACAAGCTATAAAAATAAACTTTCCCTTTTTCATCTGCTAAAATTTCTTCTATTTTCATATCGGGCAAAGGAAATTGATAACTGATAATTTTCAAACCGCTTTTACCCTCCGTTTTTATTTTTTCTTCCAATTTCTTCATTGTCAAAACATTCAAATAACAATATAAAACATCAGCCTGGCTTAAATCAACTTTAAAAATATTCTTCTTTCTTATGCTAATTTTACTCTTGCTTAAGCTATTTTGAATTTGAGCGATTACGTATGGTAAAAAAGAATATTCAAAACCGACTAACTCAGCACTTGGAAATTTCTTTCTAGCCGCCCGCAAAAATCCAGCATTGCCGCAACCCAATTCATAAATCACTCCGTTTTCCTTCAACTCTAATTTAGAAATAATCTTTTTTATAATTTCTTTTTTGCTAGAAATAAACGGCGCATATCCGCGAAAAAGAATATTATAAAACTGAACTGTGAAAAAAACCGCAAAAATTGCAAAAAAGAACATGATAATAATTTGAATAACTAAACTCATATTATTAAATTTAAAAATAGCTTGTGCGCCCAGTAGGAATCGGACCTACGTATCCAGCTTAGAAGGCTAGTGTTCTATCCACTGAACTATGGGCGCTTGATATGGATATAAATACATAAAATAAAATTGCCTTCCGGCAACATTTATAATATAGCAATAAAATGGATAAAAGTCAA
>JBAZOD010000026.1:0-12432 GCA_041648955.1 Patescibacteria group bacterium
GATGGAAGCGCCGATAATAACAAAAGTTGCTAAGCCGATAGAATCAACAAAGCGGAAAATCGTATAGCTTCTTTTGAAAAAATTCGGCAGAAGATAAGCAAGCAGTCCGGCTCCCAAACAGATCAAAAGATAATTCGGGTCGCGCAGATAAAAAAGGGGAGTGCGCCCGATAATCAAGTTTCTCACCGTTCCTCCGCCCACGGCCGTGATCGCGCCCAAAAATACCACCCCGAAGATATTTAGTTTTCTGCTCTTAGCTTTGTAGGCTCCGCCAATCGCGAAAGCCAAAGTGCCGAGGAGGTCGAGAAAGTACATTATTTAGTGATTAGTTAATTAGTGATTAGGTGTTGGATAATAAACTTGTCATTGCGAAGAACAAACTTTTCTGTCATTGCGAGGAAGGAGCCGGGCGACTGACGAAGCAATCTCTGGTTATTTGGAAATAACAAAGAAGATCTAAAGATATGTCTAAGTAATTGATAATTCGTAATTGTTAATTGTTAATTGATTCAATCGCCGTAATCTTTTCTGCCGAGACTTCGCCGATACAGCCGTTAGAAACAGTATTGGCGTAGGCGCAAGTGAGGCCGATGAGCTTCCCCTCTACCCGCACCTCTTCGCCCAAATCGTAATTATACAGACCGTTGCCAATGACATAAAATTTATGATATTTATCGGTCGGGTCATAGGTTTCCACGCCGATATCCTCTCCGCCGGCAAAGGTGGCAGAAACATGCCCGACCCAGATAATCGGATATGATTCCCGAAATTTCATCTCGCAATCGCAGTTCGTTTCTTCTGCTCCCGCCACTCTTGCCTTAGGTGATTCAAACACTTCAGAGTTTTGCGCAATTTTCAAAACATTACCCAAATAATAATCAGGATAAATCGGCTGATAAGAATTGGAAATAAAATATTGAGACAAAGCGAAAAAAACAACCATCAGGCCGTAAAAATAAACAGGATGCAAAGTTTTTTGAAATGGTATTTTCATGTTTTTTGATTTGAGAGGTTAAGGGTGAATGTCAAAAATCCAAAACTCTTTATTTCGATAGTAATTTAAATACAAGATAAAACATTTTCTGTGAATACTTTCTATATATCAATTCTTTAGTCTCATCATCGCTAAATGACCAAAATTTACCTTCAATTTCTATACCTGTCGGATAATGATTTTCGTGAAATATTTTATTCCTTATGTCTTTTAGTAAATTAAGGTATTGATATTCAGTAAAATCAATTATATTTTTTTCTTGTGCATCTATAATTGCACTATGAAAGTTTCCGTCAATTTTATCAACTGAAAATTTAATAATTTGCTCGGCTAAAACAAATAAGCACGCTAGTGCAGAAAAATAATTTTCTTGCTCGTAAGAACTTTGAGCCTCAGAACACAATTTTCCAAAAATGTTATCTCTTTCTATTATTTTTGTGATTATATCGGTATTCATGGTTAAGTGGGCTCTGAATTATCAAGCCTGCGGAATAGATGCGATAGGAGTCCAAGTGCATCTAAGCAATCTTGCTCAGTATAAAGACCAGAATCACGCAAATCTTCAACTACTTCATGGGCAATCGGATTTCTAAACGCTAGCCACATTGCACGTGATAGCATCCCATGCCCATTTGATATATTGTCAATAGTTAATTGTTCAAAATCGGAACCATCTGGTCTTTTATATTTTTTAGTTACCGATAATTCAGGTAAAACTGGTGCCGCAGGCGGTGTGGTTGCGGGCGGTTGTACAGGGTCAAAAACATGCCGGATGAGAGCCGAATCAGTTAATGATGATGAAGATCGGCTTTGAATTGTTCTAATATATTTTTTTACTCCTTCGTATACTGCAGTATAGTAATCATTGTTTTTATAATAAGGAAAAGTTAAAGAATGTAAATTTGGATGTAAATTTTGCCAGTGAAAACGTGGCCATGGTTTTATAATTTCCTGCAACCCCTTTAAACTCTTTACTGCTTTATCTTCGTCAATTTCAGCATCTTTTGTTAAAGCACTAATAATTGACTCGAGATTGTCGTTAATGTTTTTAGGAATATGCTCTCTCCATTCACCAATTTTTAAGCCTGTTTTTTCTTCCAACCTCTTTTGTTGTTTTTCAGCTCGCTTAGTGCGCCAATTAACCTCTAACCACCTCAACATTCTCTGCAAATATTCCCGTAATTTTACCATGTCTGGGTGTTCCCAATTTAATGATTGTCTATTTGTGCCGATAACATCTTCTCCTAAATCATCGATGAAATCAACCTCAAGCCAACCCGTAAGATAAGTGAAAAAATGGCTCGACGTACTGTCTGAAAAATATTCAGGCAAATTAACAAGTTTTTTTCTAGAAAAAAGTGTTATACCTTTCATATTCGTAGCAGGGGGTATAGGCTTTTCAGTCGCTATTAAATGACCGATTATTTCGTCTCTTTTTTCATACTCGGCTTCAAGCCCAATATCGCTTGGAACATCCCATTCGACTTGTCTGGTAAGATTGAAATATCTTCTTTCGTTATTAATCAATATTTCATCTTCGTCATTTCTTTTCACGAAGATTTTAAAATCTGAATCAATAATAAAAAATTTCGAAAGATTATCAGCTAATGAATTTGCATCGAAATCGCTTATTCTTTGTATGTCTCTTAAAATAACATCCGTGCCTTTTTCTTTTTCTGATTCTACATCATGCTCTAATATCGTAGGGTTGTAATCTCTTTGCTGATCCCTGTCTTCATTAGATATTATTGCACCCCACTTCATTACAAATGAGTTTCGCTTATGATCTTTTGTTGTCTGAACTTCTATTTCATGAGCAATGCCAAAAAAAGATAATTTGCCCAACCCCTTTTTTCCAATTACCTTTCTTCTTCCAGGTGAGCTTTGGCTATTTTCATCATTTCTTCTATTGCGCCCGATTCGTAAAAATTTATCATTAATTTCACGAAAAGACATGCCGTGACCGTTGTCTGAAACAACAATTTTCTTATCGCCGTTATCAATAAGATGAACATGCACCTCCGATGCATCGGCATCATAGGAATTTGCAATAAGCTCAGCCACAACAGGAGGAAGAGTAGAATACATTCTTACGCCCAAATGCTCTATAGTATTTGGGGTAAAAGTCATTTTTAGTTGTTCTTCGTTATTATTTTGACTCATGATTTTTAATTATTGTTTCCCCAAGTTGTTTAGCATAGACAGGAGGAACTGCATTTCCAATCATTCGCGCAATAGAGGAAATGCTTGAACCTATGAACTTATAAGTTTTAGGGAAAGTTTGCAAGGTTGCTCCTTCTCGGATTGAAATTGCTCTATTTTCTTCAGGATGTGCAAATCTTCCATTTGAAATACTAAAAAATTTTGTTGTAATTGTTGGCGCAGGTTTATCCCATGACATCCGACCATATGTGTCATTAAAAGAAACATCACCATTCGCATTTTTGTAGGCGTTTATTTGTAAATCCGTATTCGCCCAAGCTTTTCTTGTGCCTCCATTTTTTGGAGTAAGCTTTAATCTTTTAATGTTTTTATCGTTTAAGCCAGCGGATGTGTGCAAAAAGCTTGATTTATCCTTGTGTCCAGCTGGTATTTTAGGGAATCCATTTTTTTCTCCGATAAAATCTTTAACCGTAGACGCATGTTTTTTTTCCTCTGGAAATATCTCTTTCTTAGATACTCTATTTGCTATTAGTGAAAATCTTTTTCTGGTCTCTGGCACACCGTAGTTATTTAGATTTACAACTTTATAATGTATCGTATATCCTTGTGTTTTTAAATCATCAACAAATCTATCCAATCCACTTTCTTTGTGTTTATTTAATATGCCTGGAACATTTTCAACAACAACATATCCAGGGTTATAATATTTTACAAATCGATGAAACTCATGAAGAAGATTTTTTGATTTAGTGGACTTGCTTTTATTTGTTCTTATGATTGTCCAGTATTGGCAAGGACTACATCCAATCAGTATTAGATTGTCATCATTTTTTTTAATTTTTATTTCATTTGATAAATCTTTTTCATTTAATTTTTCAACATCTGCCAAAATATATTTGGCGTTTTTTATATTCGCCTCGTATGTTTCTTTGCAGTCGGGATCAAAGTCGATGCCTGCAATTACTTTGATTCCGGCTTGTTGCAACCCAAAACTCATGCCACCGCCAGAGCAAAAAAAATCGATTGCTTTTAATTTATTATGTATTTTTAAACTCATATTTCCATTATAGTTCTTTTTTTAATTTAATAAATCGTTTTCGTAGCGGAGCGAAGAAGCCATTTTATTTTTCCTCTAAAATAAGGTAAAATGGGAGTAATAATTTCTTATTCTAATTTTATCCGATAATCATGGAAAAAACAAGGCGAATCGTAAAATTAAGGATTTTTTTGTGGCTAATTTTAGCTTGTTTCACGGGCTGGCTTTTGTATATGGGGATTGTCCCTAATGGAAAAATTACCTATGTTTGCGACTTTCCCGAAGGTAATTACTATTTGGCCGACCCCTTCAAGTTTATCGGAAAACTTATGCCCTCAGAAAGGGTGGAAAATATAGAGAGTAATACCCAAAAAATGATAGGCGACCCGGTTTATTTCTCTTTGCGCACTCCGCGGAAATTTGAAAAAGCCAAGGTGAGCTTTGTCTACAAAAATGAGAGCGAGAGGCCTCTTGTGGAAATGGGGGTTTTGATGGATAACGCGATTTGGCGCTATCAGCTGGCGCCGATTGAAAATCAGATTATTGATAAATTGTCTTTGGTCTGGGACGTTCTGGAAAAGGACGGAGTGATGCTTCTCCAGCGGGAAAAGAAATATGAGTCGATTGATGAGTTTCTCGCCAGTTTGCCGCCAGCCCAAGAAATCGCTTTGTATAATTATAATCTGAAAAATGATTATACGATCGCGGATTATGAAGCGGGCAAAAATCGGCAGGAGATGGATTATTCTCTACGCGGGGCTTATCAATTTTTTACTTATTTGAAAAATGAAGATTTGGATTTTAATTTTACCATAGAGGATTTGAATGAAAATAAAGACAGCGATCCGGTTGATGTGAATTTGTATTACAGCGACCAGCTGATTGCCAGCCGGCACCTCCCAGACGGGGAGGGGACAAGGGAAATTAATTTTAAAGAAAGCAATTTGCCTGAGGGAGTTTACAAAATAGAACTGCGCGCCGATGATGATATCATCACCAAAAAAATCAGCACCGCTCAAAATAAAATTTCTTTTTTGAATAAAATTTGGCTAGCCAGTGAGGCGGATGAAAATATTTCCCTCATAACCGACAGCCAGTTTATAAACGCCCAGACTATAAATCCGAAAAGCCTTCAGGTTGTACGGGCAGGGGATAAGGAATTGGATGTGAATGAAACTTACAAGCAATTCAGCCTGTCAGCGGGAGCAAGCGAAAAAGAAATAAAAGCAGAGAAAGGCGATATTATAATTTCCGGCAACGGCGTTTTTGCTTTTGGCCAGGAAAATTTTTTCAATCCGAATTTCAAAAGAGTGGACGAGGGGTTTTCTCTCCAGGCCGAGGGCACGAATTATATTCTGGCCAAGTACGCCAAGCCTTTGGATAAAGGAAACGGCTGGGAAGAAGCGAGCGCTGAGTTTGATTTGAGCAATGCTTACCGCGAATTTAATAAAAATAGCTTCATAATCTCTGTTCCGGGCTTAAAGGCTGATGATGACAGACAAGATGATTTAGAGATAAAAGAAATTAAAATAGAATTGGCAGGGAAAACTTTGCTGGAAAAATTGAAAGAGATTTTTAAATAAAAAAAGGGTCGATTATTGAAATCGACCTTGGTTGGCTAATCAAGCAGGCGCTGGGATTGTTTTGCTTTCTAAAATCCAGAATTCTATTTCATTACCGCCACAACAAAGTTCTTTGTCGCTTCCACTTCCTCTCGTAGCCTTTACTATAAACTTAATGTTTGGCGGGATAGTAGTACCAGTACTCGCATCATAGTGTTTTTCTTTTAAAACCACTGCTGTTGAGCTCATTTATTCCCCTCCATTTTTAGATTATTCTGTTTTAGTTATGTTTTTTGGCACCCAGACGAAACGGCCAGAAACCAGGCACTGAAAGTGGGTATCATTAAAGCCGTATTTATTTATCTCTGTACCGGATTTGAGAGTAATTTCTGTTCCCGGTATAGTGAAATCTTGCGAAAGAACCGTTATGCTTTTTTGTCCAATTTGGGCGCCCGACATTTCCCCCTCCTCTGTAAATTTGTGTTGAATTATGAACTTAAATTATCAGATAATTTCTTGTCTGTCAAACTAATCCCCCTCACCCCCTTTATCCCGCCTGCGCTAAAGCTTCGGCGGGCAAGCAAGGGGGATAATATCATTATGAAAAAAATCAATTTAATTTTTAAAGAATTATTTTACGTTTTATCAGGCGCTTTGGTTATTTTTGTTATCCTGGAAATAATCTGGCCGAATGTGGTTTTGGCTTATTTGAATCTGAATTGGGTTTTGCTTAGCTGGCTCTTTGCTGGTATAATAATATTATTGACAGAAAAAAATAAATAGATTCATATGAACATAAAAAATTTTTTAGAGCCGAAGGGAATAGCGATTATCGGCGCTTCCAAAGCTAAAGAAAAAATCGGCTGGCAAATTCTTTCCAACCTCATTGACGGAGAGTACAAAGGGAAAATTTTTCCAATAAATTTAAAAGAAAAAGAAATCGCCGGACTTTCAGTTTATCAGAATGTTAAAGCTGTGAAAGAAAAAATTGATTTAGCCGTGATTGTTATTCCGGCAGATTTTGTGGCAGCGGAAGTTGCTAATTGCGGAGAAAAAGGAATTAAAAATATTATCATTATCAGCTCTGGTTTTGCCGAAGTCGGGGAGGAAGGCAAAAAAAGAGAAGAAAAAATAAAAGAATTGGCGGAAAAATACAATTTGAATATTCTCGGACCGAATTGCTTGGGTGTGATAAGCAGTCCGGCTAAACTTGATTTGACTTTTGCCCAGGCCAAAGCAAGAGAGGGCAATCTCGCTTTCATTTCTCAATCAGGAGCCATCGGCAGCGCGGTTCTTGATTGGATTCAGGATAAAAATATCGGCTTTTCTCATTTTGTCAGCCTGGGCAATCAGGCGGTTATGAAAGAGAATGATTTTTTTGAATTTTTTTTGAAAGATAAAAAAACCGATTTCGTTCTCGCTTATCTGGAGGAGATGGAAGACGGAGAAAAATTTATGGAAATAGTTTCCCGCTTGGCCAAAGTGAAGCCGGTCGCGGTTTTGAAAGCCGGCAAGTCGCAAGCCGGCCGGGAAGCGGCTCTTTCCCACACTGGCAGTCTGGCGGCTTCCGCGCAATCAGTAGAAGCGGGCCTGAGAAGGGCTGGGGCCATCAGCCTTTCTGCTCTGGATGATTTATTTAACCTCCTTACTCTTTGGCAGAGAAAGACCAAATATAATAATTCGGATCTTTTTATGGTCTCCAACGCCGGCGGACCGCTGGTTATCGCCATGGATTCTTTGGAAGAAAACAAATTGGCTTTGGGAAAATTTTCTGCCAGTTTGGAAAAAAGCTTAAAGAAAAAAATGCCGTCGCTTGCCGGCGTTCATAATCCTTTTGATATTTTGGGAGATGCAGGCGCAGACCGGTACGAGAAATCTTTGGAAGAAATTTTGGCAGAAAAATATGTTTCTAATTTATTAATTCTACTCACTCCGCAAACCGCGACAGAAGTAGAGAAAACAGCGGAAATTATCGCGCGCCTGGGGAAAAAATATCCGGAGAAAATGATCTGCACCAGCTTTATCGGCGGAGAAGCGGTTGGAAAAGTAAAAAATATTTTAGCAGAAGGTAAGATTGCTAATTTTTCTTATCCTGAACAGGCACTTTCCGCTTTGGGCCGATTTTTGAATTATCAGGCGCAAGCTGCAAAAGTAAAGCCGTTTAATATGAGGCGGCAAACTGCTGTTTTGAAAAAGCAAGAAAATAAGCAAGAGGATTATCTGGAATCTTTCAGATTTTTGGAAAAATATAAAATTCCTTTTGTCAAAACTTTGGCGATAAAAACTGAAAGCGATCTGAAAAAATTAAAATATCCGATTGCCTTAAAGATTGTTGGCCCGAAAATAATTCACAAAACTGAAAACAGCTTGGTTTTAAATTTAAAAAATTCAGAAGAAGCGGCCGCAGCTTGGAAAAATTTGAAAGCAGATGCGGGAAATTATATTATTGCCCAAGAAATGAATATGGGCGGAGCAGAGATAATAGTCGGCTTTAAGCGCGATCTTCATTTTGGCCCAATATTGATGGTTGGCGCCGGTGGGATTTACGCGGAGGTTTGGCAGGATGTGCAATTGGAAGTGGAAGACCTGACCCGAGAGAGAGCGCTGGCGATGATAAAAAAATTGAAAATTTATCCGGTTTTGGCCGGCGCCCGCGGGCAAGAATCAAGCGATATTTTTGCTTTGGCAGATGTGATTGTTAATGTCGCCCGTTTAGCGCGTGAAAATTTGGATATAAAAGAATTGGATATAAATCCCATCTTCGTGAAGAAGAAAGGAGTAGTGGCGGTTGATGCGAGAATAATAAAATAGAATTTATTTATGATAAAGCGCTTATTGAGCGGACAAATAAATAATATAACTTTAGCCGCCGGCTTGGTGGCTTTTTCTTCATTGCTCTCTCGGCTTTTGGGAGTTTTCCGGGATAGAATTTTGGCCGGAGAATTCGGCGCCGGCGATACTTTGGATGTTTATTATGCCGCTTTTCGAATTCCGGATACGATTTTTAATTTACTGGTACTGGGCGCTTTGTCGGCCGGCTTCATCCCGATTTTTGTCGGACTTTTAAAAGATCCGATAAAAAAAGTAATAAGTTTTTTCCGCGGCAAAGAAAATGAGGAAGCCTGGAACTTGGCTTGCAATATTCTTAATATTTTGGTTGTCGGCTTATTTTTCCTTTGCGCCTTGGGAATAATTTTTGCACCTCAGCTAACGCGTTTGATTTCCCCCGGCTTCAGTCCGGAAAAACAGGCGCTCACTGTCAGTTTAACCAGAATAATGTTTTTGTCCCCAATGTTTCTTGGAATCGCCAGCGTCTTTGGCGGAATTCTGCAGTCATTCAAGAGATTTTTTGTTTATTCTTTAGCGCCAATAGTTTACAACATCGGCATTATCATCGGCGCTTTGTATTTTGTGCCAGTCTGGGGAGTTTACGGCCTGGCTTGGGGCGTAGTTCTGGGCGCTTTTCTCCACATGCTTATTCAATTGCCGGCGACTTTTGCTTTGGGGTTTAGTTATAAATTAAAAATTAATTTAAAAGATTCTAATCTGAGGAAAATCGGCCGGATGATGATACCGAGAACTATGAGCCTGGCCACTTCTCAGATTAATTTAGTAGTGATAACAATTATCGCTTCCACCTTAGCGGCCGGTTCTTTGACTATTTTTAATTTCGCGAATAATCTCCAATCCTTTCCAATTGGAATTTTTGGAATTTCTTTTGCGATCGCCGCTTTTCCTACGATTTCCGCCGCCGCATTTTCCAAGAAAGATTTAGTCGCCAGTTTTTCTTCCACTTTGCGGCAGATATTATTTTTTATTGTTCCGTCCACGGTTTTGCTGATCACTTTGCGCGCTCAAATTATCCGCGTTATTTTCGGCACAGGAAATTTTGACTGGGAAGATACAATTTTAACTATGGACACCTTGGCGCTTTTTTCTTTGTCTCTTTTTGCTCAAGCCTGCCTGCCTCTTTTGGTGCGAGTATTTTACGCCCGGCATGATTCTAAAACGCCATTTTTTATCGGTTTAATTTCGGCTATTGCTAATGTAGCTTTTTCTCTATATTTTTCCAGAGAAATGGGCGTAGCCGGGTTGGCTTTAGCTTTTTCTTTAGCTTCTATTCTCAATTTTATTCTTCTTTGGCTAGCTCTGCGTTTTTCCATCGGCCAGATGGATGAGACAAAGATTTTGGTTTCCACAATTAAATTTTCGGCCGCAGCTTTAGTTTGTGGCATTACGGTTCAAGGAGTGAAAATTATGGTTTGGCCGTTTATAGATATGACTAAATTTCTCGGAGTTTTGACTCAGGGCTTAACGGCCGGTTTGGCCGGAATTTTTATTTATGGCGCTGTTTGCTATCTTCTTCGCGCGGAAGAGTTTTTTGATATTTGGACGCCGATTAAGTGTAAGATTTGTCGCCAGCCTCTCAAGAAAATTACCACTGAGGATCAGGGAGAGGCGAGAGGAATTTAGGGATTTGCGATTTCCGATTGACGATTTTCGATTTAGATTTATAAATTATTTTTTTGTAAAATTAAAATATGAGATTAGGATTTTCTACCGGGTGTTTTTATCAATTTATACATCCTTTATCTGAAGAAGCAATTTCTGTTTGCCGTGATTTTGGTTTTAACGCGATTGAGCTAAGCGTTGATTCTATTAATGATGTTGAACTGCTGGAAAAAATAACCAAAGGCAGTTTGGCAAATTTTAAGTATATATCCATCCATGGACCCGGGCATGACGCCATGAGCGCGGTAGATGAGAAAGAACATAAAAGAGTGTTAAATATTTTTCAGGAAGTTTATAAAAAGATAAAATTTGACTGTCTGGTTCTGCACCCGGGAGAGTGGATAGCGGATTGGGAAATTTTTAAAAATTATTCTTTGCCGATTGCTTTTGAAAATATGGATTGGCGCCACAAAATCGCTTCCGATGTCGCCAGCTTAAAAGAAATATTTTCTGGTAAAAATTTTAAAATGGTTCTAGATCTCAACCATTGTTATACTCAAGATTCGACGATGGAGCTATCTGCTGATATTTATAAGGAATTTAAAAATATCATAAAGCATTATCATCTGAGCGGGATCGGCGAGTCTGACCACGATCCTCTTTATCGCTCTCAAGGCAGAAAAATTATAGACGCTATCCCTGATTTGAATTTGCCGATTATTATTGAATGCAAGCTGAAAAATTTGGAAGACGCGCGGAAAGAAGGAGAGTACGTAAAAAAGCAGATAAAATTTTAAATTTTTAATTTTCAAACAATTTTTAATTCTTTGATTTTAAAATTATTTAAATAACGGCTTGGCCGTTTTTTAGTTTGTCATTGCGAGGAGCCGCGCGACGAAGCAATCTCTGGTTCGAAGGTACGAAGTCTAATTTTGTTAAACGTCTATGACCAATATTAACTAATATAAAATAATATTCTTTAATTTTCTTGTCATTTCCAGCTAACCAGAGATTGCTTCGTCAGTCGCTCCGGCTCCTTCCTCGCAATGACAAAAACTGTTTATTATCGCTGAATTTTTTTATTTCTAACGGAGTTGACTTGTCTTTATTTCTATGATAATTTTATTTATCGTTCTTTTTGTGAAGTATCCCTCGTTAATAATCACAATCTAGTAAAAGGAGACTAGTGATGGAACCTGTAAGGGTTGCCGTAAATGGGTATGGAAGAATGGGCGGGGCTATCGTTTCTCTCGTTATCAATTCCGAAGCTGGTGGGCAAGTTGAATTGTTTCGCGTTTTTGATATTAATGAAAAACTTTCTGGTATTGTTCAAGGGTCGGATGTTGAAATTTATACTTATCGTGAGGGTTTTTTTGGAGAATGTCTTCCAGGCGCCGATGTCATAATTGACGTCAGTTCGCCGGCCGGATTCTCCGGGCGAGCCAATATGGCTTCAAGTTTAAAAATTCCTCTCGTTGTCGGCACCACCGGTTTATCCGAAGAAGACAGGGCTTGCCTCAGGAAAGCCGCCGAGTATATTCCTTGCGTTTTGGCCGCGAATTTCAGTCTTGGGGTAAACTTTCTTTTCTGGCTGGTAGAACAGGCTACGGCCATTTTGGGCGAAGGTTTTGATCCCGAAATCATGGAGATTCATCACCGGCGCAAGAAGGACTCTCCCAGCGGCACAGCCAATCGTTTGGCAGAAATCATTGCCGCAGTCAGAGGATGGGATCCGAAAGAAGTTTCTCGTTATGGCCGTCAAGGAATTATCGGTGAGCGGCCGGATGGAGAAATAGGTATTCATTCATTGCGTGGCGGGGATGTTGTCGGCGAGCATACCGTATTTTTTCTGGGAGACGGTGATCGTCTTGAATTGACCAGTCGCATTACTTCCCGCGACGCTTTTGCCCAAGGCGCAGTTCGGGCGGCTAAGTGGGTCGTGGGGCAGAAGCCCGGTCTGTATGACATGCAGGATGTCCTGGGACTGCGATAAAATCGCAATTATATTATGTAAGGGCGGATAGAAATTTCCGTCCTTTTTTATTTGACCAAAAGGCCGAAAAAAGATAAGATAGAGAGAGCTAAAAGCAAGCATTTTGCTTTATTTTTATTTAATTTTTAAACAAAAAAATTGGATATCAGGATTAATTTATGACTAACATACGCAATTTCTGCATCATCGCCCGCCTTCGCTGAAGCTTCGGCGGGGCAAGCCCATATTGACC
>JBAZOD010000027.1:0-12046 GCA_041648955.1 Patescibacteria group bacterium
AAGAGCAACGAAAGCCGTTAGACCGGCCAAACCGAATTGCAGGACAGTGTCAAAAATCGCATTATGCGCCCGATCAGCAAAAGTGTTCAGTTTCTCATATATTCCCCAATCTGGACGATAATATTTAACAAAAACATCTTGCAAGGTCTCCGGACCGTAGCCTAATAATTTTCTTTGCCAGTCGCTTTCTTCAAAAACTTTCCAAGATGTCTGCCAATAAAAAAGTCTGATTTTATTTGAACCGGCCCTAATGTCGAAAGCACTTTTTATCCTGCCGGTAAAAGTGATGCCCTCCTGCATAGAAAAACTGCGATGAGAATAAAAAATTCCCAAAGAAAAAACTGAAAAAACCATCACAAAAAGAAGCGCCGACAAGATTAAGAGAGATTTTTTAAATCCTTTAGCCCAAAGAAGTAAAAACAAAAAAACAACCGCAGAAGAAATAAGTCCCAGCCAGGCGGAACGGCTATAAGTAAAAATTAAACAAGCCAGTTGAAAAACCAGGAGAACGGCTGTTAAAAAACGGCCAAGAAACTTTTTCTGCAAAAAAAACAAGCTGAAAATAGTAAGAGGGATAACTATAATTAAATACTGGGCTAAAAAATTAGGCTGGCCTAAAGTGGAAAAAATTCTGCCGGTATAAATCGCTTTTTCTTCCCAATCCAGAGGATCAAGAAAAAAATACTGCAGCAATCCATAAAAACAGACGGGAATAGAAGAAAAAACCATTCCCCAAATAAATCTCTTGATGCGGGGCCTTATTTTTTCTTCTGCCGATTTATCGTTCTCAGGGGAAGAACTAACTATCAATAAATAAAAAAATAGGAAATAATAAAGAAAACTATAAAAACCCTGCTGGCGCCCATAACCTCCCCAGAAGCTTAATTCAGGATGAATCGAAAAATAAGAAGAAACAAAAAAAGATAAAGAGAGAAAAGATAGGAGGACAAGTAATATAACCTTTATTTTTCCCCCATATTTTTTTTGCAAAAAAATTCTTGCTAAATAAAATAAAAAGGCGATTGTTAAAACAACTCTGAAAAAAACCAACTTATTGAGTTCAAAGATGTTAAAATTTTCCTGCCCAAAAGAAAAAATCATGGGTAAGAAAAGAACAATGGACAATAGAAGCATCTCCTCAAAAATGGAAAAAATTTTTATAAACCTCTCTTTCATTTTTTAGTATTTAATATTAGCTAATTTATCTGATTCTTTTCAATATTTAGTATACCATTTTTCCGTATCAAAAAAAACTCTTCCTTAAAAAGGAAGAGTTTTTTATTTAAACTTTTAAAAGTTTAATTCGAAATCAATTTTAATTGGCGATTCCAGCCGGTGTAGCGTACTTAGTGCCAGCAGTTATGCCGCCAGTCGCTCCACCAAGACAATAAGTAATATGGTAGGAAGAACCGCTAGAATCTTGAGTATAAGCGTATTCAATGTCTGGGCAACTACCATCGTTCTTTGGAGAAGGATTGCCAGGTACAACCGCCATATAAGTCGTACCGTCATAAGTTATAGAACCAGTGACTGGAGTCAAAGCTGCTGGATAAGAATTAGCATCGTTATAATATAACTCTAGGGCTGTTTGGACCTGCTTGATGTCAGATACTCTCTTGGCGTCTCTTGATTTTTGTCTAGCGTTGTTCAAAGCTACTACGGCTAAAGTTGATAATAAACCGATAATAGCGATAACAACCAACAACTCAATTAAAGTAAAGCCTTTTTGTTTTTTCATAATTCACCTCCCCTCTTTACTTTCCGTAGTCATTAACTTAATCCTAGAAATTAAATTAACCACTGGCGGAAATAAAATATTAATTTTAAAAATTTTAAAACACTTATCCACATTATACCATAAAATAAAACAAACAACAAAATAATTACCAGCCTCGGATTATCTGCACCTGATCATTTTCTTCAACATTGTAAGCTAAGACGAATTGATCGCCGGCAGCAGTAGAAACATAGCGATAAACATAGACTCCAGTTGCTTTTGGATCAGTCGGTAATTCACTCATATACGGCTTAGATTGATCTATCAAAGCGTTAGACAGGGTTGTATTGTAACAATCGGCCGTCGCGCCAAAATCCTCCAAATCTTCGTCCCAAGAACCGCATCTGGGATATGACAAATTGTCGTCATAATAAAGATAAATAGCAACTCTCATCTGAGACATATCGGCCTTCCGCTTAGCATCTCTTGCTTTCACTCTAGCGCCATTTAAAGAAACAACTGAAAAAGAAGCCAAAATACCTATTATGCTGATAACCACCAAAAGCTCAATTAAAGTAAACCCTATCAAATTTTTTCGCCAAATACCCAGCGAATCAAAACCATTTTTATTTTTAAATTTTAAACTTTTGACTTCTATCATAATTTATGGAATTAAAAAATAAATATTTAAAATTGACTGGCTAAATTATACATAGGCAATATTATAGCTGCCACCATTACGCCTACGGCGATACCCATAATCACCATAATTATCGGCTCCATTAAAGTCATAAGGTTGGCAACAATATTATTTATTTCTCTGGAATAAAAATCAGTCACTCTTCCTAAAATTACATCTAATTTTCCTGTTTTTTCTCCGATGCTCATCATTTGCGAAACCATTTTTGGAATTTCTCTACTGGCAACAAAAACACTGGAAATTGAATCGCCATCTTCAACTGCTTTTGATGTTTCCTCTATTAATTCTTTATAAATTTGATTACCAACAACCTCTGAAGCTATCTTTAAACTTTTAGTAATCGTTACGCCACCGATTATTAAAGTATTCATTGAGCGAGTAAATCTCACTAAATATATCCTCTGGAAAAGTTTGCCGAAGACTGGCAATCTTAATTTCAAAAGGTCAAACTGCCTTTCCCCCCCCGGCGTTCCTAAATAAAGGCGAGAAACAACTACTATAACTGCAATTAATCCCAGAAATAACCACCAATAAGCAGATAGGGCGTTAGAAGTTCCGATCAAAATTCTGGTGGCGATTGGTAAAGTAGCGCCGGTTTCCGTTAAAATTCCCGTCAACTTTGGCACGACAAATACCATCATAACCACCCCGACTGCTCCTAAACCGAAAAAAACAAAAACTGGATAAATCATCGCTCCTCGTATTTTGCTGATCATATCATAATCTTTTTCCATCTCATCCGCCAAATAATTTAAAACTTCGTCTAATTTACCGGAAGTCTCCCCGGATTTTATAACGTTAATGTAAAAATCTGAAAAAACTTTTGGCCGCTTGGCTAAAGCGTCGGAAAGCCGCAAACCGCTGTCAACTTCATCAGCTATTTCGGAAATTATCATTTTCAAGGTTATATTTTCCGTCTGTTCAATCAGAATACGAAGAGATTGAACTAAAGCAACATTAGCGGAAATCATGACGGAAAATTGACGAGAAAAAATTACCAAGTCCTTAAGCTTAACTCTGTTCAAGACGGTTAAAAAACCAGACCCCGTTTCTCCTTCAGAATATTTTTTTAAAGATATAATAGAAAAACCTCTTTCTTGCAAAGTTTCTGCGGCCAGCTTCTCTGTTCCTGCTTCTATTAATCCTTCCAGTGTTTTCTTCTCTTGGTTTAAAGCTTTATATTTAAAAATTGCCATAAATTACGAATTTAACTTAATTTTTTTTACCTCCGATGACTGTATTTCCCCTTTTTTCACTAACTCATCAATAGACTTTTCCATGCTTATCATCCCCTCTTCCCGGGAAGTTTGAATAATGCTTTCTATTTGATAAATTCTTCCCTCTCTAATTAAAGATTTTATTGCTGAATTTACTAATAAGATTTCGCTAGCCATAGCCAATCCTCCTCCCAGCCGAGGAATTAGCTTCTGCGTAATAATACCCACCAAAACATCGGCCAAACTGAAACGAGCTGCTTCAGAAGATATTTTTGTTTTAGCCGAATCAAAAATCTTTTCTATAACCCTCACGGAATTAGCGGCATTCATTTCTAATATTACCAAAGAATTGCCGGCGGCTAGCTGTAAAATATAAGGAAGGGCTTCATCAAATTCTTTTTTTATTTCATCAATACAGACCAAATCAACATCCTCCTCTAGGCAATGCTTTAATCCGGCCACATAAGACTTAACATCCCGGCCAATCTGTCTTTGTTCAATAATACTTTTTTTATTAACAAACAAATATTCAATCGGACTTTCCAGAGTTATTATATATTTTTTTTCATTATTATTAACTTCCTCCAAAAAAGCAGCGGCCGTAGAAGTTTTCCCGGAATCATTGGAGCCGGCTACAATCAATAAGCCAGAATTCAGGTTGATTACTTCTTTTAATTGTCTCGGAAATGGCAAATCTCCCAATCCTCTAACAGCTGTAGAAATATAATTAAAAGAAAGGGAGAGTAAATCTTTTTGATAAAAGATATTAACTCGAAAACGAAAATTACCCCCAAAAGTCTTAACAACTACAATTTCCTTATCTTCTTTTAAGCGCTTAGCTTCGTCTTCCTCTATAAAAGAATCAACTATTTTATTTAAAACCTCAATTGTGATAATTCCTTCGTTTTCTAAGGGGGAAAGCTTATCGTCAATTCTCACTATCGGCGGACTGCCAACTGACAGGTGAAGGCTGGAGGCTCTCTTTTTCGCCATCTCGGCTAATATTCTATTTAAAAAAATAGATGGGACTTCCATGAAAATTAAAATATTAAAAAATTATAAGACGCAAAAATGAACTTATGGTTTAAAACGTTATTAAATCAATTTTTTTATTTTTTCCACCACCTCCGAAGGCATAAAATGAGCCTTAATTAAATAATCATTGGCTCCCAGCGCTAAACCTTCTTTAACTTTTTCTTTTTGGCTCAAATTGGTGAGAAGAATGACGGGGATTCTCTTCACTTTTTCATCTGCCTTCAGAGCCCGCAAAACTTCGAAGCCATCCATCTTGGGAAGCATAATATCCAGCAGAATAATATCCGGCGCTTCCTTCAGAGCTAATTTCAAACCCTTTTCTCCGTCATCAGCAGTCACTACCTTAAAATTCTCTAATTCAAATTTGGTGTTATACATGCTTAAAAGAAAAGGGTCATCTTCTACTAATAATATTTTTATCTTCCCTTCGGAACTCGGTTGATTTTTTTGTTCAGTCATATTTTTTATATTATTTCCGCTATGCGCGGATTTATTATTTTAACTTTCTATAACCCGTAAAATTTCTTCCATAGTTGTCTGACCTCGCAAAACTTTTATTATTCCATCTTGTTTCATATTTATAAAATCCTGACTAGACCTCACATCCTCCATCCGCAAAATTTTATTTTTATCAATTATAATATTTTTTATTTCACTATTAATATCCAAGGCCTCTACAATGGCTACCCGGCCGCTATAGCCGCTATAGCCGCAGCGAGGACATCCTTCACCCTTATAAAAAATGGTTTTTCTTGTGTCGGGAAGACCGCTCAAAGCTTCTTTTATAACATTTTTCGGAATGTATTCTATTTCTTTTTCTATTTCTGCTAAAACATTTTCCGGCATTTTTGTTTCTTTCTTGCAATGAGGGCAAATTTTTCTGGCCAATCTTTGAGCTATTATTAAATTCAATGTTGATCCCAAAAGAAAAGGCTCAACTTTCATATCATTTAATCTCGGAATAGCCCCAAGCGCGCTATTAGTATGAAGAGTTGATAGAACAAAATGGCCGGTCAAACTGGCGTGAATAGCCAATTCTGCGGTTTCATTATCTCTTATTTCTCCGACCATTATTATATCCGGATCTTGGCGCAATAAAGAGCGAAGGCCATTGGCGAAAGTGAATCCGATTTCTGGCCTTATCTGCGATTGATTTACTCCTTTTATAAAATACTCCACTGGATCTTCCAGAGTAGAAATGTTAACTCCTTCTTTATTTAATAAATTCAAAATAGCAAATATTGAAGTAGATTTACCAGACCCAGTCGGTCCAGTAACCAAAAACATGCCGTTAGTCTTTTTTATATTTTCTTTTATAATTCTCAAGGCTCGTCCGTCAAACCCTAATTCTTCTAAAGTTGGCGCCCCCTTTGTCGTATCCAAAATTCTCATTACCACTTTCTCTTCGCCCATGAGAGGCAAAACTGAGACACGAAAATCAATTTTCTTATTGCCCAACTCCATTCTTATTCTTCCATCCTGCGGAATTCTCGTTTCATCCAGCTTCATATTGGCAAGCACTTTTACTCTGGCAATGAGGGCACTATGAATATTTTTAGGCAAAATCAAAGAGGTGTGCAAAACACCGTCAATGCGATAACGAACCCGGCTTTCCTTTTGCGACGGCTCTATATGAATATCGCTTGCTCTACCCTCAACTGCGTGCCGAATAATAACTGAAATAATTTTAGCAACTGGAGCGCTTTTAATAATTTCTTCTAAATCACCCTCTTCTTCTTTTCTTTTCAAATTTTCTCCTTCTTTTTCCTTTTCTCTGGTTTCTAAAGCCTGCCCAATTTCACTTTTTAAATTTTTATACTGGCTAAATATCTTATTAAAGCTTGAATCGGAAATTAAACAATATTCAACTCTGAATGCTTCTTCTTTAGCTAAAAAATTAACTGCCTCCATCGCCTTATAATTTTCCGGATCAGTGAGGCCGACTTTTATTTTATTTCCAGATTTTTCAAAACAAACTATTTTATAATTCTCCGCCGACTCCAGTGATATAATGTTAAGAATTTCATTATTTACCTCCTTATCCAAAAGATTTTGGTAGGATAAACCGTAAATTTTTGCCTTGACTTCAGTAATTTTCTCGGGGTCAACAAAATTTTTTTCCAACAAAATTTCTTCCGGTTGTCTGCCTTCCATCCCGGCTTTATTTTTGATTTCCTCCGCTTTAGCGGCATCAATTATATTTTTTTCTACTAATATTTTTAATAACTCTTCCTGTTTATTCATGATATTTTTTAATAAGGAGCAAAGGGATTGCTTTTGCCCGGCTTAAATTCTTGGGATTTTAAAATATCCTCTTTTAACATTTTAAATTTCAGCGCTGAAAGCAGGCTCAAATCAATCAAACTTGCCCCCCCGCTATCTTTTATCACCGGCGATATTATATTTTTTTCTGCTGGCGGAGCCGGTTGCTCTTTAATAAGAGAAATATTTTCTGAAAGTTTGTCTAAATTATATCTGTTGGAATTTTCCAATTCGGTTTCTGCTGGCGCTTCTATTACCATCGCTCCCTCTCCCCTTCCTAAAGAATAATTTTTATAAATAAAAAAGATTGCACCGCCAAACATAATGGCAATAATAACAATATATATTATTAATCTTCCTTTTTCAATTTTCTTTTTTATTAACATATTTTATAGTCTCCACATTCTTATTTTTCTTTTTTCAAATGATAAGTATAAAAAACCAATTCAGCTGAACTACTGCCGGGATCAAAATCTAAACTAATAATATCCATTAGCGCTAAATTATTTTCCATAGTAGAGATAAGGCTTTTCAAACTAAAATAATCTGCGCCGACAATACTCAAGGTGACTTTTGTTCTTCCTATTTCTGCCGGAAGCGATATGGCGGCCGTTTCAATTTTTTTTGTTAAATTCACTCCCGAAGGTTTTTTCACCTCTTCCACTGGCTCAATTTTTAAAGCTTCCAGGAGCAGTCCATTTTTTTCAACCAAAGATTGTACTTCCGAAAAAATTTCTTCTTGTATATATCTTTCAGCTAAAATATAATTAACCTTTTCCACATCGGATCGGTCTACTTTGTTATAAATCTTTATTAAATTTTTTACTTTATCTAAATACTGCCGACGGATAGAATACTCTTGTTCCTGCCCAAATTCATTATTTTTTGTCAGCCTGGCAACTTCTTCGTATTTAGGTTTTAGAATAAAAATACCACCGACAACAACCATAATCAAAACAATTAAAACCAAAAGCCAATTAAAATATCTGGCCAAAAACATGTTTATTATTTGCTTTGTTTTTTCCTTCTTGTCTCTTTTTTTACTCTCATTTTTGCCAAAATCCATATGCAAAATTATTTATTAAAAATAGATGGATCAACAGTGAGCTTTAATTCAAAGTTTATACCGGCAGTTTCTCCTACTTTCTGATTGCCGGTGGTAGAGACAACTCCCTCAGAAACGCTAGCTTCAATAACGCGACTATCTTCAAGAAATTTCTTGATCTGCGCTTCAATCAAATAAAAATCCTTGGCATTAACAGATAAACTATATTTGCCTTTGTTGTCGCCGGAAAAACCAAGATAATAGACGTCAGCTAAAGTGTTCTCCTCCAAAAATTTAAAAAAATTTGTCCAATAAATATGCTGGGATAAAAGCGAATTAACCAAACTTAATTTTTTCTTAAAAATCAAAGTATCCCCCGCTTCTTTCTCAACCGCTTTTATTTCCTTATCTATATCTGTAAATTTTTGAGAAAAAATTTGGCTTTCCTTTTCCTTTTCTCCTGCCTGCCAAGAAAGAAACATGTAGGCCGTACCAAGCGCTAAAATAACCAAAAAAATATAAATAGACAAAGAAACCATTCCTTTTTTCCAATCGAAAAATACAATAATTTGATCCTTTATTAAATTGGTTTCAAGATTTTGTGAGGATGCCTCTTCTATGGGCGTTGTTTCTTCCTCTGCTCCATAATTTACCTTCTTCTCCATCTTTATTTCTCCCTTATCTTGAGTTGAAAAAATCACTTCTGATTTTTCAATTTTTTTCTCCGTCGGCAACTTTTCATCATCATCCTTAAGAAAATCGGCTTCTATCTTTTTTTCTTTGATTTCTCCCCTTTTTAAAGATTTAAAAAGGAAAGACAACCAAGTTTTAAAATTCAACGATTTAAAATTTGGCAATTTGAATAATTTTTTCTTATTTTTTATTTTTAACTCTGGCTCTTCCGTTTTTTTCTCAACGCTATTTTTTTCTGCCCGAATTTGTTGCCCCTGAGTTTCATTAAGGGGCGAAATATCCTTTTCCGGTTCTTTTTTCGCTAACGGAATTTCTCGTTTGTTTTCTCTTTTTTGTTGGCTTATAAGTTCCAGAAGTTCTTTTCTTGATTCTTTAATTCTTTTAACATCTATGGAGTTAGAAGAACCGCCCGTTTTCTTTTTGAAAAAATTGATTGCCTGAAAATTAGGCAGGTATTTTTTTACCCCCTGTTTATCTGCTAATTTATTTGTTGTTTCGCCAGTTCCCTGCAAACTAGACCACTGCACTTCTTCTTTTGAAGTTTGATTTTCTTTCTTTTTCCGGTCCGTTTTGCTGATACGGTCTTCTTCTGGCAAAAAATTTATATCCATATTTTAATTAATATCTCTCATTGCCAAACCAATGGCAACTGATAATTTTGGCCCTAATTCATTAAGAATCGGCTTTAAATCAACTGGGTGAGAAACCCTAGCCCACGGATCGCCGATAATTACATTTATATTCAAAATTTTTGATAAATAATTTGAAAAATTAGGTAAAAGAGAAGAACCTCCTGACAAAACAATCTTTTCCACTTTCCCGCTATTTTTATTTTCAAATAAATTCATCATATATTTAATTTCATTGATAATCGGGCTGACAGTATCAACAACGGTTTTGGGCACTATATCCTCATCGGATTTTATAGAAGTTATTCCTAAGTCATATTTAAATTGTTCTGCCCTTTCTACTCCCACTCCCAAATTATTACTGATAGCCTTGGTAATGGTTAACCCCCCGACATCTATGCTTCGAGAAAGCAAGGGAATACTTTGGCTGACAACAGAAATATCAGTTGTGCTCATGCCAACCTCCACAATCATGACATTACTTTTATCATTTCCTAAAAGCGATCTAATTAAAGAAAAAGTTTCTGTTTCCAGACTTAGTAAATTAATTTGCGCTTCTTTAAAAATATTTACATATTTTTTCACTAATGTTTTTGGTGCGCCGGTCAACAAAACTTTTGTATTATTTTTTTCTTCTTTGCTGTTATCAACAGGCTCTATTTTTTTCCAATCCAAAACCATCTCTTCCAACGGCAGAGGAATAACCTTTTTTGCCTCCCAATGGACAGCTGAGGACAAATCCTTTTGGTCAACATTGGCCAAATTTAGAACTGAAGAAAAAACGGAAAAAGCCGGCAAAGCCGCCACGGCTGTCCGGCTCGTTACTCCCGCTTTTTTACATATTTCGTTTATGACCCGGGCGGTATATTTGGGGTCATTTTGCCAATCTCCCTTGGCAATTTCTTTTAAATCTTCAGTAAAACCATAGGTTAAAAGCCGTGCTCCCCCCTTTCCTCTTTCTAATTCAATTATTTTTATACTCGCTGTACCGATATCGATTCCTAGATGACTTTTCTTGGAAGAAAATAAACTCATAATATTTATTTGGAATTTTTATATTTATATTATATAATACTAAAAGAAATAAAACAAAAGTTTCCTTTTTCCCACAGCCTTACTTGTTATTAATTATAACATAATTCAACAAATTAACAAAATAAAAAATTGATACTGATTTTCTCGGAAAACAATTCTTTATTTGTTGATCTATACTTATGGAATTTTTCACCAAATACAAAAAAATCATTTTGGCAGCCGTCTTTATCGTGGCTGTTTTTATTTTGGGCTACCTTCTTTATGTTGTGTTTTTTAAAGCACCGCCAGAAACTCCTATTGTTGAAGCTCCGGGAACCACTACTACTCCTGCCGGCCTTCCCACATCTCCTTCCGGCACCGGACAAATTGTAAATACGGAGGGAACAGGCGGGTTGCCAGAAACAGAAGTAACCGGAACTCAAGCCAGCGAAAAAGCTCTGGGAGGATTAACTAAAACAACTTCTTTAAATAATGTCCCCAGCCTGGCTGCCACTTTGAGCGGCAATGGTACAGACTTGCAATATTATAATAAAGAAGATGGAAAATTTTACAAAATCAGCAAAAACGGAGAAATTACTGCTTTGACTGATAAAATATTTTATAATGTAGAAACAATCAAATGGTCTCCGAACAAAGAGAAAGCTATTCTAGAATATCCAGATGGCGCTAATATTCTTTATAATTTTTCTGCTGATAAGCAAGTGACTCTGCCTAGCCATTGGAAAGATTTTGATTTTTCTCCCGACAGTAATAAAATTGTTATGAAAAGCGTTGGACTTGATGTTGATAACCGCTGGTTAGCCATAGCGAATGAAGATGGCTCAAAAAGCCAAGCGATTGAAGCTATTGGTGAAAAAGATGAAACGGTTTATCCTTCCTGGTCCCCCAATAATCAAACTATCGCCATGTATACTGAGGGAAGCGGTTTTGACCAGCAAGAAGTATTTTTCGTCGGTTTAAACGGAGAAAATTTTAAATCCACAGTCATAGAAGGCCGGGGTTTTGACCCTAAATGGTCGCCAAAGGGAGACCAGCTTGTTTATAGCGTTTATTCTTCTGATAACAACCTAAAGCCGATGCTTTGGGTGGTGGGGGCGCAAGGAGATGACATCGGCCAGGGCAGAAAAACTTTAAATGTAGAAACTTGGGCGGATAAATGCACTTTTGCAAATGATACTGATCTTTATTGCGCGGTTCCAAAAGAATTGGAAACTGGCGCTGGACTTTTTCCTGAACTGGCAAAAAATACTTATGATCAGCTTTACAAAATTGACTTAAAAACCGGCTTGAAGCAATTAGTCGCCACTCCGGATGGATTTTATAATATGTCTAATTTAATTATTTCTGAAAACGGTTATCAGCTTTATTTTACCGACCAAACAACAGAGAAAATAAATAAAATCAACCTAAAATAATCTCCTCTAAATTTTTCTTAAAAAATTTTAACCCTCATATTTAATTTATTTTAAGTAAAAAATAAAATAATACTTTTAATAATTTATAGAAATAATATCATGAAAATTAAATTTAAAAAGATCTCAATTATACTTGTCGGAATTATTGCAATATTATTTGGGTTACTTTGGTTTTTGCAAGGAACATCTATTATTCAAATATGTCCCATCTTATGTTTTGCAGATTGTAAATGTTTAACAGGCGGCTCGCTGTTATGGACAATCGTAGGACTTATTACTATTTTTATTGGAATTGGCG
>JBAZOD010000028.1:0-11905 GCA_041648955.1 Patescibacteria group bacterium
GGCAATAGTTCAGCCGGAGGTAAAAGCTTATAAATTTTTAAACAAACTTGTCGTCGGTTCAATTTTTCTTGGAGTTTTGACTGCCGTCTTATTTTTTTTAAAAATGTATATAATGTCGCATTTGTTTTACGATTCGCCTCTGCCCTTTCCCGAGCTTTGGGATAAAGACAGAATGACAATGGCGGCTGTTTTTGCTATAGCCAGTTTTTTGGGCGGTCTTCTAGGCGTAGTTTTAAAAGGTCTTTTTACTCTATATAAAAACAAGCTGGATGTCTGGATAATTTTCGTTGGGCCGTTGGCAATTTTATTTTCCTCATTGTTAGTTTTCAAAATAAAGATCGGCGGTACAATTATGAGCAGTTTTCATGGCTGGCCTTATCCTTTTTTTATTCATCAAATTAAAGATGTATTAGATAATTTTTTTATTGGCAAATGGATTTTTTCACCAGGAAGTTTATATCACTATATTATTTTTGATTATATTTTTTATTTGGTGATATTTAGTCTGATTTATTTTTTTATAAAATTATTGAATAAAAATTTAGAGATTAAAAAAATAAATTCCACAATTTTTTTATTTGGGTTATTGATTTTCATGATATTATTATTCACTTCTTTTTTGTCTGTAAAAAAATCATATATATCTCATCAAATTTCCGGTGCCGGAAATTGTGAAGAAAATTCTGATTGTAAAATTATTGCTAATCGAGCTCCGTTTAGCTGCGCCGTTGTTGTTAATAAAACAGGCGCTGATAGAATTTTGAAATTAATAAATTCCTTCCCTTCTATTGGCAAATTGCAATGTTCTGGCCGTGAAAAAGCGGTTTGCCTTGAAAAGAAGTGCCGGATAGCCATTGAACAGTCGCCGGAAGATATTAGTGATTTTGTTTGGCAGAGGATAAAGCAATTAATAGAAAATTGCGAGGTGAAATCCGTCCAGCAGGTCCATAGCTTGGAAGTTAAAGCAGTTTTAAAGACGGGAGAAATTTTGAGAGCGAAAGAGCCGAAAATTGATGATATAATGAATATTGCTGCGGAGTCTGCCGAAAAATGCGGAACTATAATAATGGCCACTGAATGATTTTATTGGATATAAAAATTATAAACGAAAAGTTTTTAAAAAATTAGTGCCTGCTTTTTAGAAAAAAAATAATTAGTTTTTATAATTTAAAATCTATGAAAAAATTTTATTTAATTTCCGGAATAATTATTTTAATTTTGATAATTATTTTTGGCTTGAGATTTATTATCGGCGGATCAGAAGATACTTGGTTTTGCCAAAATGGAGAGTGGGTGAGACATGGCAATCCGACGTCTTTGCCAAGCGGATTTTGTGGAGATAAAAAAGTAACCGGAGAAAGTCCGCTTGTTTGTGAGTTATTTACTCCGGAGAATTGTCCGAGCGAATGCGTGGTCTGTCCGCCTTGCCCGGAATGCAGTTCTATCAGCTGTCAGAAAAAAGAATTTTGCGCCGAGATGGGGATAGATGAAAGCTGGTATGAAAATATAAAAAGCAGGATAAGTAATTTTCAAGAATGTGCGGCGGCTGGCAATGCTATTATGGAAAGCTACCCCAGACAATGCCGCGCGGGCGAACAAAGTTTTACTGAAGACATCGGTAATGAATTAGAGAAAATGGATTTAATAAAAATTAATTCTCCTCGGCCGAATGAACTTGTGAAAAGTCCTTTAGAAATAACTGGCCAGGCGCGCGGAAATTGGTTTTTTGAAGCCAGCTTTCCGGTTAAATTGCTTGATGAAAATGGGAGCGATTTGGGAGCGGGAATTGCCCAAGCCAAGGGAGAATGGATGACGGAGGATTTTATTCCATTTTCCGCCAAATTAGAATTTGCTATACCGAAGGGCAAGACCGGTTCACTTATTTTAAAAAAAGACAATCCATCGGGTTTGCCGGAAAATGATGATGAGTTAAGAGTGCCGGTTTCATTTTAGATAATATTCTTATAAAAAAAACAGCAAACTTTAGCTGAAAGAAATAATTATCAGAGAGCGTATTATTAATAAAGCTATAATAATTAGTTTTCTCTGAAAGCCGATAAAGCTATTCAAGAATCAATTTATGATTAATAAGCTATTTAAGCTAATTTGGAACCACAAAATTATAACTTTAGTGGTTCTTTCTGTTTTGGGTATTACTGGATTTTGGAGTTACAAACACTTTGTTCCAAGTGTGAATCAGGTTAGTTATATCACTGATACGATCAAAAAAGGAATGCTAGTTACGACTGTTTCTGGATCTGGCCAGGTTTCAGCCTCTAGCCAAGTTGATATAAAGCCAAAGATCTCGGGCGATATTGTTTCCCTTAATGTTAAGGCGGGCCAGGAAGTGAAAGAGAAAGATATAATTGCTCAAATTGACACTAAAGATTCAATCCGATCTTTGAATAGCGCTAAATCTGATTTAGAAACCGCTAAATTAGATTTAGAGGATTTCTTACAGCCAACTGATACCTACACTTTACTTCAGGCGAAAAACGCCATAGCCGATGCCGAAGCTTCTTTAGTTAAATTAAAAACTACTCAAGAAGATAATAATAAGGCTACCATAAAAACCAAAACAGATGCTGAGAATAATTTAATCAAAGCTTATGAAGACGCCTATAATGATATTGCTGACACTTTTTTAGATTTGCCGGATATTATGACTGGACTTAATGCGGTTTTGTATAGTTATGAAATAGGGGAGAGCGAAGCTTCAGTTGGATCGACAAATGAGAATTATTCAGCTTTGCTTAATTCAATTACAGATTCCAAAAAGAATGATGAATTTGGAGTATTTGTAAAAACGGCTAGAGACAGTTATGCTTCCGCCAAAAGCGATTATGATGCAAATCTCTCAAATTATCAGAGCGTAAGCAGATATTCAAGCCAGGTAAAGATAGAAGAGCTTTTAAGCCAAACTTTAGAGGCGGTAAGAAAAATATCCGATACTGCTAAGAGTGAAATAAATATGCTTGATTATTGGGTTAACTATCAGTCTGATAAAAATTTTAGAATTTACAGTAAAATTTCTACCTACCAATCTGATTTGAGTTCTTATACTTCGCAGGTAAATGGACACCTCTCCAGTTTATTGGCCGCACAAAGTTCAATTAAAAATTATAAAGATATTATAGTGACTGCCAATGAAGATTTAATTGGTATGGAAAAAAATAATCCGGCCGACATAGCGGCGTCGGAAAGAAGCTTGGAAGAGAAAAAGCAGAAATTAAGCGATTTAAATGCCGGCGCTGACGAGCTTGAAATTAGAAATAAAAAAATAACAATACAACAAAAAGAAAATTCTTTGGCCGATGCCCAACAAGCTTATGCTGATTGTTTCATTCGCGCTCCTTTCGACGGAGTTATCGCCGCGGTCAATGTTGCCAAGGGAGACAGTGCTTCTAGCGGAGCGGCCATTGCTACTATTATTACCAATCAAAAAATTGCGGAGATTACTTTAAATGAAATTGATGCAGCTAAAGTTAAGGTTGGACAAAAAGCAAATTTAACATTTGATGCGGCGTCGGACTTATCAATCACGGGAGAAGTGGCTGAGGTTAATGCTCTGGGAACCGTAAGCCAGGGAGTGGTCAGCTATGGAATAAAAATATCTTTTGATGTTCAAGATGAGCGGATTAAATCGGGAATGAGCGTAACGGCTTCTATTATCTTAGAATCAAAACAAGACATTGTATTAGCGCCTATCGGAGCGATAAAAACTTCCGGACAAACAAGTTATGCCGAAATTTTAGTAGATGGCCAGCCGGATAGAAAAATTATAAAGACAGGTCTGAGCAATGACACTATGATAGAGATAATAGAAGGGTTGGTCGAGGGTGATAAAGTTATAACTCAGACCGTAAGCAGTGATTCTGCTAAAAGTAGTACTGCTACTCAAAATTCCTCTAACCCGGGGGGAGATATGGGGGGTATGATGAGAATAATGCGATAGAATATGATAAAATGCAAAAATTTGACGAAATCATACAATACGAACGAAAATGAATTTCAAGTTCTAAAAGGTGTTTCCTTTGAGATAAAAAAAGGTGAATTTGTGGCCATTATCGGTCCGTCCGGTTCAGGGAAATCTACTTTAATGCATATTTTAGGAGCTCTAGACCGGCCGACAACCGGCAGTTATTTTTTGAATGGCAAGGATATTCTCAAGATGTCTGATGACGAATTGGCGGAAATTAGAGCACAAACAATTGGTTTTGTTTTTCAATCTTTTAATTTATTATCGCGCGCTACAGTTCTTAGAAACGTCACTTTGCCTCTGGTTTATGATAGAGGAACGTTAAGAGCCGAACGAAAGGAAAAAGCTAGCAAGGCCTTGATAGCCGCCGGTTTAGCTGAAGATCGCTGGGATCATTTGTCTAATCAGCTTTCTGGCGGACAAATGCAAAGAGTGGCGATTGCTCGCGCTTTAGTTAATAATCCTGATTTAATTTTGGCTGATGAGCCGACAGGAAATTTAGATTCAAAAACCGGAGATGTGGTCTTGTCAACTTTTCAAAAATTAAATAAGGAAGAAGGCCATACTATAATTCTTATTACTCACGAAAGATATGTGGCTGAGCATGCGGACAGAATTATAGAAATAAAAGATGGTTTTATAATTTCCGATAAAAGCAGTGATTATTCGGGGTTAAAAAATAAATAATTTATGTTAGTTGTAGATTTATTTCAAGAAACTTATTCCGCGTTAACCAGCAATAAATCAAGATCGGTTTTAACTATCCTTGGTATAGTAATAGGAATCGGTTCAGTTATTACCATGACATCTATCGGGCAGGGAGCAACTGCGGATATAACAAGCAATATTCAGTCTCTCGGCTCTAATTTGTTAGTGGTGACGCCGAGTTTTGCCAGAAATGTCGGTTCGGTGGTGAAGGGCGGGGCTGGTTCGGCGACTACTTTGATTTCTGCTGATGCGGTTGCTATAAAAGAAAATATCCAATCCGTAAAAGAAGTCGCTTCCGTAGTTTCATCTAGACAACAGGTAAAAGTTAGCAGCGGAAATAATACAAACACTAGTATTTATGGAGTAGAAGAAATTTACGCCACAGTTAAAAGTATTACTATGGAAACAGGGTCATTTTTAAATACCGCTCACATTAAAAATCTTTCCAAGGTAGCAATTATTGGACCGACCGTCAGAGATGATTTATTTGGAGCAGGCACTAATCCCGTCGGCCAGTCAATTCGAATAGACAATCTAAATTATAATGTCATCGGAGTAACGGCCAGTAAAGGCGGTACGGCTATGGGCAATTCTGACGATTTGATTTATATTCCGATTACCACAGCACAACGCTATCTTACTGGCAGCGATTCTGTAAATAATATAAACGTCGAAATAACAGAAGAAAATCTAATGACTTCGGCGCAAGAACAAATTACCAATTTACTTTTGGCTAGACACAAAATTTCCGATCCGATCAAAGCGGATTTTAGCATTATGAACCAGGCTGATATTATGGACACAATGTCTTCTATCACCGGTACTCTCACCTTATTGTTGGGGGCAATTGCCGGGATTTCTTTGCTGGTTGGAGGTATTGGCATTATGAATATGATGCTTACTACTGTTACGGAAAGAACTAGAGAAATAGGTTTAAGAAAATCTTTGGGCGCAAAAAACAACGATATCAGTTCGCAATTTTTAGCAGAGTCAGTGGCATTGACTTTTATCGGCGGATTTTTCGGAATATTGCTTGGATTTTTTGCTTCTTATTTAGTAACAAAATTCGGAAGTACCAGCACAGTTATAACAGCTTCTTCCGTATTTTTAGCTTTTGGAGTATCAGCTGCCATCGGTATAATTTTTGGTTATTATCCGGCCCGGAGAGCGTCTAAATTAAATCCAATTGAAGCCTTAAGATATGAATAATTTTTAAAAAATAAATATGAAAAGAAAATATGCAATATTTTTTTTGCTAGCAGTTGTTTTTGCCCTCTCTGGTTGTGCGGGTAAAAATAATGCCGATAGCAATAGTAACCAAGATAAATTATCTAATGATGCACAAGAAAATACTATTGCGGGACAAAGATGGAATGAAAATTTTTCCGAAGCTTCGTCTACTATTTTGGCAATTGGCCAAAAAGTTTTCATCACGGGCGAAGAAAATAGCGATGGCAGTATTTTGGCCCAAAGCATTATTGTCAGTAATAGCAATGCTAATTGGGATGAATTAATGAAAAACGAAAGACCGCAACAAAAAATGGAAGATGATGGTCAGACTGGGCAAATTCCATCCGCTCAGGTTCAGGGTGGCCGAGTGCCAGATTTTTCGCAATTTCAAAATTTGTCAGATGATGAAAAACAAAAACTAAGAGAACAAAGAACGGCGCAGGGCGGAATAGAAAAAAAGATATCGGGCGAAATTAGGCAATCTATGACACAATTGAACGGAGAAATTATTAGCAAAAGCGATAATAATTTTATTGTAAAGATTGAAAATGTAGGTTCAAAATTGATATTTTTCTCAGATTCCAGTAGAATTTTAACGCCAAAGCAAGCTATTTGAGAAAAATTTTTATAGAACTAAGAAAGGGGCCATTTTTATAATTAGCCTCTTTTGTTTATGAAAAATGTGATAATTTGCCTTGATTCCTTTGGCGGGTTATAATTTATTTATGTTTTTATTTTTTGACACAGAGACAACCGGTTTGCCGAAAAATTGGCAAGCCCCGCTTGAAGATTTAGATAATTGGCCAAGATTAGTTCAGCTGGCCTGGCTTTTTGCTGATGGCTATGGCAAGGAGGTAGGCGGAGGAAATTTGATCGTTAAACCGGAAGGATTTATTATACCGGAAGCGGCTTCGGCTGTTCATGGCATTACGACGGAAAGAGCTGAAAAAGAGGGGATTAGCCTGGACGAAGCCCTTGCCCAATTTTCCCAAGCGATAGAACAATCAAAAATAATAGTCGCGCATAATATTAGTTTTGACGAAAAAATAATCGGAGCGGAATTTTTAAGGAAAAAGGTAGATCATAAATTTTTTGAGCGTCCGCAAATTTGCACTATGCTTGCTTCTAAGGATTTTTGTCAGATTGAAAGCGAGCGTGGTTATAAATGGCCAAAACTTATTGAATTACACGAGAAGCTATTTGAGAGTGGATTTGACGATGCGCATGATGCTATGGCGGATGTTAAAGCCTGTTCTAGATGTTTTTTTGAGCTGGTGAAGAGGGGGGTTATAGCTTAACATAATAATATGAGAATTTGGGATATTGATCCAAAATATTTGTGCCGAGAACATCTTCTTGGTGAGCATAGAGAACTCCACGCTATTTGGAGTATTATAAATAATGATAAAAAGGGTTATAGAAATCATCCGGAAACGAAACGCTGGATAGGTAAAAATAAAGCTTTGTATTTACGGCACGAGAAATTAATGGCAGAGATGAAAAAGAGGGGGTATAAACATAATTCCTCCTTGCCGAAAAATTTGGCTCGCGGTTTAAAAGAACAAAGTGAATTTATCCACAGCCACCGTGAGCAAAAAGAGATTCTTAAAAATAAAAAATGTCCCTGTTTCTCAAAATAGCTTAAAATACGGCCGAAATTTGGTCGTTTTTTATTTCTCTTGACAACTATGTTAGAATAATATAACATATAAATATGTTAATTAAATCTAACAAAAAATTATGAACATCAAACAGTATAAGCGCGCACGGCTGATTTTGACAATCGTATTGGCGATTGTTTTCAGCCAAGCAATTATTTTCAAAAATTATCTTATACCGATTTCTTTTCTGATAGCCGGTTTTTTGGTTGCGTTGTATATGCGCCGTCAAGTTAAAGAAATTATCGCCGACGAACGAGATTATGAAATCGGCGGAAGAGCAGCTCTTTTAACAATTCAGATTTATGCCTGGATAGCGACGATTTCCATGCTTATAATGTACAGCCTGCGCGATTTGAACCCAGCCTATGAACCTGTGGCTATGACTTTGGCCTATTCCACTTGTCTTTTGATGATCGCCTATGGCTTAATCTTTAAGTTCAAGAGTCGGGCGAAATTTTCTCAAAGTAAAAATGGTTTTATAATTTTTGTTATAATTTTGGCTATCTTGGGAGCTATATTCACTCTTCGTCTTTTTTCTGGCGAAGATAATTGGATATGCAAAGACGGAAAATGGATTGAACATGGGCATCCGTCTTTTTCCGCCCCGGTGTCTGTCTGCAAATAAATAATTCTATGAAAAATAAAATTAAAGAATTAAGATCAAGTCTTAATATAACCCAGGAAGACCTGGCTAATCGCGTTGGCGTGAGAAGAGAAACGATAGTTTTTTTGGAACAAGGGAAATATAACCCTTCACTTCTTTTGGCGCACAATATAGCTAGAATCTTTAAAAGAAAGATAGAGGATGTTTTTTATTTTTAGATTGAGATGGTTTGAAAGAAAAACTCCAATATTCGCGTAATACTTAATACCATGTTATAAAAAGCATAATGAAAGATCAGAAATATCAGGAAAAAACCGACGAAGAGTTAGTCCTCTTGGCCTTGTCAGATCAGGACTGTTTTTTGTATTTAATGAGAAGATATGAAAAAAAGTTACTCGCCTATATTTTAAGGATCTCTAATATTAATCAGGATGAAGCTGAAGATATTCTCCAGGATACTTTCATAAAGATTTATGAAAATTTAAATGATTTTGACACAGAATTAAAATTTTCTTCCTGGGCTTATCGCATTACTCATAATCAGGTAATAAGTAATTACCGCAAAATAAAATCCAGGCCGCAAAACATTCCCTTGGATATAAACGAAGAAATTTTAGGAAATTTAGCTTCCAGTTTAGACGTCAAAAAAGACCTGGACGCTCTTTTTTTGAGAGAAAATATAGAAAAGGTTTTAGCAAATTTAGATATAAAATATAGAGAAATTTTAATTTTAAAATTTTTGGAAGAAAAAAATTATAAAGAGATTTCAGATATTTTAAAAAAGCCAATGGGAACGATTGCTACTTTGATAAATCGAGCAAAAAAAGAATTCAAAAAAGAACTTTTAGAGAAAAATATTAAAATATAAAAACATGGAAAACATTGCCAAGCAAGTGCTTGAAAAAATTAAAGAAGAAAAAATGAAGCCAAAACCGCGGTGGGAATTTATTTTTAAAGAATATTTTCTCTGGTTTTTGGCCGGACTTTCTCTTTTGATTGGTTCTTTGGCTGTAGCCGTTATTATACACATGTTGAAGAATAATGATTGGGATTTGTATGCCGGCGCTAGTGACGGCTTGCTTAGTTTTATTTTTATAACTTTGCCTTATTTTTGGCTTATTCTTTTATTGGCTTTTGCGATCTTATCTTATTATAACTTCAAAAATACCAAAAGTGGGTATCGCCTTCATTTTCGTCTTCTGATTTCTGCCAGCATTTTATCAAGCATATTTTTAGGAATTTTATTTTTTAATTTAGGCTTAGGGCGAGAGATTGATAAGATTTTTTCCGCTAATCTGCCCTTTTATGAAAAATATTTAATGCAGAGGAAACATGTTTGGCTTAATCCGGAAAGAGGATTTTTGGCCGGAAAAATAATGTCCGATGTAAAAAATAAAAATTTTGAGCTAAGGGATATGGAAGATAAAATTTGGCTTATTCATGGGCAAAATTGTTTTATCAGCCCGAAGGTTAGTCTGAAAAAATTTGAAGCGATAAAGATAATGGGGGAAAGGATTGATGAACATAATTTTCTTGCTAGTCAAATTAGGCCATGGATCGGGCCGCCAGGGCCAATGCCCTGCTTAACGGAAGAAGACAGGATGTTTAATTTTGCGCCTCCCTGTTTGATGAGATGAAAGAAAAAATAAAAGACGGACGTATTATTTGATGAAGGATCCTCTTAATTATTAATTTCATTCCGTTTCGCTTCCCGTTAGTTTTGTTTACCTGAGACAGGCTAACGGGGAGCTATGACGGTTTTATAAAAATCATGAACAAAAATAAAATTACAATTAGCGCATCAATTTTAGCCGCCGTTATAGTGATAATCGGTGCGGCTTCTATTTCTTACGCCGCCGGGAAAGGTGGAGGCAACGGATTTTTTCGAGACAGAGCTGACAAAAATCCACCAGCAGAAGTACAGGCAGACAGAACCGCTCTTGAGCAGGCCTTTACTAATAATGATTACACGGCCTGGAAAAATTTAATGGAAACAAAAAGAGATGAAATGGCAAAGAGGGTTGATGATTTTTCCTCTCAGATTAGCGAAGATACATTTGCTAAATTAGTTGAAATTAGAAATTTAATGACTGCGGGTAAAAATGATGAAGCCAATAAACTTAGGCAAGAATTAGATTTTGGTTTTGGCATGGGTTTTGGCCAGGGATTTGGCCTTGGAACTGGCTGCCATAAATAATTCGCTGACTTTAACAAAGCAGTATTTATAATATTGAGATAGTTCTGAAATCATCTCAATTAAATATAGAAGAAATGAGAAAAGAAAAACAGTTCCGAGACCTCCTCCGGAACTGTTTTTTGTTTTGAGAAATAAAAAGGGGCAAGAAATAAGTTCTTAACCCCCATCGGTTAACGTAGGGCGAGGAGAGAAAAAAATTGAGATTGAGCATTCGATAGGCGAAATAGCTCTTTTGCCTTTTTGTTTACCCCTCATTCGGGGAACATCGATCTCTTTTCTTTTTTCTCCTTTTGGTTCTTCGGACTCGCCTGGTTCACCATGCTGGCCGCGTTGCGGGTGCCACCGCATATAGACGCACAGTTGACTAAAATTCTATTTATATTCTATAATTTTTTTTATTTTTCGTCAAGAAGAATAGCTATTATTTCTCTTTTTTGTTATAATATTAAAGCAAATATGTTTCTTATGATTATGTTATTCGGAAGAAAGATGAATAATATCTCGAAAAACAAGAAAGCTCCCATTTGAAAAGGGAGCTTTTTTAAATCATTTTCCCGCCGATTTTTTATCTTCATTATTTCGTTGACCAGCGTAGCTGGGGCGGAACATCGGGCGGAAGCGAGCAGGGTCCAGTTATTTTGAACCTCCTTCTCTTTCCGTTTTTTGTTGTGTTTTCTGGACTCTCGATATTCACAAGGAATACTTTTTCAACTCCCGCTGGGGATACTACCCTCGGATTATCCTTAGATTTATTATTGTTGCTCACGGAGGCTACCTCCTTTTTTACGAGTTTGAAAACTTGAGAGAAAGCAAATAAATATTATTACTTTTAATATTTTTTGTCAATAAAAAAATCCCGGAGTTCCGGGATTCTTTTTTATATAACTGTTTGCTGGAGATGGTAATAAGGTGGGCGATTTTTATATCTTCTTATAGCCATTCTGATAATTTCTTCTAAAAAATCTCCATAATTCATGCCGATAAACTCGGCAGCGGCAGAAACACAATCGCCAATGTCTATGGAAGGATTAGGATTTAATTCCAAAACATAAGGATTTCCGTTTTTATCCACTCTTATTTCTACTCGGCCGTAATCATGACAATCTAAAATATTGTAAGTATCCAGAGCGATTTCCGTGAGCAATGATTCTAGTTTTTTACTGATATTTTTTGCCGGTCTTTGAACGATTATGGATTCTCCGCTCTTGTAGGCGGGATTATCTGTCCATTTAGCGTCAAAAGGATAGATATGCCAGTAACCGGCAGGCATTTTATCAAAGATTGAGCGGGAAAGAGGGAGAACGCGCAAATCATCTTCCTCGCTTCCTAAAATAGAAACATCATATTCATCACCCTCAATATATTCCTCTACTAAGGCCGGCTGGTCAAGTGTTTCCGTGACTTCTTTAATTTGTCTTTCTAATTCTTGGCGATTGGTTACGACTGAATTGTTGGTTATGCCGATTGAATTATCAGAGTTAGCTGGTTTTACTATCAAGGGATATTTTAAGCTTTCATCAATTTTG
>JBAZOD010000029.1:0-11895 GCA_041648955.1 Patescibacteria group bacterium
TAATGGTCGATCCATTAACTATTATTCCGGCACCTTTCCCGTTTTTAACAGTGACATTTTCCAAAATACCGTAAGCGTTGTTATAGGTATTTATTGCATGAGATTTGCCGTCAGCATCAAAAATAATATTAGAAATTGAAACCGGATTTTCCATTGTTCCCGCATATATGCCAAGAAGGTGTTTATAACCATTTATGGTACTCCACGATGCATTTACCGATTTAAAAATTACTTCACCCTGACCAACAATAGATAATGGTTTTGCAATATTAAACTGTTCTGAGAATTCATATATCCCGGCCGCCACATTAACAGTACCGCCTATTGGCGCGGCGTTAACGCCCTCTTGAATTGTGTTATAAGGATGAGCTTGCGTGCCGTCCTTATCACCGCTAGCAGAAGCATCAACATAAATATTATTATCAACTTCAAATTGAGTAAAATGATTAGTAGTAAAAGTTAGGGTGCCGTCAGTATAATCAACCATATCCAAATCCGGATAATTTAGATCATTTGTCGGGACAACTACGCCGTTATCATCTTTTACAATAAGATTTGGGGTACTAGTAAAGCCCAGGGCATCTAACCCGTACATCTGAATTTCCGCACCGGCGTCTTTAAGTTGCGCAGCCGTCCGAGCGTCAAATTTCATACTTCCGGCAGAAGCATCCATTTTATTTCCTAAATCCTGGAGGAAGGTGACCGTGTCTGAATCTGTTAAGTTAAGGGTTGCATTAAATGTTACTCTCCCATAACCCGTCTTTTCAAAATATAGCCCTGTCGCTGCCGAGGAATCAGGAATGTCAACCGTACCCCAGTTTGTTGTAACACCAGCGGCATTAATATTAGCCACAATGCTAGAAATCGTTGGGTCTCCGTTAAACCAACCCTTGGTTGGAGCTTGAACCGTCCAAGCAGAATTAATAAACTGAAGTGATTTATTCGGATCATCAGCGTCTAAATCTGTACCTATGCCATAAGTGACACTGCCTATAATAGTTACCCCATCCGTCTTAGCCAACGAAACCGTATCTCCTGTATCAAGAAAATTTAACGTGCCACTGTCAACATCGCTTCCGGAGATAACCACTATTCCTTGGGCGGGTGCAAAAACATCATGATTAATTGTGCGCACGGTTGCTGTTGGCCCGACTCCTTCAACAATTTTATAACCATTAATGTTCACGGCATTGGCAGATGGATTTAAAATTTCCACCCACTCGCCTGCGCTATTAACATAAACTTCATTTAAAACAACATCATCCAAGTCAGCTTTCACTTGACCCCAGACAATAAAAAAACCGCCTACTAAAATAGCTGCGGTTACAATCAAAAAAATTCTCCCTCTTTTGATGAGATTTACCTGATTCATATTTTTGTTAAAAGGCAAAATATTAAACTTAGCCTAAAAAGGCCAGAAAATTTAAGCCTCTTAGTTTATAAATCTAAATATATAAAATTTATTTTTATAAGATGACTTAAGTATAGGCACAAAGGGGATGGGTAGTCAATAGGAAAGGTGGATAAATTGTGCACAAAAAAATAGAATTTATTATGATAAATTCCGCCTTTTTAGCCAAGAAAAAAAATAAGGGCAATTTGTTTCTGAACAAATTACCCTCTAAATATTTTCGGCAGGCAATACCCGTCTCGTTTTTTCGGTGTTTTCCCGCGCCAACTCTTCAAGCTCATGTGCTTTTTCTCTGTCTTCCGCCTGAGGTGCTTTTGCTGCTTCATCAGCCATCGCCTTCGCCAAAATTGCGGCAAAAACAGGTGCGCCTTCCAAAACCCTTTCCGCAAAATCAGGCGCGTTTGGTCTTACGGCGTCGTTCGGGGGTTTTATGGGGTCAATTGGCATTGACCATCTCCTTTCTGAAAAACAAACTTTTTTTATTTAGTTGATTTTTAACATTAACACATTTATCATTTTATGTCAAACAGAAATTACAACATTTATTTTTTCAATTTTTTCGTCACTAATTTAATTAGCCAGCCAATCGCTCCACCCGCTAAAGTAAAAATTATAAACCAAAGTAAATGCTTGCTACCCCCGGCTAATGCCATGGTAAAAGGTATAAATATAAAAACTAACCACACTAACCATTGTTTTTTGGGCACTAAGACTAAAATAAATAATGGCAAGAAGAAAGAAAAAGAAAAAATAAAACTATTTAGTTTTATATCAAATCCATAGCTCCATAATAAAAACATACTATTAAATTTTACTGGGTTAAAATTTAATAAATAAAAATTATTAAATATTGGCAGAAAAATTAATGAGCTAATTATAGCAGCCATTAAAGAATAAATAGCTAATGAAAATATTGATTTTTTTTCTAACATATATTTTATTTAATAAATTAACTTTTAAATAATTGATATTATTAATAATTATATCGTAAACGGATTGATTTAGCTGATCAATTAAAAATACCACAATGAGAGCGGTATTTTTGTATTTGAATAATTAACTATTTTTTATAAACTACCAGTCCGATATAAACTAAAACTCATTAATTAAAATAATTTAAAATCTTTAAATGAACCTAAAATCATATTATAACTATAAAAAATTATTAATAAATAAATAACAATGAAAATACTCCAAAGCCATGGTAAAACTTTTCTATAATTGATGAAATTTTTGCTCAATTTTTTAATAATTAATAAAAAAACGATAAAGGTTAAGGGAAAACCAAAAATAAAATAATCAATGAACCACGCTATATCCCTTACTAAAAATTGTGGTTTAAATAAAATAAACGGCAAAAGTAAAAAAATAATTAAATATAAAATAAAATAAAACGGTAACTTTTTGTTTAAAATAATTTTTGACATAGAATTATAAATTATTTATTAAATAATTAACATCACTTATAATTATATCATAAACGGATTGATTTAGCTGATCAATTAAAAATACCACAATGAGAGCGGTATTCTTGTATTTAAAGAATTAATTGTTGTTTTTAATCCGTGTAATCAAATATCACTAATAAAACTTGAAATAATTAAAATGGAAAACGTGAATTATTAAAGACACTTATTATTTGAACCGCAGTATATATATACAAAACTATATATGGAATAACTAGCCCTACGAGAATAAATACTAACTTTTGTTTTGAATTCATTGTTTTCACTAATCTATAAGGAATAAAATACAAAAAAGGAGCTACAAATAAAATATAAAACATTATTATTCCTGAAATATTTAACGCTCTATTATAACCTTGCATATTATAAGCCGCTATAAAAGGAATGATAACAAATATTACCCAATATAGTATTGGATACAAAATTATCTTTATGTTTTGTTTGTCGTATACCATATATTTCTATAAATTATTTATTAAATAATTAACATCTTCTTTTATTATATCATAAGCAGATCTGTTCAGCCATTGTTTTTTGTAATAATCATCTAGCTTTTTTAATATCTCCTGAAAACGTTTGGTGATTATTTTCTCATGAACCTGATTTAACTTATAAACAACTTTATTATAATTTTTTAATCTTTTTTCACACCAAGTTTTGTTTCTCTTTTTTAAGCACTGACTGATGACTTTTTCTTGCTTTTGTTCCAACTTATTCTGCCGTTCACCGAATTTTTCCTCATATTTTTTTATTTCATTTAGCTCTTCATTCAGCCAACTTTTTACCGTTTTATTTTTTATCCAGCCCAAATCATAACTTCTATTAACGTCGGAAATAGCGCTGTCTAAATCAGTGTTAACTATAAACTTTACGCTGGCCTCAGCTTTATTGCCAGCTTGGTCAATCGCCTCAAGCTTTAAAATATGTTCACCTAAATTATAATCAAATAAATCCAACGGCCATTGATTAATTGGTTGATTATCAACATGGGCCATAATACTGCTAGAAGCTACCCCCGAATAATCATCGCTAATTTTATATTCCGCGGTTAAAAATTCATCGCGCCAAAAGTCCTGATTCTCAAGCGGAATTAATATATTTATCAGCGGAACCGCGGTATCTATTTTTAATCTTTGTTCTTTTTCTTCTTCAATATTGCCGGCTCGATCAATTGATTTATATAGAATATTATATTCGCCACTGTTATTTAAAACGATTGGACTATTATACTCTTGCCAAGTCAAGCCATTATCTAAGCTATACTCCATTTTTAAAATGCCGGAACCGCCTTGATTATCCGCGGCCATTAAAGCAACGGTAGTAGTAGAAATATAATAGCTGCCATTGCCAGCCGTACCGCTAATTTCAATCTGTATTTCCGGTTTAATTAAATCCATAGCTTCTTCTTGATTTAAAACCGCCGAAGGTTCTACTTGAGTTTCAAAAATCTGATCCCCATTTTGATCAATTTCCATAGCGCCGTTAAGCTGTCCATCATTGATTTGCATCTGCGCCACTGTGCTGGAGCTTTCAAGCGGCACTTCGTTGTAATAAACGGTTTGCATATACTGGCCATTTTCTATATTTTGAATTCTAGCATTAAACGTTCCACTGTCCGTGGCTTGACCCACCACCTTATAATTATGCCCAGCTGGCAAAAACACGAACTTATTGCCATCTAAATTATCATATTGCGCGCCCACAATACCCAGCTCAATATCGCCGTTTTCGTTTGGTCCAACATGATTATTGTTTTCATCATAAATATTCAAATCAATCGGACTATGAAAACTGACTTGCGTTCCGGTCAGAGAACAATTAATACTACTGCGTGAAATCATAGGATAATTTTGCAGGGAAAATGAACCGATTGTATCTTTCAATGCTGCCGTAACGATTTGCTTTATGCCATCAGCGCTAGATAAAACCGAATGCTCAGCGCCTTTAATATAATAGCTATCATCAGCCGTTAATGCTTCCGCGCTTTTTAACGGCACGGTTCCGTCTCCGGAAATGTATTTTAAGCCGTATTCGTATTTGCCTGATTTCTCTTTGTTTAACACAAAAATTTGTCCGATAGTAGGCTCACCGCAACCTATGATATTATATGTTTTAATGCCATCTGCCCGAGGCGAGTAATTATCTAAATCGCTATGCAAAGCCTCATTAAAACCTAACAAATAATTATTCCGACCTGTGTTTTTTATAAAATCAACCGTTTGATCATAATTTAATCTTCCGGTTGTATCATTATTATCCAAATCATGCATGTCATAAATGTAATAAGCGTAATTTTGATCAGCATTATTAAAATAATTTCGGCTGGGTAAAAGCTGATAAACTGAAGGAAAATTTTGGGAAATTAATTTTATTCGTTCTGAATTTAAGCCTATTCCTAAATAATTAAAATCTAAATCATCCCCATACATCAAAATCTTCAACGCCTCTGGCGCGCCCAAGTGCGGTGTGCCAATGTCTATAAATTTATTTACCGAATCGCTGCCATAATGTTTGATGTAATTTTTGGCCACCAACCCGCCCATGCTATGGGCGATAATATTTACTTTTTGCGCTCCGGTTTGCAGTTTAATTTTTTCAATTTTATCTTTTAACGAGTCAAAACTGCTATAAGGTATGCCGTTGGCCGACCAATTCAAATCCAGGCGCCAGTCATAAGGAAAAACAAATAAATTTTTATTTTCTTCATAGCCGTTTTGTTTTAACTCGTCTATTAAGCCGGCAAAAAAATCTTTATTTAAAACGCTTCTGACAATATCCTGTGGCGGCACTATCATAGTATTGGCTGTTGGCTTACCCTCATTATCCATTATCAACTGATTTAAATGAAAATCCCAAGGATCTATCACTGTTTTTATAACCGCCGGCCAAACTTCTACGCCCGGGTCAAGAGAACTATATAAATAACTCCCCATAATCCCCGGCACCAATATTACTGGATCTAAACCCGACTTTTTGTGAGGCTGGCCTGAATTATAATAATCGGTGATATCCTGCTGGCTTAAAGCGCCTTGCCAGATAGTAAATTCGTCTAAACTATACGGCCAATTTTCTCCGTAAAAATGAATTGATGACAAAGCAAGATTTAATGGAATTAATTTTTGAGTATAAACTTTTTGCGCGTCTATATAAAAATCCAGACTATAATTAGAAGAATTAAAAACTAAAGCTAAGTGATGCCAATTAGCATCGTCAAAATTAGCCAAGGGCGATGGTTCAAGCACTGTATTCCCATAAGGAGTTATTAAAGTAGTTCTCACTTTTGAAGGTATTATTCCAAATTGACCGCTTGATCCTTCTAAATAAAATCGGCCTCGCGCTTCGTTGGGAAAATTATGATTCTTCCACCAAAATTCCAAAGTCAGATCATGAACATTTATTGTCTGATTCAAATCGGCATTTATTCTTTGGCCCGTCTGCCATGATTGGTACAGGCCGCTGCCCCATTTCCCCTCAGTCCAGCTTGCATTTTGAGGCAATGTTGTCTGGCCAATAGTATCCGCAATAACACTGCCTTGGCCCTCGTCAAATTGCCAAAGATTTAACATTTTCTTATCATCAGCCGGAATTATCGGAGCTTGCGGTCCTAATTCCATATTTGCTTGATAGATGCTTTGTATTTCCGCTGAAGTTAAAATATTCGGCCATAAAGCCACTTCATCAATCCAATTATAATTACTATCGCCTTTAATTTCTAAATAATTAAACTCGGGCAAATTAAAAGAATCGCCCGAATAATTATAAAATTCATTGCCATCAAGATATAATATCCATTGCCCTAAACTTGCATTTATAGTTAATGCTAATTGATGCCACTCATTATCAGCCGGCCAGCCCTTATTTAGTCTTGCGCCGAAAGAAGTAGGCAGACCATAAATCTCCGTATAGGAAGGAGCTGGAATTATTTTTATTTGCTGTCCCGAGCCGTTAGCCAATCTGAAATAAAGGCGTGAACCATTATCTAAAAATTTATAATAAAAATTAAAAGTTAAATTATTACCAGAAATTGGTTGGCTGAAATTAGCTTGCGCAGCGCTATATTTATAATACTGTTTCAAGCCGCAATTCCACTTGCCTATATCCCAAACATTGCCGCCGGTATTAAAATTATCGCCACTAACAAAATCAGCTACGCTCAATCCGGAACACTCATTAAAATGCCAAAGATAATTTGGTTGATTTACGGCTATAACTTCCTTGGCGCCAACAAAAAATCCCGCCAAAATAAAAATGGACAGGGATAAGCCAAGTTTAAAAATTTTATTTTTCATAAGCCAATCGCTTATTATTTATAATTTTATTATAATAAATTCAAATTTTTAAATTAAAATTATACTATAACTAAAATTATCAAAAGAAAAATTAGGCCTACGGCAGAGAGTATTAATTTCGGATGCTGTTTTTTTATTTCTATAAAAATATTCAAAAGCAGGGCGACAGAGGCAACAACTAAAATAATCTTGTAATAAATAGAACTGACATCAAAAAGAGATTTCACATATTTTGGCTGTTCCGTTTTCAGAAAAAAATACTGATTAAGAAGCGATGATTTGGCTGGCGTAATATTTTCCCAGCCGACATCAACCGCGGTTTCATTGCCGGCTTTGTCGCGCGCTATCAAATTTGCCATCACTACGGGACTGAAAATCTGCTCTTCATCTTGATTAAAAATAATCGTTTGTCCGCTCCATTTTCCCTCTTCCCCCGCTACCGGCGCCAAAGCAATGTGATAATTATTGAACATCACTTCCGCTGAAACCGCATCTGGACTCAAATAGGCTGTTGCTTGAACAATTTTTTCTTCCTGTCCGGCCGGCTCAACTATCGTAAGTTTTGTTCTCGCTTGATCAACTGCCGGCGGAGTATTATCAACGGTTATGGAATAATTTTCTGATTCCGCTATTTCCTCGCCGCGAATCGCTCCAATTCTGAAATCATGCTGGCCTTCTACCAAATTTAATTCCAGACTGGCAAAACCTTCTTTGATTTCCCCGCTGCGGGCGATTTCTTCAATATTATTATGAATAATAATTTCTTCAGCCTGCGGAGCAAAAATTTTTATTTCTACTACATTTTTATCAGTTAAAAATTCTTTGGGCGGATAAACTAAAACTGGCGATTCCAAAGGAGCCAGACTAACCGTATCTTTCTCTCCCTGAACTGCCGGCTGAATAATATTTTCCACCGGCGGCGCCGGCTCTTCTATCTTTGGAATAATATTGTCTTTCTTTTCCGCAGCTACAGCCACTGAAACTACCGGCTGTTTGGAGCCAAAAAATTGAGCGACCAAGGTCGTATCATAATTTTCATAAAGACCGCTTGACATCCCCACTCCGATTTCGGAAAAATCAGGATCAATAATATTAGCATAATGAGTCTGACTTTTCACCCAGCCATTCACCACTTCTTCCGCACTGGAAAATCCCATCGCTAAATTTTCTCCAGCCACGGCATATTTATAATTAACGCCGGCAAGCCATTCTTTTATTGTTTTTTTGTCAGGACCGATATGGGCAAAATATTGATTGAACAGCATATCTTCAGCTTTACTGTAGGCGGCTTGCGTTAATAGATTATTTTCAACCAGCGATTGAATTCCTAAATTATTTCTAATTTTGTTAGTAAGCTCAATAATTTTTTGCGCCTGTTCCGACAATACGTCTGGCGTTAGCCAAGCGCTAATTGGGATAACAACAACAAAAGCAATAACCAAAAATTTTACCAAAATCGCGCTCAAAGCATAAAACAAAACTCGCTGCGGATGCAAAGCCTGCGGTTTGTAATCATTGCCGGCATGAGGAATAAACAAATCTTTTAATTTTCCGGATCCGCGCGGATTGCGTCCAATCTTCACTTCATTTCCGTCAGAAACACCATCTCCATCCGTGTCGGGATTATTGGGATCTGTGCCATAAACATTAACTTCTTCATAATCAGCCAAGCCATCGTTGTCGCTGTCTTTTTTGTTCGGATTGGTTCCTAATTTTTTTTCTTCCTCATCAAGCAAGCCGTCGGCATCAGAATCTTTAATGTCTTTATTAATTTTATTGACTTTGATGGTAAACTTCATTTATTTAAAATAAATAGCTGTTTTAATATTTAATACTTTACTATAAAATAGACAAAAAGTCAAATAAAAAACAGCTAAAAAGCTGTTTTTCTTTTGTGGGCCGGGCAGGATTCGAACCTACGAAGGCATAACCAGCAGATTTACAGTCTGCCCCATTTGACCGCTTTGGTACCGACCCATATTTAATTACTTCTTGAGCCGAAACCGGGACTTGAACCCGGGACCCCTTCCTTACCATGGAAGTGCTCTACCACTGAGCTATTTCGGCTTTATTAAAAAAATACTGTTCTCCACAGCATAAAAATGATTAAAAAACATTTTTTATCACATTAGACGAGATTATAATTCTTTAATTTGTTCTCTGAAATCTTCCAGCTTTTGGTTGTCTGGATTTGCCCTCTCCAGTTTTTTTAACGCGTCTAAAGCAAATATTTTATCTTTTTTAATTATACTGATTTCCAGCATAGTGTCAAGGTAACGCGGATTACTAGGAGCATATTTTAAAGCCTCTTTTATATCGGCCAAAGATTCAGCTAAATTCCCCGCGGCTTTATTAGCCAAAGCTAAATTGAAATTAATCTCGCCAATTTCAGCTACTTCTTCGCTGTCTTTCATTAATTTTAAAATATGTTTAAATGTCTGCTTGGCTTCTTCATAATTTTTATTTTCAAGATAAAGATCTCCCAAACTTTTGAAAGCCTCAATGTTCTGGCTGTCCAGACCAATAATCTCAATAAGCTTTCTTTCTGCTTCTTTTATTTCCTCATCCCCTATCATTTCCTTCGCTTGGGCAGAAAGCTCTTCTATCTTCTTTTCCTTGTCTCCGGTCGCCAAAATCACTTCTGTCTTATAGCTGTCTTTCAACTCGTGTAATTTTTTGTAAAAAATTTGAGCTAAAATTCCAATTTTATCGCCAAAAAATCTAAAAACCTTTCCTCCCTTAGAACTCCATTTAAAAATATTCCTTTTCAGGCGATTGCTTATGATCCGTTCCTTGACTATTGCCTCTTTCTCGGCCGGAATATTGTCAACATCCATAGCCGCTAAAACAGAAAACTTTTTTACCACGATAAAAATAACAATGCCCAAACTAATAAGTATTAAAATCAAAGGAATTATATTATACATAGTTTTTTTATTTTTAAGTTTCTATTTCTTTTGCCTTAATGCGTCCGGCACTGCCAAACAATTTCATTTTATCGCAAACTATATCCTCCACCGCCTTTATGGTCGGCCGTAAAAGATTTCTAGGATCTGTTTCTTTTTTATTTTTTAAACAATTTTTAACCAAGGTCTGGCAAAAAGCAATTTTTATATCACTGCCGATATTAATTATATTTACACCCTCCTTGATAGCTCTTTTAATTTTTGCGTCTGCAATGCCGGATCCTCCATGCAAAACAAAGGGTTTTTTTATTTTTTTGGTTATATCGCTAAGCAAAATAAATTTTATATCTTCGTTGCTGTAAACGCCATGCGCTGTGCCGACAGCAGCGGCAATTGTATCAACTCCTGTTTCTTTCACAAACTTTACAACATCTTCAATTTTCGCCAAGGGAATATCTTTTATTTTACCGCCAATATTCCCATGGCCACCGATCATTGATCCTATTTCTCCCTGCACCCAGACATTGCGGGCGTGAGCAACCTCCACTACGCGCTTAGTTAATTTAATATTTTCATCTAACGGCAGAGAAGAAGCGTCAATATGGACAGAAGTAAAACCAGAATCTATACATTCAAAAATAGAATCAAAACTGCTTCCATGATCTAAATGCAAAGCAATCGGCATATTAGCAGCAATATTCTTGGCAATAGTAGAAACAATATGAGTTATGGGCTTTAGCCCCATATATTTAATTGCCCCCTCGGAAACTTGGATAATGGCAGGCGAATTCGCTTTGTTGGCTGCCTGCGCCACACCCAAAGCCGATTCTAAATTATGAATATTAAAAGCACCGACAGCATAATTTCCTTTTCGCGCTTCTTTAACGATTTCTTTGATGTGGACAAGCATATTATTTTATTTTTATTATTTATTTCAACATTCCCTCGGCAATTTTACGGAACTCTTTCGGATCCAAGCTTGCTCCGCCAACCAATAGTCCGTCAATATTTTCTAAATCAGAAAAATCTTTTACATTTTGACTGGTGACGCTGCCACCGTAAATAATCCGAAAATTATTATTAACCACTCCCAAGCCGAACATGTCTTTCAGAGCCAAACCGATAATTTTATGCGCGTACTCAGCTTCTGACGGTTCAATCGCTAGCCCTGAGCCGATTGCCCAAACTGGTTCATAAGCAATAATAATTTGCTGATTCTCTAAAATATTTATTCCGCCTAAAGCTTGCTGCAGCTGATCCACTAAAACAAAATCTCGCTTATCGGTTTTTCTTTCTTCGCTTTCCTCGCCAATGCAGACAATCGGAACCAAGCCGGGAGTATTTAAAGTTTCTTTCACTTTCTGGTGAATCATTGCATAATTTTCCATCAACAAGCGCCGTCTTTCGCTGTGGCCGATGATAACATATTTACAGCCGGCCTCCAAAAGCATAGCTGGAGAAATTTCTCCTGTGTAAGCTCCGCTCTCCTCAAAAAAAACATCCTGAGCTCCTAATTTTATATTTGTTTCTTTAAATATTTTCCCTATTTCGTTCAAAACCACAAAAGAGGGGCAAATTACAACCTCTTTTTTGTTAAAATCTTTAAATTCTTTTTTAAATTCTTCTGCTATCCGCAAACTTTCCGCTAACATTAGCTTCATTTTCCAGTTGCCGATAATAATTTTATTTTTTACCATATTATAAAAACTAACTAATAATTATCTTTTTTCATTATAGCACTTATCCTAAAAATCCCAAAAATATCACACTAATTACCAAACATAACTATTATAAGCCCACTCGGCCAGATCTCTTGTTTTTTG
>JBAZOD010000030.1:0-11177 GCA_041648955.1 Patescibacteria group bacterium
TTTCAATACCAGCATCGCGCCCCGAGAATATCCCATGCCGATGAAAGGTTCGCCCGGTTTCAGAGTTTTTCGGATTTGGGCGATCTGCGTCAGCAGGAAGTCTATGTCTTCCTTTTCGCCAATTTCCCCGAGTTTCAGATCGGGAGTTTCGGCAAAGTTTACCCGGTAAGGCAGGGTAATGGGAAAACATTTGAAATTCAGTTTTCCAAAAAATTCTTGGACTTTATTCCAGACATCTTTGTTGCCGAATAGACCGGGGACCATCAGAATTACAGACATTTGCGTTTCTCCTCGTCTGGCTTATCCAAGAATGAAACCAGCCTTTCGCATTTCTCCAAGAATGAAATCTCGCAGAATGCGAGCGGCGATGGTGAATAGGAGGGGATTGCAAAAATCTTTATCCCGTCCCGCTTCTAACTGTTTCCGCAGCTGGTTATAGCTCCAGGCTTCAGGTGCGTACCAAATTCTGCCATCTCCAGCTTTAATTGGAAAATGAAGCCCGGATTTAATAAGCTTCCTCCAGTTTTTGATACGCTCAGCAAGCGATCCTTCCTGGGAAATAAGTTTTGTCACTTCGCCCTCAAGGTCGCTCCAATTTTTTCCCGTTGCTTTTCCATACTTGGCATTCTCGGAAAGAATTCTGGTTAAAAACTGGAATGCCATTTCAGCTGCTGCCAGAAAATTCGTTGGATTGTCCCGGGTAATCTGTCGGCCATCTTCTGTTTCGTAGCTAATCCGAAGAAACGGCTGATCAGCTAAAGTGCCAATGGCGCTATGTCCAACCGGGAAAGTTTCAGCAACTGTTCCTTGAATTTTTTCCCTAAAGGTCCGAAGCGCATCCAAGATATGATTTCCGGTTGTTTCTAATTGGTGGCCGAAATTAACTTGGAGTGAGCCGTTTCTGATTCGGTTGCTTTGGTGATTTAGGCCGATAAAGCCATCATGAGAGAAGCAATCGTACATTCCATGCAGAGCAATGCCGGCTGCATGAAGAAAAAAGTTTTCATCCTTGTGCCTTATGACGTTGTCCATCATCGGCTGAATCAAAATGCCATTCTTTTGGCATCTCATTCGGTCATAGGGGTTAGTTGCGTTTTCTCCTCCTGGCCAGAAATGAAAAACCAACCAAGGAGTGGTTGCGTTCTGCGTTTCTTTCAACTTCGCGTCAAGCGGTTGATGCGATGTCATAATCTTTTCAACCAAATTATCTCCGGCGCAAAGCAGGCCGTTGCATCCAGCGTAATCAGTATGCTGGGAAGAATAGGCAATTAATCTTGCTGCCCAAGGATAAAATCCGATCGTTCTGGCAAAATCATAAATAGAATAAAAATGCATGTCGGTCTGCATGACCAACCTCCTTATGTCTATTTAGTTGTTTTTCCCTAAGTTTTGAAGGTGCAAGTTGAATATTTCTTTATATCATATATTTTATAATTTGTCAATATTTTTTAGATAAATTTTTTTTGATATATTTAGCTAATTTTAAATAAAATAATAAGAAAAACATTGACTTTTTGACTGTCAGATGCTATTCTCTTTTTATAATTAGTTCTTTAAATTTCACTAATATCGGGGTAAGTGAATAGTCGACCACTCAGATTTTTGAGCGGTAGGAAAGTCCGGACTCCAAATAAAAAGACAGTGGGTAACGCCCACCAGAAGTAATTCTAGGGAAAGTACCACAGAGACAATACTAATTCCGAGCAATCGGAACTAAACGTGAAAAGTTCTAGGGTGTGTAAATTGATCTCGGATATCCGTTCAATCTACGCTACTTGGATCGTCCTCTGGCGACAGAGTGACGTGGCAAACCCTGTCTGGAGCAAGAGCAAACCTCGCCCAATTTGGACGGGATGAAAAGTGGCTCGCTTGATCTTGCAAGCAATTGCGGGACTAGATAGATGACTATATAAAACAAAATCCGGCTTACGGCTTGCCCCGGTATTAGTGAAATTTATTTTTTAAAATACTACACACATAACGTTTATAATCGAAACGTTATTTATGTTATATACTGCACATTATGAAGCGTAGCGAATTATTTTTTTCTTTTTTATTGGTGCCCTTGGATTTTTTAATGATTGTTTTGGCTGGTATCTCCGCTTATTATATTCGTTTTTCTGAATTTACTATCGGGATTAGACCCGTTATTTTTGATTTACCTTTTTCTTCTTATCTTAAAATTGTTTTTCTTGTCGCGTTATTGTGGCTAATTATTTTTGCTTTGTCCGGACTTTACAGTATCAAGGATTCCAGAAAATTATTAAAAGAATTTTATCGAGTGGTGCTGGCTTGTTCTACTGGTTTTATGTTGATAGTCATCTTGATTTTTATTAGGCGGGAATTATTTGATTCCCGTTTTATTATTTTAGTCGGTTGGGTGTTGGCTATTTTTTATGTAAGTTTTTCCCGCCTTTTGGTAAGGAATTTACAAAATATGCTTTTTTCTTTCGATGTAGGCGTGAAGAAAATTATTTTAGTCGGTAATAGTAAGACCACGGATATTTTGATAAAGGAATTTTCTCGCAATAAAAAATCAGGCTATGAGGTGGTAAAGCGTTTGCGTGATTTTAATATTGAGACATTGCAAGAATTAGCAGAGTTTATAAAAGAATATCGGGCTAGCGGCAAAGGTAAAGAGATAGATGAAATAATTCAGAGTGATCCGAATTTAACCAAGGCAGAGGTTTTGAGATTATTTGATTTTGCCGATGAATATCATATTACTTTTAAGTATGCGGCCGATCTTTTAGGAACAAAAGTCCTGAAAACCGAAGTGGTGGAAATTGCCGGCGTTCCGATCGTGGAAGTTAAAAAAACTCCTTTGGAGGGCTGGGGGAGAATTATGAAAAGATTTTTTGATATTTTTTTCTCAGTTTTATTTATAATTATTTTTTCGCCGATAATGATTTTGGTTGCTATTGCTGTTAAATTGGAGTCAAGAGGGCCGGTTATTTATAAAAACGAGCGTGTGAGTAAAAATGGCACTTTCAGACTTTTTAAATTCAGATCAATGCTGGCTCAATATTGCGTAGGTAAGGAATATTCAAATACTGACAAGGCTATGCAGTACGAAAAAGAATTGATTGAGAAGCAAAACACCAAAGAAGGACCGGTTTATAAAATTGCCGATGACCCGCGCATAACCAAGGTAGGAAAATTTATTAGACGCTGGAGTCTTGATGAACTGCCGCAATTTTTTAATGTTTTGTTTGGAAGTATGAGTTTGATCGGTCCGCGTCCTCATCAGCCGCGCGAAGTGGCCAAATATGAACGTCATCACAAAAAAGTTTTGAGCATCAAGCCGGGCATTACTGGGTTGGCGCAAATTTCCGGCCGGAGCGATTTAAGCTTTGAAGACGAGGTGAAGCTTGATACTTATTATATTGAAAATTGGTCGCTTCTTTCTGATTTGGGAATATTATTAAGAACGCCCTTGGCGATTTTGCGGCCGAGAAAAGCGGAATAATAACAATTAACTTTTAACATAAAAAAATGCGCGTAGCTTTAATCCATGATCATTTAGCTCAAGACGGAGGGGCGGAAAAGGTTTTAAAAATTTTGGCGGAGATGTTTCCGGAAGCGCCAATTTATACTTTGCTTTACGAAAAGAAAAACGCTGATAAATATTTTAAGAATCGTCATATAGAAACTTCTGTTATTCAAAAATTTCCCGGCGGCATAAAACATTATCAATGGTATATGCCTTTCATGCCGATGGCAGTGGAGTTTTTTGATTTGCGGGAATATGATTTGGTAATTTCTGATACTAGTTCTTTCGCTAAAGGCGTGATTACTTCCACTAATACTTTGCATATTTGCTATTGCCACACCCCGACTCGCTATCTTTGGGATTATACCCACCAGTATATAAATGAGCTTAAATACAACAAATTTTTCAAAAAAATTATTTCTCTGGTCTTGAATTATGTGAGAATCTGGGATAGGCAGGCGGCTGACCGCGTTGATTTTTATATTGCTAATTCAATAGCTGTTAAAGATAGAATTAAAAAATATTATCGGCGCGATTCCGTTGTTGTCTATCCGCCAGTAGAAATTGATAAATTTCAGATTGCCGATAAAAAGTCCGATAGTGATGGATATTTTTTGATTGGCGGAAGATTGGCTCCATACAAGAGAATGGATATAGTTATTGAGGCTTTTAATAAAAATGGCAAGAAGCTGAAAATTTTTGGAGATGGCGTTGATCGCGCCAGATTGGAAGCAATAGCAAACGGCAATAAGAATATAGAATTTTTAGGACGAGTTGATGACCAGAAGAAGGCAGAGCTATATCGTCATTGCCTGGCATTTTTAAATCCCCAAGAAGAAGATTTCGGCATCACAGTTATAGAAGCAATGGCTTCTGGGCGTCCGGTGATTGCTTTCGGCCGCGGTGGAGCGAAGGAAACTGTATTGGCAGAAAAAAGCGGTTTATTCTTTTATGAACAAACTCCGGAGGCGGTTATTAAAATAATTGATAAATTTTATAATTATTCTTGGCAGCCGGAAGAAATTAGGAAACAAGCAGAGCAATTTTCCGTGGAAAAGTTTAAAAAAGAATTAAATGATTTGATTGATTTGGAATATGGAAAATTCAAAAAAGATAAGGTTTAAGCCCACGAAATAAAAGATACAAAAAAGGGGGAGTAAAACAATATGAAAATTGGCATAGATATTAGAACTTTGATGGAAAAGAATTATAGCGGTGTTTCAGAATACACATTAAATTTGATTAAAGCAATTTTAAAAAAGGATAGGGAAAATGAATATAAGCTATTTTATAATTCCGGCCGCGATATCAAAAATCGCTTGCCGGTTTTTGATTATAAAAATGTAGAAATAATAAGCCGCCGCTATCCAAATAAAATTTTTAATTATCTTTTGCAAAAAATTTTTAAATATCCGAAAATTGACAAAATACTCGGAGTAGACGTTTTTTGGATGCCGCATCTGAATTTTATTTCCTTGTCAAAGGAAAGCAAAAAAATATTAACTGTGCACGATTTGTCCTTTTGGCGCTATCCGAATTTTTTTAATTTGCGCAGAAATATCTGGCATTGTATAATTAACATAAAGAAATTGATTAGGAATGCCGATAAAATCGTGGCTGTTTCAGAGAATACAAAAAATGATATAATAGATTTGGCTAAAATTAGTGTCGATAAAATAGAGGTTGCCTATTCCGGAATTGACGAACAGTACAAAGTAATTCCAAGAGACGATAAAAATTTGGCGATGATTAAAGAAAAATACGATTTGAAAGATGAGTTCATTTTGTTCCTCGGCAATTTAGAGCCAAGGAAGAATTTGATTAGCCTGATAAGGGCTTATAATAAATTTAAAAGAGATAATTTTTGGGCAGAAAATATAGATTTAGTGATAGCTGGGGGAAAGGGTTGGAAAACCAAAGATATTTTTGAAGAAAAAGAAAAGTCAGAATATAGAAAAAATATAAAATTTTTAGAATATATACCGCGGGAAGAAAAAGTTTATCTTTATAATTTAGCTTCGGTTTTTATTTACCCTTCTTTTTATGAAGGATTTGGTTTTCCTCCTCTGGAAGCTATGGCTTGCGGGACGCCGGTTATAACCAGCTCGGTTTCAAGTCTGCCGGAAGTAGTTGGCGGTTGTTCGCTTTTGATAAATCCTGATAATAGCCAAGAAATATCCGAAGCGGTAAAACTAATTTTTTCTGACAAAAAAATAAGAGATAGTTTGACAGAGGCGGGAATAAGAAGAGCGAAAGAATTAAACTGGGAGAAAACAGCAGAAAAATATTTGCGCATTTTCCGGGAAATAAAAATTTAATAATATAATTTTCCTGCCAGTAGGCAGACTATTTTCAAAATTATGGCAGATTTTAAAAAAATAATTACTTTCGGGCGATCAGGCAAAAAAAATACGGAGAAAAAAACGACTAATAGATTTTTAGATTTTCTGATCTTTAGCCCTATTGTTTTAATATTTTTTCTTTGCCCCCTGTTTTTCACCGGGCAGGTTCTGTCTGGTATAGGTTTTGAGAAAATGATTCTTTTTTATTTTCTTGTTTTATTCGGCATAGTTGTCTGGGTTACCAAGGGGGTTTTGGAGGGGGAATTGGAGTTAAAGAGGACGCCTTTGGATTGGCCAATTTTAATATTATTAGCGGTTTATATTACAGCCACTTTTTTTTCTGTCGGTCAAAAAGACAGTTTGATCGGCGGTTATGGAGATTTATCAAAAAGTTTGGCGGCAGTTATAACTTTTTCTTTGTTTTATTATTTAGTTGTAAATAATATAAATGCCAAAAGGATAAAAATAATTTTTTGGTCCTTGCTTTTTTCATCTTTTTTGGTTATTGCATTTTCTTTGGCGCAACTTTTTGGATTTTTTGTTTTATCCCTTCCTTTTACTCAAATTATTAATTTTAACCCAGTGGGCTCTCTGACCGGACTTTCTATGTTTGTTATATCTTGTTTGCCGATTTTGGTAGTTATGGCTTCTGAAATAAAAGAAATTCATCCCAATTTAAATAAATTTTTTTCGGCGATTTTAAAAATCATTGTTATTTTTATGATTTTAGCCGGGTTAGTTATTTTGGCGTTGCTCAACGGATTCACTTTTTGGTTGGGGGCGATAGCTGGTATCGTAATTATTTTAATGTTTTTTCTCTCAAAAATAATACCAATTACTAATAACAATTTAATCATTCCCCTCGTTGTTTTTTTATTTCTTATCATTCTTTTGGTTTTGGGAAATTTTAATATAGTAAATCTAGATTTGCCCGCGGAAATAAGTCTTTCCCGCAGCGCTTCCTGGGATATTGCTAAAAATAGTTTAAAGGCAAATCCTATTTTCGGTTCCGGTCCCGCCACTTTTTATTATGATTTTTCTAAATTTCGCGGAGCAGATTTCAATAATTCTCCTTTGTGGAACGCTCGTTTTAATAATGCGAGCGGAATTTTGTTTGAATTGTCAGCGACAGTCGGAGCCGTTGGTGCTATTATTTTTATTGTTATCGGCTTAATAGTTCTATCAATTTGTTTTTTGGCTTTAATAAAAGTGACGGAAAAAGAAATCCGTCCCTTGCTTTTAGCTTTGTTTGCCGGGTTTGTGGTTATGGTGGTTCTGGCTCTTCTTTTTCCTCTTAATAGTTCTTTGACGTTATGGGCGATTTTGTTGTCGGTTTTAACAGTTTCCACAGCCATTGAAATTTATCCGGAAAAATTTAAATCTTTAAAGTTATCTTTCAGATCATCGCCGAAATACGCCTTAGCCTTAGCTGCTTTATTTTTGTGTGTAAGCGCTGGTGTCATCATTCTATTTACCTTGGGAGTAAAAATGTATTTAGCTGATTTCTACGCGAAAAAAGCCGTGGCTTCAGAAGACGCTAATAACCAAATAGCGCAATTAAGAAAAGCAGTTGATCTCTTCCCCTATGAAGACAGCTATTATTTAGGCTTAGCTAAAAATTATATGGCGCTAGCCAATAAAGAAGCTGGAGGAGAAAAGAATCAGACAAAAATTGAAAATAATTTAGGACAAGCAGTTGAATTTGGCAAAAAGGCTATTGATATTTCTCCAAATAAAGCCGCTGATAATGAATCTCTAGCGTTGATTTACGAAAATGCCAGTTTTTATACGCGTGGCGCTTTAGAGTGGGCAGAAAATTTATATGTAAAAGTATCAGAATTAGAACCTGAAAACCCAACTCCATTTTTGCGCATAGCTTTAATAAATGTAGCTCGATCTAAAATGCAGGAAGATAAAGCCGAAAAAGAATATTATTTAAACGAAGCGATAAAAAAATATGATGAGGCGATTGCGAAAAAAAGCGATTTGTCCTCAGCCTTTTATGGGAAGGCAGTTGTTTACGAAGAGTTAAAAAATAATGGCGAAGCAATTGAACAATTGAAAAAGGCAGTGATTATTTCCACGGATAATATTGATTACCGCTTTGAGCTGGGAAGATTATATTTTAATCGCGGTGTGGCACAACTTAATATTTCGCAAAATGCTACAGAGGAATTAACTGAAGAAGAATCAGCTGCCGAAATCAATGTTGATAACGAGTTGAGTGTTAATTCGGAACAGGCAGTTGGTGCATTTGTTGATCGCAATGATGATTTAAATATGGCAGAACAAATTTTTTATGAAATTTACAAGATGAATCCTAAACATGCAAACGCTTTGTATAGTTTAGCTTTGCTTTATCAAAAAATAGGGGAAATTGACAATGCCAAATTAGCAGTGAAGGAATTGCTGTCAGTAGTGGAGAGCGATAATCAGGCGGTGGAAGCGGTGAAAAAACAGTTTTATGGGCTGTATTGAGCAATAATAAAATAAAAAATGAAAGAATTTAGGAACAGTCCCGAGGTTTCGGAGCTGTTCTTTTGTATTGTAATATAAAATTATTGAAGATATAATTTAATTATGAATAAAACAAATCATAAAAATGTTATTGTTGCTATGTCTGGCGGGGTAGATTCGTCCGTAGCCGCTAAATTATTAAAAGATAAAGGGTTTAATCCGACCGGTATTTTTTTGCATTTTTGGAAAGACGAAAATTATAGTCATCAAGAAGCGGAGGCAGAAAATAAATGTTGTTCACTGGAAGCTTTGGCTGATGCCAGGCGAGTCTGCCAGCAGATTGGCATTTCTCTTTATACTTTAAATTTTAGCAATGTTTTTAAAAAAGAAGTTGTCGATTATTTTTTAAACGAGTATAAATGCGGTCGAACTCCAAATCCATGCGTCCGTTGCAATAAATCGGTGAAACTTGGCTTATTAATTAAACGAGCGGGAAAACTCGGTTTTGATTATGTGGCCAGTGGGCATTATGTCAGAATTAAAAAATCAAAACTTGTGCATAAGTTATATAAAGGCAGAGATAAAGACAAGGATCAATCATATTTTCTTTGGACGCTAACGCAAGAACAATTATCGCACCTGCTTTTCCCTTTGGGAGATTATAAAAAGGAAGAAGTCAGAAGATTGGCAAAAAAATTTAAATTACCTACAGCTTCCAAGAAAGAAAGCCAGGAAATTTGTTTTATTCCTAGCGGTAGTCATAATGATTTTTTGAAAAAATATATAAAATTAAAATCAGGGCCGATTAAGACATTGGATGGTAAAGAAGTCGGCAAACATCAGGGATTACCCCTTTATACTATTGGCCAGAGAAAAGGCGTGGAAATCGGAGGAATAGGGCCTTTTTATGTGGCTAAATGCGATTATAAAACGAATACTCTCTATGTAGTTGATAATGGTGAGGATCAGATTTTATATGATGATAAATTAATTGCAAAAAAAGTTAATTGGATAGTTGGAGTAGAACCGAAATTACCTCTAGCTTGCGAAGCTGTAATTAGATATAGGCATAAGCCTGTAAAATGTAAAATTGAAAAATTAATAGTTAAAAACAACAGAGAAGAATATTTAGTCAAATTTAAAGAACCACAAAGAGCAATCACTGCTGGGCAAAGCGTAGTTTTTTATAATAAAGAAGAGGTTATTGGCGGAGGAATTATAGATTTGGCTGGTAATTAATTTTTGTGCTATAATATTATTATAAATTTCTAAGGATTTTTTAAATAAGAATGATGAAGATTAAAAAGTCTAAAAGAGAATCAAGACTTGTCAAAAAATTCTCTCTCCTCCTAATATTCTCAATTATCCTCACTCTAGGATTATCTATATCCATGGGTTCTCTTTTAGCTGCCTGGACTGCTCCGGCTGCTGCTCCTCCTGGTAACAATATTGCCTCCCCAATCAATACCGGTCCTGTAGGCCAATCAAAGCAGGGAGGATTAATATTAAATACCGGTGGCAGCACCAATGGTCTTATAGTTCAATATGGCAATGTGGGTATCGGGACAACCAACCCCCAAGCTATGTTGGACGTAGCAGGTAATATTATTGCTTCTGATCCGACAGCGAATAATCATCTAGCAACCAAGGGATATGTGGATGCCTTAGGAATATCCGGAGGGGGAGAATATGTGCAGGGAAACGCAACTTATTTTACTGCTGGCGGAAATAATTATTATTGTTCACAACGCGTCGTTAGTTTAACTGGTGTAGTTACTATCAGCAATGTAAATGAAGGGCAGCCTTGCGATACTGGTAAAGTATGTAATTCCGGGCAATGTTCATCTCCCGGCGAGTCTGCGACTACCTGCACTACTAATTCTCAATGTGCCTCAGGCTATTGTGTAGACGGATATTGTTGCAATACAGCTTGTTCTGGTGCTTGCCAGGCTTGCAATATTTTTGGTAGCGCTGGTATCTGCACTAATGTCCCCGATGGGACTGACCCAGCTAACGAATGCGCAACTACCACTTGTACTAACTATATATATGGCAGTGTAAATCCTACTTGCTATCGTTATGCTACCAATACTTCTAAAAACGGTACCTGTAATGGGGGAGGAGCTTGCTATAGTTCTTTAACTGATATTTGTTCTGGGCAGGGGACAGCGACTATTACCTGTGGTAGCACCGGCTGTTGGAAGGCTTGCACGGCGAACTCTTTAGTCACTTCTTATGATAATTATAATGAAGTTTGTTATACGGATGGAACTGCTCATGGTTGTTCTAGTGGTTTGGTTTGCGATTCTACCGGTACTTGTAAATTACCTGCCAGCACAGCTTGTACGGCGGATAGCCAATGTGGTAGTGGTTACTTATGTGGAGTTGATGCTGATGGAGATCGTTATTTGACCACTGCCACTACCGGCACCTGTGTTTTGGGCGTGTCTCACACCGATTGTTATGATAGTGATGCTAGGTGTACAATCTCTGGCACTAATAGTTATTATTGCACTGCCGGAACCTGTAAATATTGTCGATGGGTCAAGAGTTATGATTGCGGAAATAATTATTACTTTAATTCTTATATAACTATGACATGTAGTCCAACTACCGTTGGTTCTCAGGCTGGCATGTTCTCCAGATATGGCAATGAAGGAACTTGGACTAGTCTTTATGGTGGTTGTGTATATTATAATCCTTCCTATAGCGATGCCGCTCAATATATATGTTCATGTAATTAAGGGATTTATAAAATATTTTTATGCTTCCTCGTAAATTCTCTCTCCTCCTAATATTCTCAATTATCCTCACTCTAGGATTATCTATATCCATGGGTTCTCTTTTAGCTGCCTGGACATCTCCTGCCAATACTCCTCCTGATG
>JBAZOD010000031.1:0-11019 GCA_041648955.1 Patescibacteria group bacterium
GAGATATAATAATTCAGCTAAGGAATTCAATATTATGGTTAAGAGAGTGCCGGCAAAATGGATTGCTTCAATGTTCGGATTTGGAGAAAAAAATTATTTTGAATCAGCGGCTGGCTCAGAAAACGCCCCAGCGGTTAAATTTTAATTTACAAGTAATTATTGTCATCCTGAGCGGAGCGAAGGATCCCGAGAACAACGAGTTGTTCGTCGATTATAGTTAACCAGAAGACCGCGGGATCCTTCATCCCGAGGCTTCGGGATTCAGGATGACAAGAGGTTTAATATTTTTTATTTAAGATGTTTAAATTATTCAGGAAAATAATAATATTTGTTTTGGCTTTTTTTGTGATGTCGCCCGCCCTGGCCTATTATAATCCTGGTACGCCGACCGGTTTTGTTAATGATTATGCTGGCATGATGGGTGGGGCTGATAAGCAAAATCTGGAAACAAAATTAGTTAATTTTGAAAAGGAAACCAGCAACGAAATTTCCGTGGTTACAATTAAGAGCCTGGACGGCGATACGATTGAAAATTTTGCGGTCAAACTTTTTGAAGACTGGAAAATTGGCAAAGCCAAAAATGATAATGGTATTTTGCTTTTAATCTCCAAAGAAGATAGGAAGATGCGGATTGAGGTTGGTTATGGCCTGGAGGGCGCTTTGACTGATGCGCAAAGTTTTTGGATTATTGACGGCATCATGAAGCCGGCTTTCAGAGAAGAAAAATATTACCAAGGCATAGATCAGGCAGTTGACAAGATAATGGCAGCAACTCAAGGCGAGTATATTCCGGAGAGCCAGCCAGCAAAAGGATTGAGCTCAAAAGCCTGGGAGAATATTTTTTGGATTGGACTTTTCGCTATAATGTGGATAGCGAGTATTTTGGGAAGAAGCAAATCCTGGTGGGCGGGCGGAGTAATTGGGGGAATTATAGGAATAATAATCGGGGTAATTAAAGGCTTTGTTATTTTTGGCTTAGTTTCTATTGCGGTTTTGATTCCCTTCGGGTTGTTATTTGATTTTATAGTTTCTAAAAATTATGCGAAGCATAAGGCGAGTGGTACTATTCCTTGGTGGATCGGCGGCGGACGCGGAGGCAGCGGCGGTTTTGGCGGCGGAGGATTTGGCGGTTTTGGCGGCGGGTCGTCCGGCGGCGGTGGTGCAAGCGGAAGCTGGTAGTTTTGCAGTTAGTTTGACATAATCTTGATTTTTTTGTAATATCGTAAGATTAGAAATAACTTAAAAATTATATGAATGTACAACAAATTTACGACCTGGCAGTGAAGATGGGCATTAAGGCTGATCTTCGGGGCGAGAAAAATGTCATAAAGAATTTGGAAAGAATAAAAGGAAAATATGAAAAAATGGGTAAGGAAGAAAAAGCTGAATTTGATAAAGAAAAATTAACTAATCCTTATAGCGATTCCCGGATTTTATTTTCCGGCGGCAAGAAAGAAATTAGAAAAGTTTTAGTCGGAGTTGATATGGAAGGGTCGGAACTTCTTTTGGCTGATAAGCTGGGAGATGTTGATTTGGTAATTGCCCATCATCCGGAAGGGCCGGCTTTGGCCGATCTTCATGGTGTTATGGATTTGCAGGCAGAGGTTTTGGCTGGATACGGCGTGCCGATAAATATCGCCGAATCGGTTATTCGCCCGCGAATTTCTGAAGTAGGGCGAGGAGTGGGTTCTGCTAATCATAATCGCAGTGTTGATATGGCCAAAATTTTGGGTTTGAATTTTATGTGTGTCCACACTCCCTGCGATAATTTAGGCGCAAATTATTTAGAAAAATTGCTTACAAAAAAGAAACCGGAATTTGTAGAAGATATTTTGAAACTTCTCAAAGATATACCAGAATTTAAAGAAGCCACCAAATTAAAAGCCGGTCCGAAATTATTTGTCGGCAGCCCGGATGACAGATGTGGGAAAGTGGTAGTGACCGAATTCACCGGCGGCACTTCCGGCTCTAAAGATATTTATGAAAAAATGTCTCAATATGGAATCGGCACGATTATCGGCATGCATATGAGCGAGGAACATAGAAAAGAAGCGGAAAAAGCTCATATTAATGTAGTAATTGCCGGGCATATGGCATCTGATTCCTTGGGTCTTAATTTATTTTTGGACGAGCTGGAAAAGAAGGGAATAAAAGTTGTTCCTGTTTCTGGGCTGATTAGAATAAAGAGATTTTAAAATTTAGTATTTGTCAATATTTTGATAAAACAGTAAAATATGTTAAAATAATAATATGTTTAGAAATATAATAAACAATTTTAAGACACATGTTCATTGCTCTGACAAACAGAGAACTATTTCCTCTGACAAAAATTGGGAAATTGTCGGCTCTCATAAAGCAAAGGCCGCTCAAGAGGTTAGTGCAGGTGTTGGCAATGCGTTAAGAAGATTGTCCGATGATTAATTATGGAATATTTAGAGAGATGTGATTTGGATAAAATATTTAAATCAATTAAGGATGTTTTAAATAATAATGAAGATAGGTTGCCAGATTATTCTAAAGAAAAAAGGGGGTGTGAAGATTTTGTTAGTGTTTTGGATAGGGTAAAACTCAATTATTATAATGACGTTTATGATAAGGCATCATTTTTGTTTATCTCAATCAATAAAGGGCATTATTTTTCAAATGGTAATAAGAGATTATCATTATTTACATCATTGCTTTTTATGTTTATTAACGGTTTTAAGCTGGTCCATCATAGCAAACAAGAATATGAAAATAAATTGAGAATAATTTTTCCTGAGTATAGCGATTATAAAGAGTATAAAGAGTTTAATTCTGTTAATTATGCATATTATAATTTAACTTTAATTATAGCCGAAAGTAATATTCTAAATATCTCAAATGATGAATTAAAATTACGATTAAAAAAATTCCTTAAATTTTCCTTAGAATTAACTGATAGCAGTAAAAAGGTATAGCTTTAATTATTTATCATTCTTGCAGGGTAGCTCGTTTCGGCGAGCTATTTTAGTTAAATAAAATGAAAAATAATATTAAAAAAAAACTTGAGTTGATTGCTCCGGCCGGCAATCTGGAAAAAATGAAAACGGCGTTTGCCTTTGGGGCGGATGCGGTTTATTTAGGCATTCCTGATTTTTCTTTGCGGGTGAGAATCAATGATTTTGATATTGTTGGAATTAGCGAGGCAACTAAGTATGCTCACAAGATTGGAAAAAAGGTTTATGTTACGGCTAATATTTTCGCTCACAATAAACATCTAAAGAAATTACCAGCTCATATAAAAGAATTGGAAAGAATCGGCGTGGATGGAATATTTGTTTCTGACCCGGCCATCTTCGAAGAGGTAAAAAAAATTTGGCCAAAAGCAAAAATTATTCTCTCTACGCAGGCAAATTGTACTAATTGGCAAGCTGCTAAATTTTGGCTGAAACTTGGAGCGAAAAGAATTATTTTGGGGAGAGAGTTGAGTTTGGCTGAAGTCAGAGAAATAAAGAAAAAAAATCCAAAATTGGAATTAGAATGTTTTGTGCACGGAGCTTTATGTATGGCTTATTCCGGCCGATGTTTTTTGTCTAAATATTTTAATGACCGCAATGCCAATCTGGGCGATTGTTCTCAACCCTGCCGCTGGAATTATAAAATATCCGCTGATAATCATGAAACCATGGAATTGGTGGAGGAAGAGCACGGCAGTTATATTTTAAATTCTAAAGATTTATGCTTGATAAAAAGAATGCCGGAGCTGATTGAAGCGGGAGTGAGCGCTTTCAAAATTGAAGGCCGAGCCAAGAGTGTTTATTATTTAGCAAATATTATCGGAGCTTATAGAAAGGCGATAGACGCAATTTCAGAAAATGTTGAGCAAAAGAAATTAAAAAAAGAATTGAATTTTTTGTACAAAGAATTAGAAGAAAAAATGTTTCATCGGGGATATACAGAAGGATTTATGTTTGAAGAAGGGAAGACCGCGCAAAATTTAGACAACTCGCATAATTTGCCAGAATGGGAATTTTGCGGACAGGTCATTAAAAATAAAAATTTAAAAATAAAAAATAAAAAATACGATAGCGTAGTTATTGTGAAAGCGCATAATACTATAAAGGTTGGAGACGAGATAGAGATTGTCAGGCCGAGTTATGATATAATAAAGATGAAGATAAAAAAGATGATAAATGCCAAAAATGGCGAAGAAATCCAAGAGGCGCATGGCGGAGGAAGCGGAGATACGGTGATTTTAGAAGTAAAACAAGAGGTGCCGGAGTATAGCGTGGTGAGGAGACGCATAACGTAAATAATTTTCAATTTTTAATTTCTAAACAATTTTCAATGACCAAATTTTATAATTTCTAAACTTATTAATAAGATAATTAGAAATTTAAAAATTAAAAATTGTTTGAAAATTGAAAATTAGAAATTGAAAATTAATAAAATATGATCTCATATTTAAAAGGAAAAATTTTAGCCAAAAGGCAAAATTTTATAATAGTTAGCGTTAATGGCGTTGGGTATCAGGTTTTTTTAAGTCCAGGCGCACAGATTAAAATGGAAGCAGGACAGGAGATAGAAGTTTATACCCACCAGCACGTGCGGGAAGATGCCTTGGATCTGTATGGTTTTCGGTCTTTGGAAGAGATGGAATTTTTTGAATTATTATTGTCTGTTTCCGGCATTGGCCCGAAATCAGCTTTGGGAGTTTTAGCTGTGGCTAGCATTGATGATATCAAAGAATCTATTGTCCGCGGAGATTCTGAACTTCTAACTAAGGTTTCTGGTATAGGACGAAAGACGGCAGAAAGAGTTGTTTTGGAGCTGAAAGAAAAGATTGGGAGATTGACTAGTATTATTGGAGAAAAAGGGGATGTTATTTCATCCAACGGCGATGAGATTGACGCTTTGATGGTTTTGGGGTATTCTATGCAACAAGCGAGAGACGCTCTGCGAAAAGTGGGTAGCGAAATAAAGGATAGTGGCGAGAGAATCAGGGAAGCTTTGAAAAAAATAGGAAAATAATTTTTAAATTAAAATATTTTTTAAAACCGTTCATTACCAAGGAGCTTTGTATGCGTGCGCTAAAACGTTTATGGCGAAGATTCTTTCCTGATTACATGGAAGGAAAAGGTGAGCTAATCAGTGGAGATGTAAATCTGGAAGAGCTGATAAATTTAGCACAAAAAATGGGAGAATTTTCGAGAAATGCGCGTATGATAATCGCGCATAATTATGGGAGTTGAAAATTTCTCTGAAAGGAGGGGTGCGATGAGGAGATCTGGCGTAACTGTTGTTGTTTTTTTCTTGTGCTTGTCGGTTAGCGGTTGCGGCGCGATTCTGCGCAATGCGACTAATCTTGGTTGTATTATGCCGGAAGAAGAAAAGGATGAGAATGGAGGTGAGCAAAATGTCGGAAGCTCTTCTGAAGAAATTGCCTTTTAACGGGCACGATTCTCCGCCCACTCTGGGTGTATGGCCAACCTCTGGGAAAAAACTCCTTACCTTGATTATTGAGGAGTCGGAAGGACTTGGAGACGAAGAAGACGGTGATAGCGGACAACGAAAAAACGGAGAGAATCATGTTGAGTGAGGCAAATGAAATTTGGTACTAAAGACCTAGACTGAGCTTCAAAAAAGAAGCAAAAACAGCCTAGGTCTTATTTTGACAAAGAAGGTTTTTTAAGTTAGAATTGATAGTAGATATAGCTATTAAATATAAGAAAATAAGCTGTATAAAAGTTTTATACAGAGATAATTATATGCGCCAATCAAAATTTTTCACAAAAGCGGTTAAAGAATTACCGAAAGACGAAACAAGTTTTAACGCTAAGGAATTAATAAGAGCTGGTTTTGTCGATAAAGTGGCGGCCGGAATTTATTCTTTTTTGCCGTTGGGCCTGAAAGTTCACGAAAAAATTTGCCAAATAGTAAGAGAAGAAATGGACGCTATCGGCGGGCAAGAAATTTCCATGCCAACTCTGATCCCGAAAGAGTCTTGGGAGACAACTGGCCGCTGGAAAAGTTTTGATGTTCTTTTTCGATTAGCTGGCGCTGATAAAAAAGAATACGGCCTGGGAGCAACGCACGAAGAAGTGATTACTCCTTTGATGAAAAAATTTATTTCTTCCTACAAAGATTTGCCAGCGGCTCCTTATCAAATTAAAACAAAATTTAGAAATGAACTCAGGGCAAAGGCTGGTTTAATTCGCGGGCGAGAATTTTCCATGAAAGATATGTATTCTTTTCACAAGGATCAAAAAGATCTTGATGATTTTTATGAAGTAGCTATAGAGGCTTATTTTAAAATATATAAACGCTTGGGATTGGAAAAAATTACATATTTAACCTACGCTTCTGGCGGTAGTTTTTCTAAGTATTCGCACGAATTTCAAACTTTAACTGAAGCAGGTGAAGATATTATATATATTTGCGAGAAATGCCGGGTGGCGATAAATAAGGAAATTATTAGCGAGCAAAAGAGTTGTCCGAAATGTGGAAATAAAAATCTTATTGAGAAAAAAGCCGTAGAGGTGGGAAATATTTTCAAATTAGGGAATCGTTTTTCCAAGCCTTTCGGCTTGGTTTATATGGATGAGAAAGGAGAGAAGCAGGATGTAGTTATGGGTTGTTATGGAATTGGGCCGAGCCGCCTAATGGGAACAATTGTAGAGATGAACCATGATGAGCGGGGTATAGTTTGGCCGGAAGAAATCGCGCCTTTTAAAGTTCATTTTATTGAAATGAAAAGCAAGGAAGCAAAAGTTAGGCAGGAAGCAGAAAAATTATATAATGATTTAACCAAAAAAGGAGTAGAAGTATTATATGATGATCGGGAAAATGTAAGCGCTGGAGAAAAATTTGCAGAGGCGGATTTGATTGGCTGTCCTTATCGCTTAGTGATCAGTGAAAAAACTTTGGCAGAAAATTGCGTGGAATTAAAGAAGAGAAGCGATAAAGAATTAAAAATGGTAAAAATTAGTGAAATAAAATTTTAAGAGTATAGATAATCGCATAAATAATGTTTAATAAATTCTTAGGAAAATTTAGCAAAGACTTGGGAATTGATCTAGGCACAAAAAATACTCTAGTCTACACCAGCGACAAGGGTATTGTTATTAATGAGCCGTCGGTTGTGGCCGTTAATATGCGGACAGATGAAATTTTGGCCGTGGGCGAAGATGCAAAAAAAATGATAGGGAAAACCCCAGCTCATATTCAGGCCATTAAGCCTTTAGTGGATGGAGTTATTTCCGATTTTGAGGTGACGGAAAAAATGTTGAAATATTTTATTGATAAGGTTCATGGCGAAAGTTTTACTTTAGTACCCAGACCAAAAGTCGTAATTGGCATTCCTTTGGATATTACGGAGGTAGAAAGAAAAGCAGTAGAAGACGCAGCTAAATCGGCTGGCGCCCGCCAGGTTTTTTTAGTAGAAGAATCTATGGCCGCGGCTGTAGGAGCGCGTCTACCGGTCATGGAGCCGACCGCGACGATGGTAGTTGATATTGGGGGCGGAACAACGGAAATTGCCGTTATTTCTCTGGCAGGGGTTGTCACCTGGAAATCTTTGCGTCTTGCCGGCAACGAGCTTGATAATAATATTGTTGAGTATATAAGAGAAGAATTTAATATTTTAGTCGGCGAGCAATTGGCAGAAGAAGTGAAAATAAAGATAGGTTCGGCGACCCCCTTAAAGACTTCTTTAGAGATGGAAGTCCGGGGAAGAGATTTGATCAATGGTTTGCCGAAAGCGGTAATTATAAATGACAGCCAGGTAAGGGAAGCGATGAGCAGAACTATCAAGCAGATTATTGATAATATAAAAATTACTTTAGAAACAACTCCGCCAGAATTGGTTTCCGATATTTATGAGCACGGTATATTTTTAACCGGAGGCGGAGCTTTGTTGCGCGGCATAGATAAAGAAATCGCCCAACATACCAAAATTCCAGTTAGAGTGGCTGATGATCCGTTAACTTGCGTTGTCAGAGGCACAGGAATTCTTTTGTCTGATCCTGAACTCTTAGATAAAGTATCGCTTCCAGGAAGCGATGATTTTTAAAGTATGTTAAAAGTAAAAACAAAAAATAATATATTTATGTTTGTGGCAGTTATCGGGCTGCTTATTTTTTTGCATTTTTTAAGAATTTTAAATCCAATAGAAAGGGCAATTATTTATCTGATTACGCCGGCGGCTGAAAAAATTTATTCAGTCGGCACAGATTTAAGAACGGCAGTAAACGAGCAGACTGACAAGAGAGATCTTCTGTCCGTGGTAAAAAATTTGGAGGCGAAATTAAACCAGTTGACGATTGAAAATTCTCAATTGAAGACTATGGGTGAAGAAAATGAGAAATTACGCCAGCAATTAAAATTTTTTTCCAAAAATAATTTTAATTATACTTTAGCTAATGTGGTTTCTAGGGGCGCGCTTGACGACTCACTTAATCAGGGGCAGGCTGTTATTATAGATAAAGGAAAAAGAGACGGTTTTTCTGCCGGTTTGGGAGTGCTTAACAGCCAAGGAGCTATTGTCGGAAAAATAATAGAAGCAAAAGAAAATATAAGCAAAGTCTGTCTGGTTACAAATAAGGGATGTAAATTAGCAGCATCAATTCAGGGGCAAAATGACCAGAAAACGAGCGGAGTAGTAGAAGGAGATTTGGGCCTGACCATTAAAATGGATTTTATTCCTCAAACTGAAAAGATAAAAATTGATGATATAGTTATTACTTCTGGTTTAGAAAGTGATATTCCCGCAGGGTTAGTTATTGGAAAAATTACTCAGGTGGATAGCAACAGCAACGAGATTTGGCAAAAAGCTACAGTAGAATCTTTGATGGATTTGGGAAATTTAACAATAGTTTCTGTTATTTCTCCAGCAGTGAAATAATTTTTTTCTAGGGTATTCAAATATTTTTTTTAATTTCCGCGTATGTATTTTAAAATTTTTTTGAATTTTATTTTAATAGTAATTTCATCTTTAATCCAATTTTCTTTTATCAGCATTTTGCCGTTCGGGCTAGATAATTTTAATTTTGCCCTAGTTGCGCTTATTGTCATTTTATTAGTTAGCAGTTTTAGTACGTCTTTATGGTGGGCGATTGGTGTGGGGTTTTTGTTGGATATTTATTCTTTTTTGCCATTCGGTGTTTATCTCGCTTGTTTTTTCTTTACGGTTTTGGTTGCTAATTTTTTATTGGTTAATTTTTTTACTGATCGTTCTTTATATTCTTTTCTGGCTTTGATTTTTTTATCTTCAATCTGTTTTAATTTTCTCTTTTATTTTTTTATTTATTTTTTAGAAATATTCGGAGTAACGCCGGCGGTCGTTGTTTTGGGGAAAATTTTTTGGATAAATTTAACTTGGCAGATATTTTTTAACATCTTGGCAGTTTTTGTTTTATTTTATGTCGTTAATTTTGTCAGTCAGAGATTGCGGCCAGTTTTTTTGAAGAGAAAAAAATAACTTTTTCCTTTTCCTTTATTGTGTTAAAATCATATTAGGAAATTATATAATTAAAATATCAACAAAATATGAACCCCGTTAGAAATCTTAATAAAAATAAACGGGTAAAAAATAGGGTGTTAAAAAATTAATTGAAATACTATTATGAAGAAAAAAAGTAATAAAATTTCTAAAGGGGTGAAATACGATATTATCGCTATTGGCGGCGCAACAGAAGATATAACCTTTTTTACCAAGGAAGGCATTTTAATTGATAATAAGGACGATATTTTAAGGCAAAGGCTATTAGCTTTTGAGTATGGCGCTAAAATGAAGATCGACAAGTCTTATTCCACTTTTGGCGGCGGTGCGGCTAATGCCGCCGTTAATTTTGCCGGCCTGGGTTTTCGCGTAGCCAGCTTGGTTGCTGTCGGCGATGACGAAAGAGGCAGGAGAGTTTTGGCTAATTTGAAAAAGCATAAAGTGGATACGAAATTAGTGCAAAAAATAAAAAATGTAGAAACGGGCTTCTCTTTTATTTTAATCAATCCAGAGAAAATAGTTTTTTCCAATCGGGCGGCTAATTCTGAATTGCGAATTACGAATAAAGAACTAGAGGCTTTAAAAAATACGAAATGGGTTTTTGCAACTTCTTTGTCGGGAAAATGGGAAGAAGCGCTGACTAAAGTATTTTCTATCAGAGGATTAAAAGTTGCCTGGAATCCCGGGCATATCCAGTTTGATAGCGGTTTAAAAAAAATAGGGAAATATATAAAAAAGACAGAAATATTATTTGTTAATAAAGATGAAGCCATAGAATTGGTAGTATCTGCTGGTTATAAAAAAACAGACAGAGATACTTTGAATAATCCTAAGGAGTTATTAAGAATAATTAAATCTTGGGGGCCGAATCTGGTGGTGATAACAAGCGGGCACGATGGAGCTGATGCTTATGATGGAGAAAATTTTTATCATCAAGAAATAGTAAAGGAAGTAAGGAGAGTGGATACCACCGGCATCGGCGATTCTTTTAACTCTTCTTTTTTGGCTGGTTTGGAAATTTACAAAGGAGATATTCAGAAATCTTTAGAGTTAGGCGCAAAGAATTCCGCTTCGGTTATTAGCCAGCAGGGAGCGCAGAATGGACTATTGACGATTAAAGATTTGAAGATTAAAAAATAAAAAAATATGATTGAGGGCGTAGTAATTAAAAAGTTAAAAAAATACGAAGACGAACGGGGCTGGCTGGCAGAAATTTTTCGGCAGGATGAAGATTATTTTTCGCCGGTGATGAGCTATGTTAGTTTGACTAAATTTGGCGTGGCGCGCGGACCGCATGAGCATGTTCACCAAGCCGATCGGTTTGTTTTTGCTGGTCCGGGAGATTTTCTTCTTTATCTTTGGGATAGGCGGGAAAATTCAAAAACTAACGGTGAAAGTCTGAAAATAAAAGTTGGAGCGAGCGATCCAGTTTTGGTAATTGTTCCGACGGGCGTAGTTCACGGCTATAAATGCGTTTCAGCAGAGGGCAGTTTGTCAATCAATTTGCCCGACAAATTATATAAAGGCGAAGGTAAAAACGAGGAAGTTGATGAAATAAG
>JBAZOD010000032.1:0-10796 GCA_041648955.1 Patescibacteria group bacterium
GCAAAGCCCGTTATACAGTGAGAGAAGAAACTCCTGAAGCGCCAGCGACGCCGACATTGGAAGTAGAAAAGCGTTTTGGCACGATGCATTTGGCATTTGGAGATTCTAAACATGGAGAAGAAGGAGTAGAAGGGTTAGAAGAAGCTGTTTCTCATCTTGATTTTGTACTCCCGAGAACGGCGTTAACTGTTGAAATGTTTAGAAATGAAGATGATTTTAGGAAAGGCAAAAACGGCAAAAAAATATTTAATAATGGGGGAGTGAATTTTTAAAAATTCAATAACATATGAAGCTAATATTTGTAACAAGCAATAAGCATAAAGTTGAAGAGATTGGCTTTGAATTGAAAAAATATGGGGTGGAGTTAGAACAGGTGAATATCGGATATGGAGAAGATAAGGATGCGGATATGGAAGAGGTGGCTAAAAAAGCAGCCAAAGAACTGGCAGAAAAATTACAAAAGCCGATAATAATGGAGGATACAGGGTTATATTTTAATGCTTATAATAATTTTCCCGGCGCTATGCCGAAATTTGTCTTTAATAGCATAGGTTTTGATGGAATTTTCAGACTTTTGGAAGGGAAAGACCGAAGCGCTTATTTCAGAACTATTATAGGATTTTGCGAGCCAGGAAGCGAACCGGTTTTATTTGCCGGAGAAATGCGGGGAGAGATTACGGACGAAGTTCATGAGCCGGAAAAAGATGGAATGCCTTACGGCCATATTTTTATTCCCGAGGGTCATAACAAAACCTGCGCGGAAATGAGCGTGGAAGAAAAAAGCTTGGTATCGCAGAGAGGCGAAGCGGCCAGAAAACTCGGTGAATTTCTAAAAAACAATTTTCCCGTTAATTAAAAAATTTGGATATGGAAATTTTTGGTCGAGAAAAAAATAGATTGATCGAAGTTAATCGGCTCCTTATAAAGGGCCGCTGGCTTTATATCAGCGGAATAGTTTTAATTGGCATTGCTTCAAAAGTCACTAGCGGTTTTTCGGATAAAATTGTAGATTCTCCAAATTCTAATTTCTCCCCATTTTTAATGGTTTTTTTAGCCTTTGCTTCTTACGGCTTAAATCTTATTTTTTATTGGTATTTTCGCAAGCCGGAAAAAATTTCTTCATTGGGGATCAAAATCGTCAGTTTTCTCCAGTTGATTTTGGATCAAATATTTTATGTTTTTATTATTTTTTTTGCCGGCGGTCTGACCAGTATATCGTTTCTTTATTTTTTCTATAATATTATTGCCGCCGCTTTCTTCTATTCTTTTGTCGGGGTCTTAGTTATTTCCAGTATTGCCAGTCTTTTGTATGGCAGCTTAATATTATTACAATATTTTCAAGTTATTCCATTTTTTTCCAGATATAATTTAGCTTATGAATATGCCCTAGCTTTTAACTATGCAGCCGTAGTTACAAATTTAATTGCGATTATTTTAAGTTTTTATATAGTGGGGATGTTTGCCGGCTTGATTGCTAGATCGCTGCGGAAGAGAGAAGAAGAAATCAGAGAAGAGAGAGATAAGGAGAAAGCAATTCTCGCTAATTTGTCCGACGGTTTGATTTTTATAAATAGAGAAGGAGTTATTGAGGCAGTAAATGCTAAAGCGGAAAAATTATTAAGTTTTGACAGTAAAAAAGTTTTTGGCAGAAAAATAGAAAAATTAGATAAAAATGCCTTTGTCAATTTATTTGAAATTTTTAAAGATAAGTATAAGAAGAAGGGAGAATTTAAACCGATAGGCGAGAGCGATGAAGTTTTGAAAATTTATACCGTTCCTGTGCTGGACGAAAAAAAGAAACAGATTGGTATAGTCAAAGTTATTCATGATATTTCGCGAGAAAAATTCGTGGACAAAATGAAATCTGAATTTATCATGATTGCCGGCCATCAATTAAGAACTCCGCTTTCGGCTATAAAATCTGCTTTTGATCTTTTACTGAAAGGAGATTTTGGGAAATTGGCCGTTAAGCAAAAAAAAGTGCTTGATCAATGTTTTGTCTATAATGAAAAATTAATAAATATCGTAGACGATCTGCTTGAAATTTTTTCCATAGAAGAGGGAAAATATTATTATCAATTTATAAAAACTGATTTAAGAAATTTGATAGAAGAGACAAGCAAGCGCTATCAGGAAGCAGCCAAGGAAAAGAATATAAAATTCAGTTTGCTTGTAGATAAAAATTTACCGGAAATTAAGCTTGATCCCTATAAGATAAAACTGGTTTTGGGCAGTTTAATTGAAAATGCCGTTACCTATACTGATAGAAACGGGAAAGTTGACGTTGCCGCAAGTTTAAAGGGCGATAAAGTGGCTGTTTCAGTGAAAGATACAGGAATTGGCATTCCCAATGAATCGCGAGGCCAAGTTTTTTCAAAATTTTTCCGAGGAGGCAATGCTTTGAGTTTCCACCCAGATGGAAACGGATTAGGACTATTTGTCGCTAAAAATATTATTGAATATCATGAGGGAAAAATTTGGTTTGAAAGTGAGATGGATAAAGGGACAACTTTTTATGTGGAGTTACCAATAGATACCATGGCTCATTCTGGCAAAAAAAATGAAGATTTGCTAAACTTACCTAAGAATTAAAAATAAAAATATGGATTGTGTTTTTTGCAAAATTGTTGCCGGAGAAATTCCAAGCTATAAAATATACGAAGATGATAAAGTGTTAGCGTTTTTGGATATAAATCCCGTCACCAGCGGCCATACGCTCTTGATTCCGAAAGAGCACTTTAAAATGATGGTTGATACTCCAGATGAGATGATTTCGTATTTATTTATTCGCGCTAAGGAATTAATGAAAACAATAAAAAAAGCGATGAATGCGGATTATGTTGTTGTTTCCGTAGTCGGAATTGATGTGCCTCATTTTCATATTCATTTAATACCAAGAAATTTTAATGACGGTTTGGATAATTTTTGGCCGACGAAGAAGTACGAGGAGGGAGAGGTGGAGGAAATCCGGAAACAATTAACAATTGACAATTAACAATTAAAAATTATTTACATAGTATTATGAATGTTATTGCTGCTGGCGTTAAAAAATTAATAGAGAATAATGCGGTTGCTCTTGCCACAATTGGCAAGAATGGGCGACCTCATGCTATCGCCGTTGCTTATTGCAAAGTTTTCGGCGATAAAATAATTATTAGCAATACTCACATCTTGGAAACAATTAATAATTTGAAAACAAATAAATATGTATCATTGGCAGTATGGAATAAAGAATGGGAAGTTGCTTGTGCGGGCTTTGAATTAAAAGGCGTGGCAGAAAATCAAACAAGCGGAAAATGGTTTGATTTCGTTAAACAAATGCCGGATAATAAGGGATATGATGTCAAAAGCGCGATTGTCGTGACTGTCGCCAAAGTAAAAAAATTAATTTCATAAGAAGTAAATAATATGAAAATTTTAATAACCGGCGGAGCCGGTTTTATCGGCTCCAATTTTATCCACTATTGGCTAAAAAAATATCCAGATGACGAAATTGTTAATCTGGATGCTTTAACTTATGCGGGCAATCAAAAAAGTTTAGCTGATATTGCGGACAATAAAAATTATAAGTTTGCTAAAGGCGATATTTGTGATTCGGCTTTGGTAAATGATTTAGTTAAAGATGTGGATATGATTGTTAATTTTGCCGCCGAAACACACGTGGATCGTTCTATCGCTGGTTCCGAAGATTTTATAAAAACGAATGTAGAGGGAACCAGGGTTTTGCTGGAGGCGGCAAAAAATAATGGAAATATCCGTTTTCACCACATTTCCACAGATGAAGTGTTCGGTTCTTTGGGGCCTAAAGATGCGAAGTTTAATGAAAAAACGCCCTACGACCCTCGTAGCCCCTATAGCGCTTCTAAGGCCGCTTCCGACCATTTAGTCCGAGCCTATTTTCATACTCATGGCCTTCCGATTACAATTTCCAATTGCTCCAATAATTATGGTCCGTATCAATTTGCCGAGAAAATTATTCCCTTATTTATAACCAATCTTTTGACGGGAAAAAAAGTGCCGGTTTATGGTCAAGGAAAAAATATCCGCGATTGGATTCATGTTGATGATCATAATAGGGGCGTAGAAATGATTATTAAGAAAGGAAAAATTGGAGAAACCTATTGTTTGGGTGGAGATAACGAAATAACCAATTTGGAATTAACAAAGAAAATTTTAGATTTGATGGATAGAAGCGAAGAATGGATAGAATATGTGGCTGATCGGCTGGGGCATGATTTGCGTTATGCTATAGATTTTTCCAAAGCGAAAAAAGAATTAGGCTGGGAACCGAAGATTAATTTCTATGAGGGCCTAAAAGAAACAATTGATTGGTATAAGACTAATCGCCAATGGTGGGAAAAGAAACGAGTTTAATTTTTTGTCATATTTATGAAAAATATCAGAGTTATTTTTTTTATTTTTATTTTGGTTTTTGTTATCGGCGGAATTTATTATTTTGGCGGAAAAGCAAAGAGACAAAACATTTCCCCTCATAATTTTGATAAAATAAATTCCTCCAGCTCGGTGGAGCGCTTTGGCACCTTAAGGGATGCGACCACCACGCCTGAAGAAATAGCGGATTGGGGGGAATTTATAAATAACCGCGTCGGCTGGCGATTTAGATATCCGATGGAAAATTTGACTCGTGATATAGACGAGATTATTAAATTTCCAAGTTCAGAAGAGAGTCAGCCCAAAAATGAAGATTTGTTGGAATTCGCAGTCGGTGAAACCGTTTTTAGGATTAAAACTTACGCTGAAGAGGGAACAAGCACTATTGGCACGATCGAAGATTGGATTAAAGATTCAGGCAAATCAGCTTCTTCCAATCTGGAAGATTATCAAAAATTTTCGCTCGCTGGAAATAACGCCTATAATTTAAAAGGGAAAGATTTCGCCTATACGTTTCTTAATAAGAATGTATATGAAATATCCGCCTATAAAGATGATGAGAATCCGCTTAAAATAGGCGATGAGCCAATATTTAAAAAATGGATTTCCACAATTAACTTCTTCCCGGAGGTGAGATGCTGGGAAAGAGTTTTGCCGCCGCAACTATGAAATTAAAAATACTTCCAGGACTTACAACCACCAGAAATTCAGACTGGAAAAGTAAAATTAAAGAGATAGATGAATTAAAAATAAAAGAAGTAGCGTTTTTTGCTACCGGCCTGGAACCAAAAGAAAGAAAAAAATTGTATTCGTTATTGGAAAAAACTGGGTTGAAGAGAATTCCTTTTGTTCACGCGCGCGATGATTTTCAAGAATGGGAATTTGAGTATTTTATAAAAAAATTCAAAACAAAAGTCTTCAACAGCCATTTTGACCGGTTAAATGAAAGATTTTTACAAGATTCTTTTAAATATAGAAAATTTATTTATTTGGAGAATAATTGGAATTTTTGCGATGAGATGCTTAAGTGGTTCAAAATTTTTCCAGGTTTTTGTTTGGATATCAGCCATTTGGAAAATTATACAGTCATTCAAAAAGCTCCGGATCAAAAAAATTTGCCAAAATATTTACGAAAATATAAAATTGGCTGCGCCCATATTTCCGCAGTCAAAAAGAAGCCATTTTGGGAAATAGACGAGGGGATAAAGAGAAATATTTATGTTTCTCATTTTATGAAGGATTTGTCTGATTTTGACTATGTAAAAAAATATAAAGATTTTTTACCGCGGTTTTGCGCCATTGAATTAGAAAATTCTTTTGCAGAGCAGTTGAAAGCGAAAGAATATCTGGAAAAAATTTTGTTTGATTGATCTTTTTGTTATTGTGCCCCCCCCTGTCATTGCGAGAAGGGAGCCGGAGCGACTGACGAAGCAATCTTTGGTTGCTTAGAAATAACAAGAAGATTAAAAAATATTATTTTATCTCGGTAAATATTAAATAATAGCCTTTTAATAAAATTAAACTTCGTGCAATTGAACCAGAGATTGCTTCGTCGCGCGACTCCTCGCAATGACATAGTATAGACGCTTTTGTCGGGGCGTTTTTTTATTTACTTTTGGCAGGCGGTTGTGTTATAATATTATTGAAATGTGGAAAAATATTAATAATTTTTTTTGACTATTTTTTAGTTTTATAGCGCCATGGCTCCCTACGAAGGAAAAGGAAAAATAATGAAATTTTTTAGCTATTTAGCTAATAATGATTTTTTTGTTTTTACGGCTTTGATTTTAGCTGGTTTGTTGCTGTCTATTATAGCCTGGTTTTTTCTTTCAACTTTTTTCAGCTTATCCATATGTTTTATTATAATTTTCGGTTTGGTCGTTTTTGTTTCATATAAAAAAAATCTTTCCATTCCCATAGCCGGAGTTATCTTAAAAAAAGAATATTATCGTATTAAATTTAAATATTTCAGTGGAAAGAATTATTTGGGATTCAGAGGTGAAAAAAATAAAAGTAATAAAAAAATATTTATAAAGGCGTATCTCGGAGTTATTCATTATCTGATGTTATTATTTGGAAGTTCAGAGGAGAGTTTTTGTACTTTAAAAGAGGATGTTTTTGTAAAGCTTGATAAAATTCTTGATCAAGCCGAAGAGGAGAAAATTGATGATAAATTTCAAAGAATTAAGCAGATTATTAAAAAAATTAAATCTGGCCAGAAAGTGGACTCAGCCTCTCTCTCCGAACTTGAAAAAGAACTCTTTGAATTCTCCAAATTCAAACAAAAAAAAGCTACTGTATTTTCATTAACCGCCATCACCGCTCTAATCATCACTACTGTCACCGCTGGCCTCATCTCTTCCTTCCTCTTCCCAGAAGTATTTAGAACTAGAGCTGCCAGTTATGGATTTATCCAAACTGACTGGTCAGGAGGGGTAAGCGCTCTCACCGGCCTTCATCCTGGAGATCAGACTAATTGGAATAAATATGTTTCCAAGGATAATGTCAGTACCACCACCCCGGGAGAATTATCTTTAGACTTTGAAACTACTGAAATTTGGTCTCAAACCTCTAACGCCGATTGGCAGACTCATGCTACTTCCAGCACTTATTACTCTGACGGGAGTGTCGGTATTGCCAAACCCAATGGCATAACTTGTTCTGCGGCCGTGGAGTGCGATTCTGGATATTGTACTGATGGTTATTGTTGTGATACGGCTTGCGATGGTGTATGTCGTTTATGTAATTCATCTGGTAATGAGGGTACATGTGTTAATAGAACGGCTGAAGATACCACTGAAGGGTGTGCTAACGATTGCTATGATTGCGTCAATGGGGTTTGCACAGCTATGACAGAAGATTCTGATGGCAGCTGTACAGCTGTTTGTAAAAGTTGTGTGGCTGGTTCCTGTGCCAATAGGGCCGTAGATAGTAAACCGAGCGGATGTAATGCTTCTTGCCAATTTTGCAATAATTCTGGGGTTTGCCAGACTTGTGCTTTTACTAATATAGGTAATCAGAATGGATGTGTACTAGTTGGTAGTGGTTTAACATGTAAACCTTCAAGAAATGGAGGGGTTTCTTATTATGATGGGTCATTGAATTGTAATACAAATACGGCGCCCAGCAAAGATTGTAGTGGTGGTAGTTGGGTTAATACTTTTAGATGTGATTGTTTCTAAGATTATCTTTTGGAGATATTAATAATTTTATAATATGTCTTTTGATATAAATAAAAAATTAAATTTTCACCTTTTTAACTTTATTTCCAGCAATATTTTTAATTACTCTATTTTTACCGTGCTCTCCTTGACTCTCGCCGTCTCCATCTGGCTATTCTTCCCAGTCTCAGAATCGGGAATTCATTATTATAGCATCGGACTATATATTCTATTAGTTACGGGCATAGCTATATTTATTTCCTACAAGAAAGATTTGTCCTTGCCGCTGGTAAAAAAAGTTTTAGAAAAAGAATATCAACGGGTTAAATTTAAACATTGCAAAAAAAATAGAAAACCAATTTTTGCCAAAATTTATCTTATAATTCTTTATTATTTGATACTGTTGTTTAAAAATTCTCAAGATAGTTTTAGCATCTTGCAAGAAGATGTTTTCGCTGAATTTAGCGAGCTGATTGAAAGAACTAAAAAAAATAAAAAAGGACGAGCGCTATTTGCAAGAATTTATTTTAGAATTTTTTCTTTTTTCTCGCTTTTATTTAAAAGTTCCGGAGATAATTTTAATTTATTAAAAGAGGAGACATTTTTAAAATTTAATGAATTTGTCAACGGCAAGGAATCAAACGAAGTTGAAAATAAATTTAGAATAATAAGACAGACGATAGATAAGATAAAAAAAAGAGAAAGAGTTGATAAGGATTCTCTTGAGGAGCTGGAAAAAGAGTTATTTGAGTTTAATAAAATAAAACAAAAAAAAGCTACTGTATTTTCATTAACCGCCATCACCGCTCTAATCATCACTACTGTCACCGCTGGCCTCATCTCTTCCTTCCTCTTCCCAGAAGTATTTAGAACTAGAGCTGCCAGTTATGGATTTATCCAAACTGACTGGTCAGGAGGGGTAAGCGCTCTCACCGGCCTTCATCCTGGAGATCAGACTAATTGGAATAAATATGTTTCCAAGGATAATGTCAGTACCACCACCCCGGGAGAATTATCTTTAGACTTTGAAACTACTGAAATTTGGTCTCAAACCTCTAACGCCGATTGGCAGACTCATGCTACTTCTAGTACTTATTATTCTGGTGATAGTGTTGGAGTATTGCGTCCTAATGGCTCAATTTGTTCTGTGGCAATGGAATGTTCTTCTGGTTTTTGTGTTGATGGATATTGTTGTAATACTGCGTGTTCAAGCGCCTGCCAATCATGTAGCGGATCTGGAACACAGGGTGTTTGTACGGGTTTGACAACGAATGAGGATGCAGGTTGTACGGGCGTTTGCACTAGCTGTATTGCCGGAACATGTACGAATAGGTCCGCAGAAGATACAACGGAGGGTTGTGCTACTGCTTGTTATGATTGTATCGCCGGAAGTTGTAGTGCTACTACGGAGAACGAAGATGGTGCTTGTAATAATGTCTGCACCAATTGCGTGGCTGGGGCGTGCGCTAATAGAGCAGCGGATACACAGCCAAGTGGTTGTAATAGTACTTGTCAATATTGCAACGGTGCTGGAAGTTGTAAAACTTGTGCCTGGACCTATCAAAGTCAGCTTTATCAGGATCAAGTGCCGTCAGGAGCTAATAAGGCTGATTGTAAAACATCTACTATTTCTGCGATTGCTTATGGTTGGAATCCGAGTGCTTATCCCCCCAACGGATGTAGTTCGGCTGTCCCAAATTTGCCTGGGTATTATATAAGAGAAAATAAGGATTCATCTGGTGGTAACTGGGCGTATAGATATAATTGTCTTTGTAATTAAACTTGTTTATATATTAAATTATTTATGTTTGTAAATGTGTATAGCTATAGATAAAAAATTTTTTAGTTCATCTAATAAATAACAATATTTTGTTAAATTCTTTAAAAAAGTAAATTATATATTTACTAAAATCTCGAAAGAAAGGTGTAAAATTTATTCACATTTACCAGAAATAAAAAAATGTGTATAATAAAATTATATAATTAATATAAGTTATTCAATAAGAACATAGAAAAAATTTCTTTATTTTTTTGAAGTCTCCATGCAAAAAATTAGGCAAAAATTTTTTATTGTTTTTTCTGTTTTAATAGCAGCTATTTTTGGTTGTTTGTTTTTTTATGCGAATCCCGCTAGAGCCGCTTCCGGCACAACAACTTCAGCTATTTTTGACGCTGGTTCGGAAATTCCCTCAAATTCTTTGAGCTGGAATGCGACTCTTCCTGCGAATACCTCTATATTGATAGAAGCAAGAGCAGGAAATACAACTCCCGCAGATGGAACTTGGACGAATTGGATAACAATTTCTAATGGAGTTCCAACTAATGATATCGGCACAAAACGTTATCTGCAATATCGCGCCACTTTGACTTCTGATAATAATTCCGATTGGCCGTTTTTACTTGATATGACCTGGAGTTATGTTAATCCTTATGGTTATCTAATTTCTTCCGCTTATGATACTGCCAGTTCGGAAAATGTTTTGGCTAGCATTTCTTGGACAGAAACTTTGCCCGGGGGTTCTGATATCAAATTTCAAATAGCAACTTCGCCCGATAATGTTACTTGGACGGATTTTTTGGGACCGACCGGAACAGATGACTATTATACTGATTCTGCGGGAGGAGAAACTATAAATTCCGAGCACACCAGCGGTTCCAACGACGAATGGTTTAAATATAAAGTTTTTTTAACATCCGATGACGCTATAAATAATCCGACATTATCCGATGTCACTATAAATTACGTAGTAAATAGTCCTCCTAGTATCCAAAATGTTACGGCTTCTCAGGATAGCGATGGCGTAGTTAATATTAGTTATGAAATAAAAGATGTAGATGCTACTTCGGGAACAGCTACAAAAAATTATGTTACTCCGACTTTCCAATATTCTTTAAACGCCGGTTCTTCTTGGGTATCAATTGCTACTACCTCAATTACTTTTGGCGCCGCGCCGCCGACTGGCGATGTAACCGATACTAATAGCGATGGCGATATAGATAATAAAGTTTTGGAAGGCAGCTTTTTGACTTATACAGCCACCTGGGATGCTTCAGCTACTATTTCCGATGTTTATACTACTGAATTTCAAATCAAGGCCATAATTGATGATAACGAACTGGCTGATGCTATTGCTAGCTCTACATCAGCTTCTGCCATTCTTGATACCACCGATCCTGCTTCTGCTAGTTTGCAAGTTTTTGCTACTTCTACGCCGGCGACTCTTGCTCTTTCTGCCGCGGATG
>JBAZOD010000033.1:0-10786 GCA_041648955.1 Patescibacteria group bacterium
ATTTCGATAAATATCCTGAAAGCTAAATTTTATAATTCTTAAAAAAGAAAGAAAAATCATAATATTTTAAATTTTATAATATATATTTCCCGACGGCCTGATCATTAATAATTGAACCGCTATCTATGGTTATAACCCTCCGCTTCAATTTATTAACAATTTCGCGGTTGTGAGTAACCAGAACAATAGTCGTGCCAAATTTGTTTATCCGTAAAAGCAAATCAATAATCTCATTAGCATTAATAGAATCAAGATTGCCTGTCGGCTCATCTGCCAAAAGAATTTTCGGCCGATGCACCAAGGCGCGGGCAATAGCCGCCCTTTGCTTCTCTCCTCCGGAAACTTCGTGAGGATATCTTCCCTGTTTGCTGTCCAGACCAACTATTTTCATGACTTGGGGCACAATGTTTGATATTTTGGAAGGAGTTTTACCGCAAACCTCCAAAGCGAAAGCGACATTTTCCCTTAAATTCTTTCTCGGTAATAATTTGAAATCCTGAAAAATAACACCAATTTGCCGCCGCAACCATGGCACTTCTCTTTGCCCAATATTAGTTATATCCCAGCCGCCAACCAAAATTTTTCCGCTGTTCGCCCTCTCTTCGCCGGTTAAAATTTTAACCATTGTGGTTTTGCCTGTTCCCGATTGGCCGACAATAGAAACAAATTCTCCCGGCTTGATATGCAAATTGACATTTTTCAAAGCCTGGACATCTGGATTATATATTTTAGAAACATTAAAAAACTTTATCATAAATTCTAAAAAGGTATCTAATTACTTAATTTTTTTATTCCGTACTTAACTAAATCTTCGGTTTCGACAAAGCTCTTGTCTCGGCTTTCGGAGCCGAAGGTTACAACAATTACTTTTTTTCCGCCAGATTCAGCTCTCACCATCAAACAATATCCAGCCTCTTCCAAATAACCTGTTTTTGACCCAGTGATGTTAAAACCATTATTAGTCTGCAATAATTTGTTAGTATTTGTCAGACTATGAGCTTCTTTTGTGTTGATAGTAGAAAATTTATATTTCTGAGTCGTGCTTATTTTCTGAATAATAGGATTAACAAATATCTCTTTTGTTATTATAGCATAATCTAAAGGAGAACTCACATTTTCTGGTGATAACCCGGTCGGTTCAATAAAACCGGTAGACACCGCTCCCCAACCAGCTGCAACTTCATTCATTCTCCTGATAAAATCTTCCCGAGACAAACCGCTAACCCGCACTAAAGTTTCTATGGCATTATTTGCGGAACCGACAAGAGCAGAATAAATTAAATCTCCTACGGTCAAGGTATCGCCATCTTTTAATTTAATCCTGGCCGATTCTGATTTTTTACAATATTGATAATTATATTCTTCGTCTTGAATTTTATAGGAAACTTCTTCATCCAAACTATGGCCGGTTTCCAAAAAAACTTTAATAGCTACTAATTTGGTCAAGCTAGCTAAGGGTAAAGTCGTGGTTGCGTTTTTCTCCCAGAGAATTTCACCGCTGTCTTCATCCATCACCACTGCCGATTTGGAAGCCACTACTGGTTCGTAAGTAATTCCAAATTCTTTTACTCCCAGAACCTGGCTGGAAGAATCCGGCACTATAGATAAAGGTTCAACCCGCACATTTATCAACCCTTCGGATAAAGATGAAATTTTGGCAAAAGCGGTTTTCTCTAAATCAATGACTCGGTCGGGATGCAAGTTTCTATCCGGCCCATAATCGTTTATCTCCACATCTACATATTTATTATTTGCTGTATTGTAAACGCGGAGCTTGGAACCCTTGGCAAAATCAGGAGAGGCGGCAAAATTTCCTTTTTTATAGCCATACCAGCTAGCCTGACCAGCAACTAAAACTTCCGGATTGGAGAAAACTGCAATTCGGGCGAAAGGAAGATGAATTAAAGATCGAACAAATTTTTCTTGAGGATAATCTTTTGTCGGCAGCGGCCGCCAAGAATCAAAATTTTTGTCATAAAAATAAACCTGTTTATATCCAGTTGTATTTTCATCATAAGAAAATTGAATATAAAAAGGCCGGCTATTATCATAGGCATTCTTATTTCTGAATTCAAACTGATAAATTTTGCTTATCCTATCTTCCTGCCAGGGCATTGGCATTTCTTCATTAAGCTGAGTCACATCCACCCCCGTATCTTCCGATAATATTCCTGGAACTAAAGACAATTTCAAGGCATCATCAAAGGCGCTCACTGTATAACCCTTAGCAATTGTAGATTTATCAAGATTAATGTGATAAAAAAAGTTGGGAGTTTTCTCTACAACCGCCTCATCAGCAAAAACAAAACTACCAACCGATAATGTTAGTAGTATTGCTAATATGCTTGTTTTCTTTAAATAATTCTTCATCATTGGTTAAATAGCGCTTATTTGACTAGTTCTGATTATAACAATATAATTATAACATAAAAAATCATTAGATAAAAATTATCATATTGCCTTTAAAAAAGGTTAATTTTGTATAATCTTTTTATGACTTGCGCAAGCTATGCCAATCCTTGTCCACATACTGCCAAAAGTCAATTGTTAAAGGTTAACTGTTAAACACGCGGGTATAGTATAATGGTAGTACGCGACCTTCCCAAGGTTGAGGCACGGGTTCGATTCCCGTTACCCGCTCCAAAGACGACAATTGACAGTTAACTATTGACATTTGACCTCGTCGTTAATAGTCAATAGTTAATTGTTAATGAGGCCGATGTAGCTCAACTGGTAGAGCAACGGTATCGTAAACCGTAGGTTGCCGGTTCAATCCCGGCCATCGGCTCAAATAAAAAAAGAAGGTGGAATTTTTGATCTGCCTTCTTTTTTTATTTTATTCTAATTTGCTAAAATCCAAATTTTAATCTCGGCTGACAAGTTTTCCAAATACTTAGAAAAGGTCATTGATTTTATAAAAATATATTTAAAACCATTTTCATCTCTGGCAAAGATATAATAACCGTCGTCCGCGACTATAATATTGCTCACCTCCCCTATTTCTAATTTCCCTAAAATATCACTAAATCTAGAATCTCCCTGATCATTCACCCAATAGCCTTGCTCATCGCCGTATTTTTTTCCTATTCCTTCAAAATTTTCTCCTTGTTCGCCAGCGGCTTCCGCTTCGCGAGATTTTATAATCAATTCTTTAATTTTTGCTATCCGGCTTATAGAAATTTTATTTTTCTCCTTATCAATCGCTAACTGTAAATTTATTTCTCTTATTATATTTTCACTTGTTTTATTATCCAAATTTAAACCGTATCTTTTGGTTAGTCCAGATAGAGCTATCTGTTCTATGATTTTATCCCTTTTGGCTTGCTGTAATTCCAATGGATTTTTATATTTATTTTTTAAGCTGTTGATTATGCTTAAATAATTATAATATTCAATCCAGCCTTCTTGGGCAATTACTGCCGGCACGGGAGCATATCTTGATAATTGACGAGTTATTTTGCTATCAACATTAAATCTAAGTAAAAGCAAGCAAAATATAAGATAAAAAATAACCGTAGCGACCCCGACAAACAATGCGGAAAAAACAAAAATTTTTACGCTTTTTCGCCAATTTTCCTTTATTATATTTTTAAATTTTTCCCATTGTATTATTCTTACTTCCCGTCTGACCTCTTTTTTTATTTTTTTTGCCTTTTTGGCTTTTTCTTTCTCTTTCCTATTTTTTTCTTCCTGAATAAATTTCAATTTTTCTTTTTCTTTTTTCTTATTTAACTCTCTCTCCTTCTTCTCTGCGACTATTCTTAATTCTTTTTGATTATTTTTTTCTCTTTCAATTTTTTCATTTTTCTTTTCAAGAAAATTCTGCTTTTCTTCCACTAAATCAAAACTCTTCTCTACATCTTTCTTTTTCTGGGCATTCTCTTCCTTTTTTTTAATTGGGTTCTTCTTCGTAATCAAAGAACCGGAGGCTGCCGACAAACCATCCATAGACTTGCTTTTTTTCAAAACCGGGCTGAAAATATCTTTTTTCTCCCTGCTACTATCTTTCTCGCCAATAGATTCTAAAATAATTCTCCTGGCCCGTTCCAGTTCTTGACCACTTATTTTTCTTATTCCGTCAAGATTTTTGTTAGGCATATTTTTATAAACTATTATTAAAAAAATAATTCCACCATTTCTGAAAGTTAGAAAAATTTTCCGAGGCTCCTGATTTATCACCACCCGATGGAGAACCAGAGGCGACAAGCAGATCTTCTTTTATCACTACTACGCTCTCCCCTTCTTTCTTTAAACCTAAATTAAGCCTGGCCTTCTCTTCCACAAATTGATCTGATTCTAAATAATTAATCAATTGCTTTAAATCCTTATTTTTTGTTTCAACTTCCGCAATTTCTTTGTCTAAATCGCTTATCTCCTTATCTATCTGATAGCGCTTGCTTATGCTTCTCGCTAAAGGAAAGCTAATTAAAACAATCAAAACCAAACCGACTAAGGCTAAAAATTTTTGGCTGTATAAAATTTTAGAAATAAAATTCTTGTTTTCTTTCTTTATCATAGCACAATTTTCTTGAAAAAAATATATAAATTGCTTGTACTTTTTTAATTATCGGCCTTGGCAATAAAATAATGTTTTACAATTTCTATAACTCCTATTGTCAGAAAGCCAGTAGAAATAACAAGCAGCCAGCTATTTAGACCCAGGCTGGTAGTAGATAAAATCAATTGCAGCGGCGGCCAATAAATTGCAGCTAAAAGCAAAAATAAACTGAACAGAACCGCCATTATTAAATATAAATTAGAAAAAGGATTAATACGCCAAACCGGCCTTTTAAAACTGCGCAAACTAAAAATATAAATAAGAGAATCTACTCCGACAGCGGCAAAAATAACAGTTCTTATATAATTAATATCAAAACTATGTCTCAATAAATAATAAAAAATTCCTAAAACAAAAAAATCACGCACAAATCCGGCAACCAAAATAATTATTTTCATTTCTTTATTTATAATCGGCTCATCCTTTTTTATGGGCTTTTCTTCCATTATTCTCTTGTCTCCCTTCTCAAAGGCTAAAGCAAAATTTGGAAAGCCGTCATTAACGATGTTTATCCATAAAATTTGGGCTGGCAAAATAGCAAGAGGGGCGCCAGAAACAATTGAACCGACGATTAAAATTACTTCGGAAAAAGAATCGGAAATCAAATAAGTAATCACTTTGCGGATATTGGAAAAAATAATTCTTCCTTCTCTTACCGCTGAAACAATAGTTTTGAAATTATTATCCAAAAGCACTATATCTGAGGTTTCTTTGGCAATATCCGTGCCTGTACCAAGAGCCACGCCGATATCAGCCACCTTGAGAGCTGGCGAGTCATTTATTCCATCTCCGGTCATAGCGACCACCTCGCCCCTTGCTTGGAGAGCTTTTATAATCCTTAATTTATGGTGCGGGCTTACTCGCGCGTAAATATCAATTTTTTTAACTAGCTCTTTTAATTTCTTATCATCGGTTTTATCTAAAATTTCTCCGGTAATAATTCCGCTTATTTTTATATCCAGGCCGATTTCTTCCGCGACCGCCAAAGCTGTCAGACCATGATCACCGGTAATAATAATCGGCCTTATGCCCGCCTGACGGCAAATTTTTATTGTCTCCTTTGCCTCTGGACGTAAGGGATCTTTTAGGGCCAAAAATCCCACAAATATCAAATCCTTATCAATCTCTCCCCAATTTTTTTCTTCTTCTGCGGCTAACCATTCTAAATTTTTAAACTCCCGAAAAGCCACGCCGATAACCCGCAATCCTTTAGCAGTCAAACCCTCATAAGTTTCTTTCAGTTTTTCTCTTTCCTTATCGCCAATTTGCGAAATCTTTCCTTTGTGATAAAACTCTTTTGATTTTTCAAGCAACTTTTCCGGTGCGCCTTTTTCATAAAGAATATAACTACCTTCTTTCTTCTGATGCAAGGTAATCATAAATTTAGCCTCGCTCTCAAAGGGCAATTCATCTATTTTTTTCTCTATCTGTAAAAGTTTTTCTCTATCCAATCCGGATTGAATAGCAGCAAATAATAAAGCAATTTCAGTCGGTCCTCCGATCATTCGCCATTCTGCTAATCCTTCTTCTGGATTTTCCACGATGGCGTCATTGCACATCATGGAAATTTGCAAAGCTAAACTGACGATTTTCGCTTCTTCTTTGTCCTGCCTTGAGCCGAGGCTATTTATTTCAAATTCTTTTTCCCCAATAATTATTTTTGCCACCTGCATTTTCCCTTCGGTCAAGGTGCCGGTTTTATCCGTGCAAATAACCGTAGTAGACCCGAGAGTTTCCGCTGCTACTAATTTTCTGGTTAAGGCTTTTTCTTTTAGGATTCTCTGCATCCCTAAAACTAAAATTACTGTCACCGCCACCGCTAATCCTTCCGGAATAGAGGCTACCGCCACCGCCACTCCAACCAAAAACATTTCAAATAATCCTCTGCCTTGCCAAACGCCAATTCCTACTATAAATAAACAAATAAAAACCACCGCCAATCCAAAAAATTTTGACAAGCGGAACAAACGCAGCTGCAGAGGGGTTTTTTCTTCTTCTGTGGATTTTACTAAATCCGCAATTTTTCCTATTTCGCTCTTTAGGCCAATAGCAGTAACAATTGCTTTGCCAGATCCGCGGACAGCAATAGTACTTCCAAAAACCATATTTTTCATATCAGCCAAAGACGCGCCCTTGGCTATTTTATCAATTATCTTGGAAGAAGGAATTGATTCTCCTGTCAAATTAGCCTCGTTTATCTGTAAATTATTCGCTTCAATCAACCGAGCATCAGCCGGTATTCTGTTGCCGGCTAAAATAGCTATTATATCCCCTGCTACAAGTTCGCTGCTGTCAACTTCAATTTCTTGGCCTTGCCGCAAAACCAAAGCTTTGTGCTCTACCATTTCTCTTAATTTACTCAAAGCCTGATTAGCTTTGTTCTCCTGAAAAAAACCAATTATAGTGTTAAGAATTACTGAACCAAAAATTACGCCGGCATCAATATATTCCCGCAAAAAAAGAGAAATAACCGCCGCCACCAGCAAAACATAAATTAAGGGACTTTTGAACTGCGATAAAAAAATAATCAGCCGGCTCAAAGGCTTTTCTTCTTTTAATTTATTAGGGCCGTATTTTTTAAAACGCCGAACCGCTTCTTCTGTCGTCAATCCGGAAATCTTTGTTTTCAGCTCTTTCAAACAAAATTCAATTGATTTATCGTGAAATTCAGACATGAGTTCTTAATATTAGTTATTAATGATTATTCATATTCATTATAACATAATAACCTGTTAAATTAAAAAACCCGCTTATCAGTTGCTTGATAGCGGGTTTTGAGTTGTCTATTGCTTTTGAGGCGCAACTCTTCTCCTCCTTATTGCAGGAAAACTAACGCATGATCGCCTCCACAACTTGAGGAATCCTTTAGCATAATCGCGAACGACTATGCCGTGATCGCGACAGTCGAGACCTGAGAATTCACTCCCAGGACTTTATGCGCGAGTTCGGAAACTAGGGCAGATTTTTTCGTCCGCTCCCTTTCCTTCCGAACTTCAGCGGATTATTATTAAGAGGTAAAATATAATGGACTACTTATATTTACATCCCGCCGTTCTTAACACCAAGGCCAAAAAACGGCGAAGATAAATACAAATTTTAGAGGAAAAACCTCCTTTCAAATATTTCGACATCTAATAAGGTAAAACCTTTAGTTAGCGTAAAAATATTTAACTTAAAATAATACCATACTTTCAAAATACTGTCAAGTATTTTAAGTAAAAAATCTCAATATTTAGCTAAAATTAAATAAAAAATACGCTTCAAAAGCGTATTTTTTATTTTTATTATCAAACACTTAATTGCTACAACTATTTTTTGTTTATCTACTCTTGGGAGTTACCCAAAATCCCATATATTTCCCCAGCATCAGGCGAGTTTGCGCCTCTATCCCCGGAATTGAGCCAAAAATAATAATAGTAAAAGGTAAAACCGCCCATTGCATAACCATTAAAATATTTCTATACCAAGCATATTTTAATGGCCGCTTAGGCAAAAGCAGGGTGGAAATAATGGCAGAAAAAATTAAACCAATCATGGCACAGGTCATCAGCGTTCTAGTGATAAAGGGCAAATTTCCAGAGAGAACTGTGACATTAAAACGATCTCCTCCGAAAATCATCGGCATCCAGCCGATCACAGCGATAATTAAAGCGTTGGTCGCCCAAGAATGAAAACCGTAAACTTGAACAAAAATTCTATCAAACATTTTCTTTTTCGGCGTTTCTTTCCATTTTTTTACAACATTAAAAATCAAATAAGGAATATTCTCCACTCCCCAACCCCAGCGGCGCTGTTGTTTATAAAGGCTTTTGGCAGTCTGCCAAATGGTTTGGTCCATGGTAACGTCCATGGAAACCGGAAAATATAAAGGCTCTACGCGGTAATCTCCATTATAATGTAATAAACAATGCCAAAAAATCCGAGAATCTTCACTTACCATCGTAGTGGACCAAAAATTAATATCCGCTAAAGCGCGCCAAGTCATAGAATGAGAAGAATAAGTCGCGAGCTTCTCCTGCCGCATCTGTTGCATCATTTGCCAAAAAGTATTGGAAGAGGCGGCTACGCGCGCAAAAAAAGAAGATTGCCAAATATTATTGTGATAAACCGGAACCGGCTGATAGCTGGCCCGGTAAGGATTGGCGACTGTCAAAAATTTATAAGTAAGGCAGAAAAAATATCCCGGCTTAATAATTGTATCAATATCAAAAACGCTCACTAAAATTTTATCATAATCAATTTTTTCTTTATCAATAATTTCTTCTCTGACTCGCTTCCCGGCCCAAGCCTGATTAGCGCCCTTGCCTTTTAACTCTCCTTCAATCTCCGGATGAACAGTAATTAAAAATCTTTTGAATCTATAGCCAAACTCCTCTTTTATTACTTCTGCTTTTTTTCTAGCCTCTTCGCCCGCTCTTCCTTCAATCGCCAAAACTACAATCATTTTATCAGTAGGATAACCATCTTCCACTAGAGCTTTGAAACTGGGCCGTATAACTTCCAAACCCTCGTTGTAGGTCGGTAAAATAATAAGATGAATAATATCTTCCCATTTTAGGCCGCTTGTCGCTAAACAGCCGGCGCCTCTCCCGTCTCGGCTGGAAGTGTAATCAGAATCTTTTGAGCAAACCGGGGAGTTTTCCAGCTCTTCACATTTTTCCCGCCAATTTACTTTGGAATTTTTCTTTAGCTTTTTAAAAGAAATAAACAAATAAATTCCCAAATATAAAACTAAAAGCAGCCAATAAACATCAAAAGCAATAACAAAATATGCCACCCAAACCGGCTTAAAATAAGAACCGATCAAAAGAATTAACAAAGTTCCCCAAGACAAAAAACCAGGCAAAATTTCCAAGAGCCTGTATATTTTTCTGTCTCGACCGGATAATTCCGTAGCTTTTCCTATTTTAAGATAATCCATTTTTTAAATTTAAATCCCCGGCGCTCGGGATAAGATTCAAGAATAAATCAAAATAAATATTCTTAAATCATAATTCTCTGCCGCAGGCAGGTTAATTTTTAATTATAATTTCCTCTCCCTCTTTTAAGTTTCCTCCTCTTTCTTGATAAAATTGATTATTTTTTTCTTCTCTTCCGTTTTTAAAATCAACTGGTTTGATTTTGCTTATTTCTCCTAAGGATATTCCCCCTTCTTTCTGATTATCTGAATTTTGCTCCTGTTCGGCTATTCGCTTTAATTCTTCCTGCTTGCTTTTTCTTCGCAACTCAACTTCATTTCTTTTTTCTTCTCTTAAAAAAGAAAGACAATCCTTGCAATAAACAGGACGGATGCCGTCTGGCTGAAAAGATATTTTTGTCGGGCGGTTGCAGCGGGAACAAATTATTTCAAATTCTTTATTTTTTGAATTTTCTTTTTTATCTTCGTATTTGGCTTTCGGCGCTTCCACTATCGTTTTTTCCATTGGCCTTTTTTCTAAAATCGTTCTTTCTGCTGGTTTTTTCGCTAAAGGAAAATTATCCGCTCTTTTCTGGACAACTTTTTCCTTTTCTTCTTCTCCTCCGTCATTTTCGTGCCAGCGCATAATCTTGTCTTCAACAACGTTTTTTTCTTTGGCATATCTTTCGCGCGTAACTTTTATGACTTTTTCCACATTACCGGTTTTTTCTTCTTCCGGCAAGGGCGCCAAACCGCGTGCGGAAAATGGGTCAGAGGCAATGCCGTTTATCATTAATTTTAAATACATTTCATATTTCGGAAGACTAACCAAATCTTCTTCCGTAAAAGTCGGCGTGAATTCTTTCACCAGTTCTTCTGCATCGGTCGCGCCAACCCGAAAAACTATCAGGGTGCCGATATTTCCAAAAACTGCCGCCTTAACAACATCTCCCAGCTGCTCAATATACTGATTGGCCATAATCAAATCTAAACGGTATTTTCTTGCTTCTGATAAAATATTGGCAAAACTATCGGTAGTAAAATTTTGAAATTCATCAATATAAAGATAGCAATCTCTCCGCTGGCTCTCCGGGATATCAACTCGGCTCATCGCCGCCAATTGAATCTTCGTAATCATCATTGAACCGAGCAGAGAAGAATTATCTTCGCCAATTCTGCCTTTGCTCAAATTCATGATCAAAATCTTCCCATCATCCATAATCTCCCGCATATTTATGGAAGATTTAACCTGGCCGACAATATTACGGATAAGAGAGCTAGATAAAAACTGCCCGACTTTATTCTGAATAGGAGAAACAGCTTCAGACGCA
>JBAZOD010000034.1:0-10587 GCA_041648955.1 Patescibacteria group bacterium
CGCCTGGAAAACTCCATTCACCCGCACCGTGCGAACCTTGGCGCAAGCCAAGAAGAACTTCCCCTTTTTCATTTTGAATCATCACGCCGACGCCAACGCGCGGATATTTTTTTTCTTCCATAATATTAAAATCTTTTTAACCATTTCAAGATTGCCCAAGCGATTAAACCGCCGGCAATAGCCGTGGCAAATTGCGGCCAGCTCATCATCTGCGCCACTTTGATAGTCAATTCTTGTTTTATCAATAATTTGCCGATAAAATTCACGCTCAAAAGTAAAAATAAAAATTTTAACCCAGCGCCGACAATAACTCCCAACCAATATCCTTTTATCTCGTTTTTATTTTGATTATAAAGCCAATCAATACTTAAAACAAAAATAACATTGCTTATCATAATGAAAGGCACAACCGGGGAAAGAATTGCCGGTAACAAACCGCCGCTCAAAGCCATCAAGGAAGGAACAAGGCAAACAACCAAAGCGCTTCTGATTCCAACTAAAAATAAAATCAAAATTAAAATAGCATTAATAATTGGCCCGGTTACCCATTGTAAATGGATAAAAAACGGTAAAATTGTCGCCGTAACTGCTAGTCCTAAAAACTTCGCAATAGCGGCGGCATCCACGCGAACCAGCGCATTTTCTTGAGTGTAAATCATAATTTTCTATTTTGTCATTATATTGTTTTTCGCCGTAACTCCGTAGATCTTATTTAATTGTTTAGTTAAACCATCAATCGCTTTTTTATCGCCCTCTACGGCAATTGCAATCAAAGCCGTACAATTGGAAATACAACTTTTCTGCACATTAACGCCCATGCGTGCCATAATTATATGGCCGTTGGCGGTCAATATTTTTTGAATTTCTTGGGAATTTTCTTGTCTGTCATTGGAAAGAATAGTAATAGTTGCCAAATATTTTTTTGTCATAATTTTAACTTCTTTTTTTATAAGTCGTGTGTAAAAGTTTATGTTCTAGACCACCTTTGCCTTTCAGCCATTTTAAAGCTTTTTGAAGCCCTAAATTTTCATGCGCTCTTCTTATTTTTTTATTTTTATCTAATCTATATAAAGCATCGATTCTTTTTTGCCTTATTTCATTTGTGGTTGGTATTGGCTGGCCGCCGCCCCCGATACAACCTCCGGGGCAGGCCATAACTTCTATATAATCATATTTTTTTAAATTATCTATAATCGGTTCTATGTGACCGATGCCATTAACTACTCCGACTCTAAGTTTTTTCCCAGCTACGGAAACTACCGATTCTTTTATACCAGCCAGTCCGCGGACATCTTTAAAATCCAATTTGGCCTCGCAAAGGCTCCCCTTGTTCTTCCCGCAAGCCAAGGATTGAGCGGTACGCAAAGCTGATTCCATAACGCCGCCGCTCCCTCCGTAAATAACGCTGGCACCAGTATAATCACCCATAGGATTTTCTAGATCACTCGGCTTTAATTTTGATAGATTAATATTATTTTTTTTCAAAAGCCAGGCGAATTCTCTGGTAGTCAAAACATTATCAACCGGAAAAAGGCCCTTTACTTTTAATTCCGGCCTTGTGGCTTCAAATTTTTTAGCTGTACAGGGCATGACGGAAACAACTACCAGATCTTTAGGATTTATACATTTTTCTTCAGCCCAATATGTTTTTATCAAGCCGCCATTGTGGACGTGCGGGCTGCGGGCAGTTGTTAAATTCGGGATTAATTCCGGATGATAAAATTCTACATATTTCACCCAAGCTGGACAGCAAGAAGTCATCATCGGCATGGTTTTTTTGTTTTTTATTCTCTCCAATAGCTCTTCGGCTTCCACTACGGTTGTCACATCGGCGCCAAAGTTTACATCAAAAACATAATTAAAACCCAATTCTTTCAGGCCGGCAATAATTTGTCCTGTCAAAACTTCTCCGTGGGGCAGCCCAAACTCCTCGCCAATACTGACTCTAATGGAAGGGGCAAACTGAGCAACTACGATTTTATTTTTATCCTTTAGCTTTTTTTCAACTTCTTCCCACTGGCTTTGTTCCTGCGCTGCTCCTACCGGGCAGTGAACAGCACATTGCCCGCAATAAATGCAATCAACTTTTTTCTTCTCGCCAAATAGGCAGGATGTTTTTACCGGCACTACTTCTTGATTGTATCCCTTACCTTTTAATTCTAAATAATTTATATTCTGCAAAAGTGAGCAAGCATCCAGACAATTACGGCAATCAATACATTGCGTGCCATCAATCTCAACCGCGTTGGCAAATTTATAAGTTTTTCTCTTACCTTTACGGTCAGGAAAGCGCTTTATCTCCACTTTGTATCTCTCAGCCAAATCCAAAAGACTGCAATGAACATTCCAAATACAAGTCGGGCATTTTTCAATATGTTCGGCAAAAATTAATTCAATATTAAGATTTCTCGCTTTCTTGACTTTTTCAGTATTAGTAAAAATTTCCATTCCTTCCTCAATTTCAGTCGAACAAGAAGTCGCCAATTTTCTCCAGCCCTTTATTTCTACCACGCAAATGCGGCAATTGCCTTTTGGCAAAAAATCGGGATGATTGCAAAAACTAGGTATAAAAAAATTATTATCAGCTGCCACCTCCATTATTGTTTTTCCGGGCGAACAACTTAATTTTTTACCGTTAATTTTTATGTTTATTTTTTTCATATGCTAAACAAATAATTTTCGATCTAAATTTTTAAAGATTTTCTCCGGCTTATCCCCTAACACATTATTGATATATGATTTTACTGGCCAAGGCACAGCACAGCCAAGTCCGCAGAATGATGTCTCTTCTAAATTATCGAGCAATTCCCGAAAAAGATGCCAATCCGGCGAAGGAGAAGAAACAATTTCTTTCAGACGATAAATGCCTTCTCGGCAAGGAGTGCATTTTCCACAAGACTCATTTAAGAAAAAATCAAGCCATTTGCCTATCAAATTTTCCGCTTTTTGCTTTTCTTCACTATAAACCGTGATTGAGCCCGCTCCACCAGCCGGCTGTTTTAATTGTTTGCTGTTCAATATTACTCCCGACGCTTCCCCGCCAATTTGAACAAAAAATGAAAATTTCGGATAATTATTTGTTTCTTTTAAAATTTTCTCTATTGTCCAATTTTCCGGATAACAAAAAACACCATTCCGAAGGCAATCGCCTTTGATGGTGTAAAATCTATTTTTTTTATATTCTCCCGACTTCACCAAACTTACATTATAAAAAGTCTCTACATTATTAATAAGAGTCGGATATCCCCATAAGCCGCTGAAAACTGGAAACGGCGGCCGCAATCTCGGTTCTGTTCTTTTCCCCTCTATAATATTTAAAATAGAACTTTCTTCCCCGCCAATATAACCAGAATCTATCGGTTTTATAAAAAATTCAATGGGATAATCGCCGATGAGTTTCGTCAAATTACCAAAAAATTTTTTATAATACTTATGATTAATATAAATAAAAGCTCTTTCTGCTTTCAAAAAATCCAAAGCAATTTTTATACCATCTATTACTCTTTCCGGAAAGTTCTCCAGAATATAGCCGTCTTTTTCTACTCCCGGCTCGCCTTCAGCTGCGTTGCAAACAATATATTTTTTTTCGCGCTTGGCCTTTTCAACTGCTTCCCATTTTTTTGCGGTCGGAAAACAAGCTCCTCCTCGGCCAATTAAACCAGCTTTTTTTATTTTAGATAAAATATTCATAAATTATACTAATTTCTTTTTCCCTAAATAATCACAAAGGCCGGCCAATCTGGACGAGTATCCCCATTCATTATCATACCAGGCTATAACTTTTACCAAATCTCCGCCAATAACTTTAGTTAAGGACAAATCCACAATGGCGCTCGCCGGGTTGCCGATAAAATCAGATGAAACTAATTCTTCTTCTGTAATTTCTACTATATTTTTATATTTTGAATTGTGAGACGCTTTTTGAAAAACTTTGTTGATTTCATCTTTATCGGTTTTTTTCTCAGTAATAAAAACAATATCACACAGCGAAACAACCGGGGTAGGAACCCTTATCGCCAAACCATCAAATTTTCCGGCAAGCGCTGGGATGGTTTCCGTGGTAGCGATGGCGGCGCCGGTTGTTGTCGGGACAATATTAGCCGCGGCTGCACGCGCGCGACGCAGATCCTTGTGCGGACCGTCAACTATATTCTGATCAGCTGTATAAGAATGAACGGTCGTCATAATAGCTTTTCTTATCCCAAAATTTTCCTTTACAATATCTGTTACTGGTGCTAAACAATTGGTCGTGCAGGAAGCCATTGATAAAATCTGATCGCTTTTAGCTATCATATTTTCGTTTACTCCCAGAACAATTGTTTTTACATCATCAGACTTCGCTGGCGCGCTAATTATAACTTTTTTCGCTCCAGCTTTCAGGTGGGCGGAGACTTCTTCCTTCGACCTGAATCTTCCAGTACATTCCAAAACAATATCAACTTTCAATTCTTTCCATGGAAGCTCTTCCGGATTTTTTTGCGCTAATATTTTATAGCTCTTTCCGGCCACAACCAAGGCGTCTCCCTTACTGGAAACTTCTTTGTTATATTTCCCATAACAAGTGTCGTGTTTCAATAAATGAGCCAAAGTTTTAACATCAGTTAAATCGTTTATGGCGACCACTTTCGCTTTTGGATATTTATCCAAAATAACTTTAAAAACTCCCCGGCCTATTCTTCCAAAGCCGTTAATGGCAATATTCATATATTTTTTATTTTAATTATTATACACACATTATAGCATAAAATAAAAAAGATAAAAAAACGCCCCGGAACTACCCGGGGCGTTTTTTACTATCGAGAAAAACTACTTTTTTTTATTTCTATTTAAATCAACTTCCGTTACTATACCTCCCTCTCCCTTATCTCCTTGAAATTGAACTTTAACTGACTGTTTTAAAACATGATGGCCAACAATTGTTCCTCTTTTTCCATCTACATTTACTTTAGCGCCCAAAGGCGGCATATTTTTCGCCAATTCCTCATAGCCTTTCTGTTCAAAAGCCAAACAGCACATTAAACGGCCGCACATACCGGAAATCCGATCACTACCGCGATGTACTACCTGTTGAGTTTCCGCCATTTCCGAAGTTATAGAGGTCAAATCATTTAAAAACTTCTTGCAACATAAAGATTGCCCACAAGGACCATAATCTCCTCGTAATTTCGCTTCGTCCCTAATGCCGATTTGATACAACCTAACCGTTCTATTGAAATGACGGGTCAAATCTTTAACCAGCTCCCGAAAATCAACTCGTCCGTCAGCGATAAAGGCAAAAGTCACTTTTGAACCGTCAAAAGAAAAATAAACATCAACTAATTTCATTTCCAATTTATTTTTTTCCACCATTTTCTTACAATAAACCATAGCCTCTTCTTTGTCTCCCTGGCTGGAAAGTTTTTCAAAATCAGAAGGAGTCGCCTTTCTCACTACCGGCTTTATTTTTTCTTCAACGATTTTTTCTGAATCAGAATCAGCTGGTTGTGACTTTATTTCCTTTCCTTCAATTTCCATAAATCCTACAACTTTGCCGATTTCTGTCCCCAATTCCGTTTTAACAATAACACTATCTCCCTCTACTAAAGGAAGATTGATCGGGTCAAAACTATATGTTTTGTCCCAGGGAGCAAACTGTATTTGGACTACTTTCATAAGAATTTTGTTTATTGCCTCTATAAGCTGTATCTCAAAAATTTTTCCACTTCAACACCGTTCAAAATATCTTTGATTCTCTTGCCTTCATCTTTTATATATTCTTGTTCCAGCAAACAAACATCTTCATAATATTTATCTAATTTCCCTAACATAATTTTTTCCATTATCTGTTCCGGCTTTCCTTCTTTTTTTAAAGCCTCTTTATAAATTTCTTTTTCCTTTTCCATTTCTTCCGCCGGGACATCTTCTCTTCTTATGTATTTGGGATTAGACGCTGCTATTTGCATGGCAACTTCTCTGGCCAGCTCAGCCTCTCCTGCTTTATTCAAAGATACTAAAACCCCCATTCGTCCGCCAGCATGAGAATAAGCAGCAACAGACGCGCCCTTAAGTACAGCTATTCTTTTGATTCCTATATTTTCTCCGATTGTCCCGCTCAAACTGGCTAAATTTTCTTTTAAGGTTCCGTTCTCCATTGACAAGCTTAAAAGTCCATCTAAATCAGCGGGCTTGTTTGCTTTTAACAAATCAAAAGCTTCCTGCGCTAATTTTTGAAATTTCGCATTTCTAGCGACAAAATCCGTTTCTGAATTTATCTCCAAAAGATATCCTTCATTACCATCTTCATTAGCAGCAACCATCACTATGCCCTCAGACGCTTCACGATCGCTTCTTTTGGCGGCTTTGGCGATTCCGTTTTTTCTTAGAAATTCCATCGCTTTTTCTATATCTCCTCCAGACTCTTCCAAAGCTTTTTTGCAATCAACCATACCAGCGCCCGATTTCTCCCGCAGGAGCTTAATGTTGTCCATTGATATTTCCATAGTTGAAAAGATTTTTAATTTTATAATCACAAAAAATTTAAGATTATAAAATTAAAGATTATAGATATTTAAGAGAGTTAAAATTTAACAAATTTGACGATTATTTAGAAGCGGGAGCATCTTTAACACTGTCTTTTTCGCTTTTCCCTTCTAAAATTGAATCTTTCATTAAGTTCAAAATCAACTTTACGGTTTTAGTGGCATCGTCGTTTGCCGGGATTACATAATTCACCGGATCGGGATTGACATTCGTATCGCAAACAGCAATTATCGGGATATTCTTTTTACCGGCTTCAACTACAGCGGTTTTTTCTTTTTTTATATCCCATATAAAAATGGCGTCCGGCAATTTATTAAGACTGGTCAATCCGCCAACTTTTTTTTCTAACCTTTCAATTTCCCAATCAAAATCCGATCTTTCTTTTTTTGTATATTTTTCTAATTTTCCTGTTTGTCTTTTTTCTACCAAATCCTGATATTTTTTTATGACTTTTTTTATAACCACAAAATTAGTCAAAAATCCTCCCAGCCATTTTTCATCAACATAAGGCATTCCGCACTCCTTAGCGGCGGCGGCTAGCGGTTTTTTTACTTGATTTTTTGTACCGACAAACAAAATTGTCTTACCTTCGCTAGCTAATTTTTTTACGAAATTAGAAGCCTCTTCCAACATCTTCTGGGTTTTAGCCAAATCAAGGACATAAACGCCTTTGCGGGAAGTAAAAATAAAAGGCTCCATCTTCGGATGCCAGCGACTAGTGCGATGCCCAAAATGCATACCTGATTTGAGCATTTCTTCTAAACTTGGAATTTTTACCATAATTTTTCCTTTTTGCCTCTATCCTAATTTATCCCTAATATTAGGGACAAGGAAAATTTTAGGATATGAGAAATTTAGTTATTAATAATTCCCGAATAATCGGGATAAAAAACAAAAAACAAGCTTTCTAAAGCTTATTAAAACTTTATAACATTATCTAAAATTTGTCAACTACCTCTTTCCTATTCAACTACAAATTTTCCCAAAAAATCTCGAGAAGAAACAGCGCCAAATTTTCGCGAATCTTTTGAATCGCTAATATTGTCTCCAAAAATAAAAAATGAATTTTCCGGAATATGATTATTTTTTATGTATAAACTCATTATTGCCAGTTGCTGCTCGGAAAAAGAATATTCACTGCCTTTTGAATTTTTTAAAAATTCCCCATTAACTTTTAATTTTGCTCCATGAACTTCCACTTCGTCTGAACTTAAAACCTTTATTATTTTTATTAAAGGATTTTTATCACCTCCAAAATTATAGGCGATAATATCCCCTCTTTCTATCGGATAACCGCATTGATAGTAATTGCTCAGGAGCGTTATCTCCATTCCGTTTGATAATAATGGCTCCATTGAATCGCCTTGAATTATTTTTTCTTCCCTCAAAAAACAGCCGGATATATCCGGCTTCTGATTTATTTTCGCTCTTTTGCAACTAAAAAAAAAGAAAGACGAAATAAAAAAAGCTAAAAACAAAAACAAAAATATTGCTATTTTATAATTTTTTTTGCTTAATATCATTTTTTAAAAAATATTTAATCACTACAACACAACGGCGGACGGTTTCCGGAATAGCAATCCCTTTTGTAATATTTCCACCCATTGGTCACATCAAATTCAACCGTTGTACCATACCGGCCGGCGCCAAACCAACAATTAGACGAAGAATACCCGCCACAATCTGGGGCAGCACTGCCAGAATCATAATTATTAGTACCAGTATCAACCCATCCGCCGATCGCAATGTTGCTATTTGACACCCAGTGGTCAGGATCAGGTGAACGCCCCATCCACTCACCAGGACCGCAAATATGATAGTTGCCCAATCCATCACAGATAGTTCTGGCAAAACAAGCATAAACTTGACTGCTATTCCCCATCATATATGTCCCGGCTCCACCGCCCCCAGCGGCGGCTACGGCATTGTCCACATACGCTTTAGTGGCTAAATGGTTACTGGCGGTCGGAGCTGCGGCGATAACATTGCCAACCACGTCTAATTTAGAACCGGGATTATCCGTGCCAATGCCGACATTGCCAAATTGGACAATTAAGCCGTTAACCATAGCCACGCCGCCTTCGCCAGTGTTTATAATCAGACCGCCTTTCTTGTATTGGGCAGCATAGCTGGTATTTATCGGAGCGGCGATATTACCTTCCGGAGGGTTAGAAGCCGGGGCGGTCCAGGCAGCCAAAAGAGAGCCCATGGATATGGATAATCCTAGAGTGAGGATGATTGAGAATATTAGGAGTAGAGAAAATTTGCGAGGAATCATAAAGATTTAAAATAATATTTTAAAAATTTGTAATCTTAGCTTGGCTACTTACAGGCGCAAACCGCGCTTTGATAGGTGTGAGTAGCAAGACGAGCGGAAGTAACACTTCCATAATACCAATGAGCGCACCAATCATATTCTCCTCCTAAATAGGTGCATTTTGTTGGGTCAGCTCTATCTTCGCTACATCCGCATCCATATAATTCGCCAGAGATGCAACTATTTTGACTGGCATAGAGAGTAGCATAACAAGCTAAACCTATATTAGCAGAGGCGCCGCAAGCTACTGGTGAACAGGTGCCGCCAACGCTTCTCCCGCCTGTACTGCAAACGCTGCAAGCACCCCATTGATTGACATGACATTCTGACACTTGATAACAGGTCGTTGATTGTTTGTCTGTAACACCGCTACAATTCCAGTCATAACTGCCACAAGCGTTAGCAGTGGTTTTGTAAGTACTAGCTGACGGGTTTGAATTCACATCGCTGTCGCAACAATCAGTATGTCCCAAAGCTGCAGAAATACAAGTTCCGGTTGTTGCGGCAGTTAAATATTTATCACCATCATTATCGATTCCACATAAATAGCCGCTACCGCATTGGTTATCAGCTGTACAAGCCGCACCAGAAGCTAATTTGCAAGCGCCAGTAGCATCACAAACTAAATTCCCAACACAACCATGAGTAGCATTATCTATATAACAAACTTCATTATAATTATCGTAAGAAGAAGCCAAAGAATTAGCCACACAAGCTTTCCAGCAGCCGGTACTGCCGCAAGTTATACTTGCTGAACCCTGATCGGCACAAGCATCGGCAACTGCATAGCAAGCGCTGGATCCATTGCATAAACCATTTTTAGCAGTTGCGCCAAGATATTTATAACAAGAGGGGCTTGTTCCGCCATATATATAGTTAGCGCAAGAAATTGACGGACATTCAGCGGCCGGGTCTGTATCAGATGGGACGCTGGCGCAAGTACCCATGCTACCGGCGACATTACAGGCTTGGCAAGTGCCAGAACAAGTAGTATCACAGCAATATCCATCTATGCAATAACCGGAGGCGCATGTGGTTCCGACAGTGCAAACAGTACCATTATTTGAACATAGATAACTAGCTGAGTTGTTATCAGCACAATCTGCTAAAGCCGGTTTGGGAGTCGCTGTATAAGCGGTCTGATCAATCTTCCCGTCTGCATCGCCGTCGCAGGTGCCATCAGTGGCAGCAACGATGGTTATATCGTTATCGTTGCAATCAGTCGCACCGGTCACGCCGTCGCCATCCATATCATTGGAAATACCGGCCTTAGTGCAAAAATCACCTACACATTTAAAATCCATAGTCCCGCTTCTGCCACATTTTTGCCCTTGATGCGCAGCGCACCAGGCTTCATAATATTGATCCATACAATTTCCGCTCGAGGCGTCAACATAACCCTTAGTGACTAAGTGGGTAGCAGCAGTCGGAGCAGCAGCGCTGATATTGCCCGAAGCATTAATATTACCGGCCACATCTAATAAAGTTTGCGGATCGGTCGTGCCAATACCAACATTGCCTGATTGGACTATAAGACCATTAGTGCTGCCACCTGTATTTAAAATTAATCCTCCCTGCTTTGATTGGCCGGTGGTGCTAATGTTTATTGGAGCCGCAATATTTCCATCAGGAGGAGTATTGGCAGGAGATGTCCAGGCAGCTAAAAGAGAACCCATGGATATAGATAATCCTAGAGTGAGGATAATTGAGAATATTAGGAGGAGAGAGAATTTACGAGGAAGCATAAAAAT
>JBAZOD010000035.1:0-9833 GCA_041648955.1 Patescibacteria group bacterium
GTGTTACAGTGGATTTTGACAGTTTGGAGACGGATGATGTAACTGTCCGTGATCGCGATACGATGGAGCAAGTGAGGGTAAAGATTGGAGAGCTGGGAGAATATTTTAAGGAAAAGCTGGGGTAAAATTTAGAGTTTAGAATAAAAAAAGAAGCGGAAGGCTCAAGAGCTGTTCCGCTTTTTGTTTATATTTCTTTGTTTCTAATAAATGGGAGGAATTAATATTTCTATTCTCCTTTTTCCTCCATGGCCGTTTTTATTTGCTTCCGCCGTCATTTTTTCAAGTGCGCGTGATCTTTTGTCAGACAATCTTTTTTCTCTCAGGTGCCGCCTTAAAAGCGGACCAGGGAAAAGCCGTTTAACAAATTTCATATCTCCTCCTGCATGGAAGTTAATATATTATTTAATTTTAATATTATAGTTCGTTAGATGGATTGTCAAGGCAAGAAAACAATTTTATAATTAAATTATGCCTCCAAAACTTTATAAAATTTTATTAATTTCCGGTATTGTTTTGGCTCTGCTTGCGATTCCGATTTTTGGTTTGACTTACAGCTCTTCTAAAAATTTGGAAGTTGATTTTTTGGATGTTGGGCAGGGGGATGCGATTTTGATTAAGTCGCCTTTTGGCCAGAATATTTTGGTTGACGGCGGACCGGATGGCAAGGTGGTGGAACAGCTAGGAAAAAATTTGCCATTTTGGGATAAACAGATTGACCTAATGGTCTTAACTCATCCGCACGACGACCATGTTACCGGTTTAACCGAAATTATAAAAAGATATGATGTTAGGAAAATTTTGTATACTGGCGTTGTCCATGACGCGCCTAACTATTTAGCTTGGCTGGAAGAGGCGAGAAATAAAAAGATTCCTTTGATGCTCGTTGATCGTCCGCAGGTGATAAAACTGGGAGAAAATTGCGGGCTGGATATTTTATTTCCGCAAAAAAGTTTTATCGGGCAGGGGATAGAAAATTTAAACAACAGTTCAATCGTCGCCAAATTATTTTACGGCCAGACTAATTTTTTATTAACGGGGGATGCGGAGATGGCGATAGAAAAAGATCTGTTAGCTGCGAGCGCGAATTTGGAATCGCAAGTCCTTAAAGTCGGGCACCATGGCAGTGACACTTCAAGCAGTGAAGAATTTTTAGAAGTAGTTAAGCCTAAATTCGCGGTTATTGAAGTCGGCAAAGATAATGACTTTGGCCATCCTAATCTTAGAATTTTAAAGAGATTGGAAAGAATTGGCGCAGAAATTTTTCGAACGGATTTAGACGGGACAATTAAATTTGAGAGTGATGGGGAGAAAATAAATAAAAAATATTAATAAGCGGTTTAGGCGCAAAATTTTTAAAAACACCAGTAATATGGTGTTTTTTTGCAGGTTATTTTAATTAGGCCTTGACAAGATTCTTTTCCCGTGCTAAGATACTTAGTTAACAATTAAAGGCCGTTTTAAACGGGTCAGGCACGACAAGCATGGGGATTTTCTTATTAGGGTTTTTAGGCCTATAATAGGAAGTAAATAAAGTAATAAAAGTAATCCAGAAATGCCGGTCAATTGTAAGAATTTTTTGTTTTCTGTTTAGGCTTAAAAACACCTAAAGGAAATTTTCTTGCCTGCCCGTTTAAGTCGGTCTTTTTGTTTAGAACAAATAAAAAAACTCCGAGATTTTTTTCTCGGAGTTTTTTGTTAGCTTTGTTTTTATTGGGTTGTGATTTCCGCTGGAATTGATTCAACTGCGGGCGTGGAGGTGGCTGATGATTGATTTTCTGCAGTTGGATCTGTTTCTGTTAATTTTTCTACGCCGATTAAACAGACTTCTTGCCAAGGAACATAATGAGAGGAAAATCTTTTTTCTTTTATGACTGGTGTAGAAGTAGCGCTAGATATAGGATAAGTTACTTTGTAGTCAAAATAAGCGTCGGCGCCATTGTGGGCTTTTTCGGTGCATTTTTTTTCTCCTGGCCTTAAGTCTAAAGTTTCTATTGTCTTAGTTGGGTTGGGTTTTACGATATTGTAAATAATCGGATAAGTTTGTTCCACCAGCCTGCCGTCTTTTGTTCCCCAAAAGTCAAAATATAAATCATCTCCTTCTATTCTCGTTTGGATCAAAATATAATTGCCGGTGTCGTTAAGAAAGCGAAAATCTGGCGCTGGACTATAGATAGTGGCATCTGTGCCGGCCGGTTCATAGTAAGAAACTCGGTAAGAGTGATTTTTGCGGGCGGTTATAGGAAGACCAGATGCTAAGGCGGTTCTGAACATTGTCGTGCCTACTTGGCAAAGACCGCCGCCATATTCTGGAATAGTTTTTCCTTCTTTTATAACAAGTTCTGGTAAATATCCAGATTCTTTATCAACCTCTCCCAGGGCTTTGTTTAAAGAGAATTCTTCTCCCGGCTTGATCAACAGGCCATTTGCGGAAAAAGCCCCGACTCTTATATTTACTCGTCTGTTGGCAGGGGAACCGGCAAAATTAGAATGGCCAGTACCGATAATTTCTTTGATGCCGAAATTGTTTAGCTCCCCGGCACCCACTGCGCTCTTAGTTTCTTCCGTGATTAGTTCTACAGTGTTAATCCTATTATTTATAAAATCTTCTTGAATTTTTTTAATGCTTTTTTCTTCAATTATTTTAAAACCGTCTTGACCGCCCTGAAATTCAGATACGCGGCCATTTTTTATTTCAAAACGGGCATCAATCGGCTCTTTTTCTATTTGAGGAGCGATATCTTTCCTTAAAAATTCAGCAATTTTTCCCGAGTTAAGAGAAGTGATTACGATTTTTTTATCATTTTTTTCCAGAGTTAGCCAATCGGCTATCATCTCTTTTTCGATTACCCATTTCTTATCTTGGTAGGTAAGAGTCAGGGGACCGGCAGATAGAATTTTTCTCGCTTCCGGTTCAATGTTTAGACATTCATTTTTATAAATAAAAGGATAGTCGGTTTCACTAGCGAGGGTTATCGGCTGGTTATTTAATTTTTTCAGATTTTCTTTTAACTTTTTTATTGCTTCTTCGTAGTTTATTACTTTTCCTAATTTTTCCTGGCTCAGGCTGAAAATAAATTCATCTTTTTGATCCGGGGAAGAGGTGGCAATCAGTTCGGCGTTTTTAGCTGGGATTTCTAAATTACTGTAATTAGATTTAAGAATTCTAGTAATTTCCTCTTCATTGGCAGTATATATTATGTTGGCAGATTTTTTGAAAATAAAAGCTGAGAGCCTATTTCTTAAATTTCCAAAAAGACTTTTATTCCGGCCGAAAGAAAAAATTTCTTCCACTGTTTGGTCGGGGTTAAAAGTTATTATTTGGTAAGCTAGATCAGCGTCAAAAGAAAAAATAGATGGGGTTATTGTTGTTTCCTGGCTGTTGTATTTGAATTTTATGCCATTTTGGCCGATTTGGTCTATTTTTTCGTTGATAATTTTTTTTGCTTCATCTCTGGTCTTGCCTCCGAGGTCAAGATTACCAAGTTTTATCCCTGGGAATATTTTATTGTCATATTTTTTTTGAAAGCTCCAAGAAGCGCCGGCTCCCGTAGCTGACAAGACAAAAAAAACAGCTACGGAAATAAGCAGCCATTTTAATATTTTCTTTTTTTTCGGGTTATCGTTTAAGAGCATAATTCCTGGCTATCAATTTTTTTCTATATTCAGCAGTTCATTTAAAATATTTTTAGCTTGGTCCTTTTTTTCTTTTTCAATTTCTTCGCTGTCGGAAATTTGAAAAAATAAAACAGCTCCTTCTTTAGCGTCAGCCGGAAGATTTTCTTTCGGCCAAATTATGGTTTCTCCGTTTTCGGTTTTCAAAACAGCTTTTTCGCCTTCAAATCTGTCGATTGTTAATTGTTGTTTCATCTTTTTAACTTTTATCCCGCCAGTATAAAATTTTATTTCTCTTTTATTTTTATAGAAATTTGTTTTTCGGCTTTTGATTTAGGCAGGATGACCGTCAAGACGCCGTTTTCCAAAATTGCCTCTATTTCTTCCGCCTTTACTTCTACGGGGAGAATGATTGAACGGGAAAAAGATCCCCAATAACATTCGCGATATAGATAATTTTCGTCTTCTATTGATTCTTTCTCTTCTCTTTTCCCCCTGATCGTGAGCATATCATTATTTATAGAGATATCTATATCTTCGGGCTTTACTCCGGCAATTGTAGATTTTACTACGATTGATTTTGGAGTCTGAAAAACATCAATTGACAGCTGTCCTTCTTCATATCCGTCTTCCATCCAATCATTCTCGCTATCTTCGTTTCTTATCTCTAATTCTTTTTCAAAATCCTCTTCCGGATTTTTACTATCAAAGCCAGCCAATTTTTTGAAAAAATTACTCATATTTTTAAAACAACCCGCCCCGCCGGCAGGCAAGAATATTAAATAATAAAATAATAGATCATCTGCAGTTATGCGTCTATTATAAAATTATTATCAGATTTAAGCAAGGGGATTATGTTTAGAGTTTACTAAGGGTGGGCTTAAGAGGACTCGGACCTCTGACCTTCACGATGTCAACGTGACGCTCTAACCAACTGAGCTATAAGCCCATTCATTTATGATGTTGTTTATGACTTTTTTTAAATATCTTCTTCCAGGAGAAGTTTTTAGTTCTTTTTCTCTATTTCTTGCTGATTTTTCGTTGGGGTAAAATTCTAAGTATATAGGAATCCACGGTTTATATAATTTTGTTGCCTCAACTTCGCCTTTATTATGTTGTGTAAATCTGCGTTTAAAATTATTGGTACTGCCGGTATATGTTTTGTTTTTATGTTTACTATATATTATATATACTACCCACATAATATTCGGTGCTCTAACCCGCCTCGCTGAAGCCGAGCTTCAGCTCGGCGAGGCGGGCCAACTGAGCTATAAGCCCATCTGTGGGTATAGATGGACTTGAACCATCGACCCCCGCTTTATAAGAGCGGTGCTCTAACCAACTGAGCTATATACCCTAAAATAAAAAAACTGCTATTTAAAATCTATCATTTTATCTATCTTCTGGCAAGAAAAAAGCAGGTTTTTATAGAGGAAGTTTTTCTAATTTTTTTTGGATAATTTCTATTATTTCTTTTTCGGCAGCTGCCAGCGGTTTTTTTATTTCAGCCTGCGCCAATCTTCTGTCTCCGATTGGATTATATTCCTTTATCAATTCTGAAGAATCAATATTTTTTGATGAATAGACGACTAAGCCGGTGGAGGGGTAATTAAAATCATCGCCTTCTTTTCGGCCTTCGCCAGGAGAGATTTTTTCATAGATGATGACGACTATTTTTGCTGCCGGAATATTAACAATCAATTCGTCTATAACATCATTCAGGTCGTCTTTGTTTGTTTCAGTTTTTATAAAATCAATATGAGATAAAGTTGACCAGACTAATTTGTTGTCCAAAGTCCCGGAAAGGCGGGCAAGAACTCGGCCCCACAATTTTAAAACATTTAAACTGCGGGAGCGATAAAGACGATTAACGATCTCTTCTCTTTTTGCTCCCATGGAGATCAATTGAGAAGTGGACATTAAAGTATTAGGAGTAATATTTGAGGTTTTGAAGCTTTTTGTTTTGTAGATTATTCCGGTAAGCAAGCAGGTGGCAATATCTTCATCAATCATTTCGCGGGAATAACTGTCAAAGAGAGAAAATAAAATTTCCGAAGTGGAAACGGCATTAAGCTCCACGAGGTTTATTTGCCCAAACTCTTCGTTGTCGCTATGATGGTCAATATTTATTATCGGAGTTTTATAAAAAAACTCAGTATCATTATCATAAATTTTTCCAAGCGATTCCATGTCAGGAGAATCAAGCGTAATGATGAGATCATATTTAAAGCCCTCCGTAGAAGAAGTAATATCATCTTCAGTAAAGAATCCCTCTTTCGGGGAAATTATAAAATTGAGGCTATTTTTTTCCAATTTATATTTTATTTGATTTACCTTGGCATTGGTGATATCAAGCGAGATTATAAATTTGCGGAGATTTTCCAGCCCGTTTTTTATTTCCGAAAAAGACGGCAGGAAAGAAAATAGATTTTTTGGCTCCGGGCTTATTGTTTCGTTAGCTTCATATTTTTCCGCCGCAATTTCTACATTTTTATCCAATTTTTTTAAAAACAAAAATAAGGCCAGAGCGCTGGCCACTGAATCGCCGTTCCAAGTGCGAGAAAAAGTGATCAAAATGTTGTTCGCTTTTTTTATTTGTTCGAAAATTTGTTGTTCTTGATTGAGCATATTTTAAATCTGGGTTTCTTTCACTGGTAATTTTAACCAGTATTTTAATATATAGCAATTTTTTGATAGTGTCAAGGGCGTAAATTTTACTTTTTTCTTGCCAAAATAAGCTAATTTTGGTAATCTTCTTAGTATGAACCCCGTTAGAAATATGTAAATAAACGGGTAAAAATATCAACCAAAATTAATTCATCTTAGCGGAAAAGATTGAAAATAAATTAGTATATTATTATGGAAGAAAAAAATATTAAAATTTCTAACGGGGTAAATAAGGAATTGCCAAAATCATATAACCCGCAGGATTTTGAAGATAAAATCTATGAAATGTGGGAAAAATCCGGATATTTCAATCCGGATATTTGCGTTCGCGACGGCGTTTGCGCCAAAAATGCCAAGGCTTTTACCATAGTTTTACCGCCTCCAAATATTACTGATAAACTGCACCTGGGGCATAGCTCAATGCTCGCGATTGAAGATTTGCTTATCCGCTATCATCGGATGAAGGGCGATCGGGCTCTTTGGGTTCCTGGAACCGACCATGCCGCCATCGCCACGCAAAATGTGGTGGAAAGAAAAATTTTGAAAGAAGAGGGGAAAACCCGCCACGACTTAGGCAAGGAAAAATTTTTGAAAAAAGTTTGGGATTTCGTTGGTGTTACTCAGGCGACAATTTTAAAGCAAACCAGAAAAATGGGCGCTTCTCTAGATTGGTCCAGACAGGCTTTCACTTTGGATGAGCCGAGAAAAGCGGCGGTGAGAAAAATGTTTGTTGATATGTATAAGGAGGGGGTAATTTATCAGGGCGAGAGAATCGTTAATTGGTGTCCGCGCTGCCATTCCACTTTGGCCGATGATGAAGTTGAATATAAAGAACAAAAAGCGAAATTATATACTTTTAAATATAGTTCCGATTTTCCTATTACTATCGCCACCACTCGTCCGGAAACCAAACTGGGGGACACAGCGGTGGCCGTAAATCCGAAAGATGACCGTTATAAAAAATATGTTGGAAAAATTTTTGAAATTAATTTTGCCGGCATTCCGTTAAAAATAAAAATAATCGCGGATAGGAATGTGGATATGAAATTCGGCACCGGCGCCCTAGGAGTCACTCCGGCGCACTCCATGGTGGATTGGCAAATGGCGGAAAAAAATAAATTGCCTGTGATAAAAGTTATAAACGAAGACGGGAAAATTCATGACGGCTTTGGAGAATATTCGGGCAAAGATGTTTTGACGGCGAGAAAAATGGTCGTGAAAAAATTAGAAGAAAACGGACTCTTAGAAAAAGAAGAAGAAATAGAGAACAATCTCTCTGTTTGCTATCGCTGTGGGACGGCGATTGAACCTCTGCCTTCCAAGCAGTGGTTCATAGCTGTAGATAAAAAGATAAAAAGGCTTAATAACAAATCTCTAAAAGAAAAGGCGATTGAGGCGGCCAAAAAAGGAAAAATAAAATTCATTCCGGAAAGATTTACAAAAAAATATTTAGACTGGATGGAAAATTTACACGATTGGTGCATCAGCCGTCAGATTTGGTTTGGGCACGAGATACCTGTTTGGTATAAGGAAAAAGAAATTTATGTTGGTGAGAAGGCGCCAGAAGGTATTGGGTGGTATCAAGACCCCGATACTTTGGATACCTGGTTTTCTTCCGGTATGTGGACTTTTTCTACTTTAGGCTGGCCTGATAATTTTCAGAAAGGAAAGAAAGCCGGCGACTTAGCGGATTATCACCCCACTCAAGTTTTGGAAACAGGCTATGAGATTCTTACTCTTTGGGTTTCCAGGATGGTGATGATGTCAGAGTTTGCTTTGGGAGAAATTCCTTTTGAAAATGTCTATCTGCACGGAATGGTTCTGGACGAGCATGGCAAAAAAATGAGCAAATCAAAAGGCAACGGCATTGATCCGATTGAAGTTATAGATAAATTCGGAACAGATGCAGTCCGTCTGGCTTTACTTATCGGAAATACTCCAGGCAACGATACTAGAATTTTTGAAGAAAAAATCGCCGGCTACAGAAATTTCGCGAATAAACTTTGGAATATCTCGCGTTATATAATTACGAATTACGAATTACGAATTACGAATTATAAGTTTGATTTTAAAGATTTAACTTTGTTCGATAAGTGGATTTTGTTTCAGATGAGAAATTTGATAATGGCGACCAGGGATGATTTAGAAAATTATCGTTTTTCTCAAGCAGGAGAAAGACTAAGGGAATTTACTTGGGGGGATCTAGCTGATTGGTATTTAGAAGTGTGTAAATTTGAAAAGAATTCTTCAAAGGGACAAATATTGTCGGTAATTTTAAATGATTTATTAAAACTTTGGCATCCATTTATGCCGTTTGTAACAGAAACAATATGGCAAGAGATGGAAAATAAAAAATTATTGTTGATTGAAAAATATCCAGAGTTAGATGGTTACAAGGAAATATTGGCGAAAACTAATAACGGTGATTTTTATCCCGAAATGTTACTTATTCAAAAAATTATCACCGCAATACGTAATGCTAGAAGTGAAAACAAAGTTGAACCAGCTAAAAAAATTAAAACGGTAGTTTATTCTAAAATTGAGGAGTATAAAAAGTTAATTAAAGATCATGAAATTATGATAAGAGGACTAAAGACGGGCATAAGTGAATTGGAAATTAAAGTTAAAGGTGAGAAAATTGCCGGTGCTATATACGCAGTCGTGGGCGATATAGAAATTTATCTGATTGGCGCGGTTGATAAGGAAAAGGAAAAAGAAAGAATTAAAAAAGAAATAGCCAATTTGGAAAAGGTGATTTCGGCAACGGAAAATAAATTGAAAAATAAAGAATTCGTGTCCAAAGCGCCGAAAGAAATCGTGAAGAAAGAAAAAGAAAAGCTCGCGTCTTGGCAGGAAGCTTTGGAAAAACTAAAAGAGCAGATGAAATAAAAAAAGATAAAATTATGTTTCATAATTTGCAATCGCTCCTTTCCGGATCAATCAAAAGAGTCGGCATCAATCAGCAAGTAGAAGAATCGCTGGTTATGGAAAAATATAAAGAAATAATAGATGGAATTTTGGCTCCGGAAGAAGCGGATAAAGTCAAAACAATGTATGCGAGGAATAAATCCCTGGTTGTTGCTTCTTTGTCGGACGGGATTACGGAAAAACTTCAGAAAGAAGAGGGAAAAATCATCAGTAAAATAAACGAAAAATTAGGCTCGGACGCCTTAAATAAGATTAAATATATTACTTGAAGAAAGGGCTCGGATTGTGTAATATATAGAGGTAATATAAAGATTTTTTTATTTTTGAAAGAGATGACTTTAAGGGCTTATTTATCTATCATGGCGATAACCACCGCAATTTGCTGGGCGGCTTTTATCTTTATTTTGCGGATAGTCGATCCGACGATTACCAATTGGCTCGGATTTGGGCTTTTTTATATCTCTTTATTTTTGTCTTTGTCTGGCACAGCAGCGATTGTCGGATTTTTAATAAGATTTGTCGGCTTGAAGCGGGAGATGGTTTCTTTTTCGGTCAAAACCGCTTTTCGGCAATCCTTTCTGTTCGCCTTCCTGATCATAGCGATTTTATTTTTGTCGGCCCACAAT
>JBAZOD010000036.1:0-9175 GCA_041648955.1 Patescibacteria group bacterium
TAGTTATTTTATTTTTTCTTTCCATAGCCATTAGAGCAAATTATTAATATCGCCGACAAAAAATTCTCCTTCTTTCTCTTCTTCTTTATTCATTATTATCTCCGGTTCTTTCTCTTTTATTTCCGACTCCATTTCCGAAAAATCTTTTTTTGATTCCCAAGGAAAATTGCTTTGTACCAAAAAATCACCGGCTGGCTTTGTGTATTTATAATTTTCCTCAACACAAGATGCTAATTTTTTATCTTTTTTTGTTATAAATTTTTTTTCCGGATACAAATAAGCGAAACAAAAACCGATAATCAAACCAAAAATAACTCCCAAAATGGCATTCAAAATAATATTTGGCTTAACCGGCCAATCAGAGACGCTTGTTTTATCAATGACTTTTACAGAAACTTTATCACCCAAACCATGGTAGAGGCTATTTTTTGTCTGAAGAATATAAGCGACTGCCTGATTAACTTGACTTACCTGATATTTATCTTTGTTATAAGTATCGATTACAATCATGCCAGTGTCGCCGATTGATCTGGCTGAAACCATATGGCGCCATTTTTTCATATTCTTATTCTGGTCAGAAGAAAATATTGTTTGGTCAATATTGAAACCAGCCTTAAGAACCTGATCAAAAAATGAACTGGAATAAACGACTTCAGACAAAACAGAACTCAAAAATTGATTAGAGCGGGAAAGAGTATAAGCATCTCCAGAATTATCATTTTGCGTTATCAATAATTTAGTGGTAGCGCGATATTCCAGGGGAGAAATAAAAGTAATAGCTAAAGATAAGAAGAAAAACAAAAAAGCCACAGACAGTATTGTCCATTTTTTCCCCCTTATTAAACTCCAAAATTTACTAGATTCCATAGTTTTTGCTGCCAAATTGGCTATTTAAACTTAATGAAATATTGTAGCATTTCTTTTAGAATCTGTCAAGATATGCTTAAATTTTCATCTCCTTTACTATAATTATGATAATATAAAGAAAAAGAGGCAAGCGATTATTCGCCTGCCTCTTATTTTTTTACTTATTGTTTATTCTTATCAAACCATGAACCGGGATTCGGGAAATAACGAAATTGTCGAAATACACATATTCCCTCTTAGCCGCGGCCCAAGTTTCGTTCCCCCCTCCGAAAAAAGTAGAGAAGTAGAAAACGTCGATGCCGATCGTGGCGACATTCCGAAATTTAAAATTCTCTTCGTCCATCACCAGCCGACCATCGAGCCAGCAGACAATGATGCCGTTGCTTTGGCCGAGAGAATTCATCTTCACATAAATTTCGATATGATACCATCGACCCGGGAGAAAGGAACAGTTTTTTCCGTTTTCCTCGCGCCAAGGCCGACCATCGCCGTAAAAAGAATCACCTTGGTCAACATGATAAACATATTGGCGGATATTTCCGTCTTTCTGCCACATCACCCGAGCGCTCCAGCCATCTTCGCCATTGGGTTTCTTCCCGCCTGTATTAGCTTGGCCGCCGGCTAACCCCGGCAATTTACCGCCTTTGACGAAATCAAATCCGGGAGAAAACTTCACCCAATAGGAGCAATAAAGCTCCTCCAACGGTTGACCCAGTTTCAGAATCCATTGAGCGCCGCTTTCCTTGGGACCGAAAGCTCCTGCCGGATAAAGGACGCTCAAAACCCTACCGCGGATTTTTTCTTCGTCCTTAACAATCATTGTCCGGCCTTGAGCAACGCCGTCCTCAACATAAACGCTGTCCCCCCAGTCCTGAAAAATACTCCGCTCTTCATAATAATCAAGCGGTGATTTCTCAAAACTGTTGAAATAAAGGACGGCGTCCGACTTGAGAAAATCCGCCGGAATTTTTTTCCCGGGCGGCATCTCAATCACCTTGGCGCAGCCTGCCAGAAGCAGAAATATCAAGCCGATTTCAATCTGATTAATTACTTTCACAGCTCCCCTCCTTTTACTCTAAATGCCGCCAGTAAAATACCTTCGCATGCCACCGGTCTTTATCCCCCGACAGCTGTTCTTGATAATTTACCGACAAACGAAAAAGATTCTGATTGCGATAGAAAGAAAAACTCGGACCCACTTTATAAAAATTTTTCTGCGGGTCGCTTTCTCGGCCATAACTTATTCCTAGCCCTGGAGTCAGCCTCCAGCCGCTTTTACGGAAATCAAAAATTTCCTGCAAAAGCGAAGCTTCCCACCGTTGATTATCATAAATCGCGGCGGAAAGCGGATGGCCTCCGTATTCCCTTTCCGAAGATTCGTTGGAGGGAATTAGAATAGAAAAGCTGAGAGCGGTTTTGGGCAGAAAAGAATTTCCTTCCACCCGCCGGCCATCAAAGCTAGAATAAGCGGAAGCGAGAGTCAGATTTTCTTTCTGCTCACTCTCATATAGGCCGTTATTCACCTTTGCCCAAAGCAACCGCCCCATTCCTACGTCCAAATCAACAAGCCAGCCGGGTTTTTTCAAGAAGACATTGAGACCGCCGCTAACTTGCAAATTTTTGTAATCGGCTCCGCCGGAGAAACCAAAAGGATGTTCTCCTTGAGCGAAAATACCGAAACCGATTTCTGTTTCCCGCCCAACCAGCCAAAAGGGACGATACCGAGACTTGAGCCAAGTATAATAGCCGCTGGCCTCGTTGTCCCTTTCTGTTTCTTGATAATAGTTTCCACCGCCCATCACATCAAAAACTTCCAGATTAAGGCCGGACTGAGCCTGGACATAACCAGCGGAAACCGACAAAAACAGAACCGCTGTCAAGAACATAACCGAATTTTTCATCTTTTTATCCTCACTTTCATGGTTTATTCACTTGGGAAAGAACACAATAATTTTAATGTCTTATCTTGACAAATTTTTTGATTTTTGTCAAGACAAAAAAATAATAAAAACATAAACATTGTATTTCTCAATAAAAATCTATATTTATAAAATTAACAAAAAAACCGCTGTAAAAACAGCGGAATTTATTATATATTCAAAATTAGATATTTAGCTTATGCCGAATTCGTCGACCACGATCACTTTATCTCCATCCAAAATGCTATAAAGAAAAATATCAGTTATATCTTTGCGGTATTTGAATTCCTTCACATCCATCAAGGTAAAATTGATTTCTCGATTCATTTCTTTCCCCAAGTCCTTTACCACTTTTATGAGCCGGGACTTATTGACTTTACCGACAATCAGCATATCAACCGGCAAACTAGGACGATTGACAAAAATTCCTGTCAAAATAAATAATTTCGGCGTCCCGATTTTATTCAACTTTTTTATAAAATCCTTTTCATACAAAACTTGCGATTTCAAGATCAAAGCTTTTATTTCTTCAAACAAAACAAAATTTTTGTTTGCCTGATAATATTTCTTTTCACCGCCGCTGGGAGAGACAGAATCCACGGCTTTGGGGGAAGAAACAACTATTTCTCCTCTGAATAATTTCTCTAAATTTTTTTTTGCTTCTGCTTCTTCGATGGCGGAATTGTCAACCTCGGCGCTTAAATTTGAGATCAACAAGCCGAAATTTTCCAGGTTATCAAGTTCGCGCCGGATTGAATTGACCTGCGATTTTAAATCTCTGGCCAATTGCCTAATATAATACCTTTCTTCCGGATGGAGAAGAAATAGCTTCAAAATTTTAACTCGAGTATTGGAACCGAATAATTTCTCTAGCATATTATAAAAGCTATATTAGTTTACTTAATTGATGATTTTATAGTATAATATAAAAAGGCATAAGTCAATTACCTTCAGCCTAGAATAATTAAAAAACAATAATCAACAACAAAATATTTTGATTGTTGAGATTTGGTTATTAAATTATTGCCTATTAAATTTTTATGTATTACAAGATAGCTTCTCTAATGTTAAATTCCGCCCAATCGGCTAGTCCAGCCAGCGATATTTTTATTGCCCAGCCAGATTCCAATAAAGAAGCCTTGGCCGGAAAATTGTTCGCTTTGATTGAAATAAACTCAAAAAAAAGCGAAGCCTTAAAAATTATAAATTTTCTTGTTAATACCCTAAATCACAATTATTACCAAAATGAAAAAATAATCCTGCGAGAAAGAATAAGTGCCCTTAAAGTAGAGCATATTTTTGAAGCAGCCCTGGCTAAAACCAACAAAGAGCTGGCTGATTTTTTAGAAAGAGAAAAAATAAAAATTAATCCTTCGGCTTTTAGTATAACTGTCGGGATAATCTACGAGAACGAACTTCATTTTTCCAATATCGGGAAAAATCGCACTTTACTTTTCTACCGACATCGGGAAGAAATGAAAAATGACCTTCGACAAGGAAGAAACGTGAACCAAGAAATTGCAGAAATAAAATACCGAGTTGCTGATATTGGACAAAATAGCAAGTATCCCCACATTGCCCCAAGCAATCAAAAAAATGAAGATAAGGAAAAAAGGCCTCAAGTCAAAGCAGCTATCGCCACTAAAGTATTTTCCAATGTTATCAGCGGTTCTATTCCAAACGGCGGATATTTGTTTATCGCCAATGAAACCCTGCCTGAATATCTTTCCAACAAACAATTAACAGAAATTATTACTAAACTCTCCCCGACTGGCGCAATGGAACAAATAAAAAATATTCTCGGCAATATCAACGCTTATGTTTCTTTTTTGGGGATATTAATAAAAAATACCGCCGGCCAAAAACCTCTTGGCGCAGAGGCGCGAGAAGAAGTTGCTGAAGTCTCCGCTCAAAACTCCATCAGTCAATTAAACTCTACTGAAGAAAAAACGGAAAAACTTCTAACCCCTTCTGGCATTATAAATTTCAAAAAAATCTCGGGATTTGTCGCGGCCGGTTTTGGAAAAATAAAAACCTCGCCCGCAATTGGATATAATAAAAATATTTTCATTAAAGACAAAATATTTTTCAAGAAAAAACAGACTTGGGCGGCCGGCAAAAGAATTTTTTTATTTCTGCGGGATATTTTCGCCAATATTTTCAATCTCCTTTTATACATATTCAAAGTCTGCACCAACAAACAACAAGCGAGAGAATTGGCCGGCAGAACTAAAAAGAAAATACGGGACAGCCAGCAACAAACTTCAAAAAAAATCAAAGATGCCTGGTTTTGGTTTAAAAACCTCAACAAGCGAAATAAAATTATCCTTTCTGTCGCCTGTGTTTGTCTTTTTTTACTGGCAACCAATATTATCTATACTGACTTAAAAAATAAAAAAATTGCAGGAGAAGCGGCTTTGAATGAATTGAAAAAAGTCGTGGAGCAGAAGCAGAACCAAATTGACGCCAATCTTCTTTACAGCAATGAAGAAGGAGCAAAAAAAATACTTGATGAGCTGAAAGGCTTGCTGGAGCAGCTCCCCCAGGATACTCAGGCGGAAAAAGATTATTACACAAAAATAATGATGAAATATAGCGAACAGATGGAAGTTATCGGGCATGTTGTAAAAATAGATAACGCCAGCGAACTGGCTGATTTTTCCAATCTCAACAACCAGGCAAATATCTCTAATATAGAATTAATAAACAACAAGATTTTCTCCGGCGACAGCGGGCAAAAAACAATTTACACCCTTAATCTCGAAGATAATTCGGTTACAGCTATCACTGATCTCAGCCAGCCGATAAACTATTTAGAGCTCCCCTTTTCCGACAATAGTAAAAATGTCTTCTATCTGAACGACAGTTCAATTATAGACCTTAATGTTGACGCCAATAAGCTTTCCAGCCTTTCTATAAACTTGCCTGAAGGAGCGCAAAATATTGCTGCTACTGGAAACTATAATAATAAGTATTATTTTATTTCCAAAAAGGACAGTCAAATTTACCGCTACACAAAAAGCGAAAGCGGTTTTAGCGGCCGAGAAAAATGGACAGTGGCTGCAAAAAACTTTTCCTATCCCGTGAGCTTATCTATTGACGGACAGATTTATGTTTTGGAAGCAAACGGACAAGTCTTAAAATATCTAAAAGGAGAAAAGCAAGATTTCAATCTGGACGTGATAGACCCTCCTCTAACCTCTCCTAAAAAAATAGTTGTTTCTCAAGATTTGGAATTTATTTATATCTTAGAGCCAGCCAACAAACGTTTGGCGATATTTGATAAAACCGGGAAATTTTTAAGCCAATATCAATTTGTTAATTTGGATGATTTGAAAGATTTTTCTATAGACGAAAAAACGAAAAAAATATATCTATTAAACGGAACAAAAGTCTACATCGTCGACGCCACCCATTTTAAGAAATAGATATGCCCACCAATCTCCTTGCTTGACTATTGAGAAATTTTATGATTATATGCTATAATCTTAATAGTTAAATAAAAACAACAATATGAATCTATTTAGACTATTTTTCCCGCAAAAAAACCCTAATTATATAAAAAGGGAATATAATATTCCCGACAAAATCGACTGGAAAATTCAATTAAATAAACATGGAATAATCGCTACTTCTAAGAGTTTACCTGGGTTAGTCACCAATGCTAATAACCCCGAAGAACTGTTAGAAATGATGAACGATGCCGTTTTAGAATATTTTAATGTATCAAAGCTTGACTCTGATTATGTATTTGACGTCCTAAATTTAGACGGTCAAGGTACGGTTCGTTTAAAACAGGCCGAAAAGCAATATGCATAGAGTGTATGGGATACGACTTCACACAAAAACAATGTATCAAGGCATTGTTAAAAATAGGATTTACAAACGCTAGCAAAAGAAGGGGCAAACATTTTAAATTCAGGCCTCCCGAAAAGTATGCTAATAATTACCAGGGAAACATAAAACCTTTTATAACCGTGCCTAAACATAAATTTTTTTGCCAAGACGCCATCGTCAGTGAAATAAGTAAAATATGCGGAGAAGAAATAAAACATAAATTTCTAGAAAACTTAAAATAATATCAAAAAACACAACAAAAAAAGACGGGAATAAATCTCGTCTTTTTTATATTTTATTTTTGATTTTTTATTTTAATGTGACTTTAGCGCCAGCTTCTTCTAGGGTTTTCTTTATGGCTTCAGCGTCTTCTTTCTTAACGCCTTCTTTCACCATTTTAGGAGCGCCATCAACTAGGTCTTTGGCATCCTTCAAACCCATATCGGTTACAACGCGAACTGCTTTAATAACAGCAATCTTGTTTCCGCCAGCTTCAGTTAATTCAACATCAAAGCTGGTTTTTTCTTCGACCGGAGCGCCGGCAGCGGCTGGACCAGCCATCATCATGGCCGGAGCGGCAGCAGAAACTCCAAATTTGTCTTCTAAGATTTTAACCAATTCGGCTAAATCCAAAACAGACATTTTTTCAATCTCTCCAACAAGAGATTTAAATTTTTCCGGGACGACAACGTCCTTTTTTTCTTCGTTTGTTTCTTCTGGCATAAATTTATTTTTATTAATTTATTATTTAATTAAATTATTTTTTATCTTTGATAGCATTTAAAACACAGACCAGGCTGCGCAAATTTCCCGACAAGACATGGACAAAACCAGAAATCGGGGCCTGCAAAGAACCAACCACTTTTGCATAAAGTTCTTGTTTCCCTGGAAGTTCCGCTAAAGTCGCGACTGTCTCCGAAGAGATGAATTTATTTTCCAAAACACCGCCGACAAAATTAATTTTATCCGGAGCGCTTTTTTTGAATTTTCCGATTATTCTGGCAGGAGCCACTTCATCTTCATAGCCGAAGATGGCCGCCACTTTTCCTTCAAAATCTCTAATTTTCAAATCCTCTATCTGGCTGTCTTTAAAGGCTAAATCCAACAAAGTTTTTTTCGCCACAAAATATTCGCTGTTTTCTTCCCGTAGTTTGTTTCTTAAATCTTCATTTTCTTTCACTCCTAGGGTGTTAAAATTAGCGAAAACAACGGATTTAGCTTTTTTAACCTTTTCCGCCAAATCTCTTAAAATCTCCTGTTTTTGTAATTTTGTTTTTGGCATATTTTTTAAATTATATTTTAAATAATTAAGAAATAAAAAAATCTGTGTTTGGCCACAGACATAAAGAAAACTAAAAATAGTTTATTTTACCTCGGCAGGTCTTATTCTTTGCCTGCTGTCTCTGGTCTTATTTGATTATTCATATAATAACATACTCCCAAAATATGTCAAGGGATCGTGGCGTTCCCCCTTGATAAAGGGGATTTGGGGGATTTTTGCATAAAAACCCCCTCTTTCCCGAAGAAAAGAGAAGTATTAAGTCAAGATTCATTTATAATAATCAACCAAAACAACATAAAATAGTAAAAATGTTAATAACCGCATCTTCTCAATAAAATAAAATGACCCCGAATATTTTTCATTCAAGGGTCATTATAATACATTTAAATCGCGGACAAACATGGCGAAGTGCTCCTTTGGGCTCTTGACGTCTGACTATTAGGCTGAAGGTATTTATGGGAGAGAGAAACAAGCTCTTTCAGCCAAGGTTTTATCAGCCTTAATTCTTCCGAGGAAAGAAATAAGTTGGCCAAAGGAAGATGAAATTCTAATGTTTCTTTAGCCACACTTTTCTGTTTCCATACAGACAGGAATTCAAGCGTTCTCATGTTATGAAGCCTGTCCGCTAAACGAATAAATACCAGGAGATGATCTTCCTGAACCATCGTGAACAACTTGGCTCGATAAATGGCATCGGCCTCTACCAAAGGCAGGGTTTTGCCGGCTGCAACGTCGATTGATTCCCTGACGGCAAAAGCCACCTGCGGGCCAAAAATTCTCTCGATCTCTTTAATGTCTTCGTCCTTAAAAACTTTGGTCATGCCGTCAACAAAAAAAGCAATCTTCGCGCCAAACTCTTTCTCAATCTCGGCGATGATAATTTGAGTATCCTCCACCACATCGTGCAAAGTACCGGCGGCGATTTCCTCAGCGCTCCGACCTATTTCCAGAAGCAACTCTGCGACCGCTATCGAATGACGAATAAACGGTTCGCCCGAAACGCGATTTTGTCCATGGTGAGCCACAATAGCAAAGCAAGTAGCTCTTTTTACCAATTTCCTTCCGGCTTCATCAAGATAGCTTTCGTCAAGCTTTTTGAAAAAGCTCTCCTTCATTTCCTTGAGGAAATCAGAAACTTTCACCTTCTTCACCCCCCTTCTCGCGCGATTAAATGTGAATTTTAAAAAAAGAGCGAATCACAAACAACTCCTTGATTTTATTATAGCAAGGGACGAAAAAAAATCAAATTTATAAAAAATTTCTCCTGATT
>JBAZOD010000037.1:0-8935 GCA_041648955.1 Patescibacteria group bacterium
AGAATCTTTACGTCAGTTGCGAGGTGGAGAAACTGACGCCGGCGTTCCCAGTGTTGATAACTTAACTCAAGTTTATCAAAATTACGTTGAAGAAAATGATCCAGATTCTGATAATATTTTTGGCGCTAGTGATAATTGTCCAATGATTGCCAACTCAGACCAAGAAGATAGTAATAATAATGGCGTTGGAGACGCTTGCGACAGCGAACAAGTTGTTGATGCGGAAGATGCCGGAGATGTCGGCTCAGAACCGGTGAATTCAGAACCTGAAAACGTAGAAATAGTTGATTCTCCAGATGAAATCGTCCCTGCTGATGAAGAAAAAACGATTATTTCTAATGAAGAAGCACCTGTTGTGGAAGAGCAAACGTCAGAAGAACAAGCGTCGGAAATTCCTTCTGAAGAATAATTTTTTATTTTTATTTAAAATTTATGTCTAGCGGTTTTCAGAAAACAGTAAATTTGAAAGGAAAAACCAGATCGGAAAGAGAAGGGGAAATAGATAATTTATACAGTGAAAGAAGCGAACTTCAAAAAATAAGCCAGCCCAAGCCCAGAAAGGATAATTGGCCTCTTTTCAGGAAGGTTTTGTTTTTTTTGGTAATTATATTATTTTTTTCTTTGATTTATTTTTTCTTTTTGCGGGGGCATATTTTCCAAGAAAATTCAGGAAAAAATGCCAGCTGGTATGCGGTGAAATTGGCCAGTGAAGAAATATTTTATGGACAAATAAAAAACACATCTGCCGATCCGATCACAATGAGCAATGTTTATTATGATTATGACCAGCAAAAAGGAGGCGGAGCTAAAACAACAGATAATAATACTTTGCGCTTGGTAAAAAGGGGCGGAGAAGCTTACGGACCCGACGGAACTGTTGAAATTGTTCGCTCCCAAGTTGTTTATATGGAGCCGCTGAAAGAAGATTCGAAAGTCTTGGAAGCGATTTTAAATTACGAAAAATAGAATATAGCATATGGCTGACAGCGATATACAATCAAAAAATTCTCCCAATCGAAATCTCGGGGAAATGAAAAAAATAAATGGCCAGGATTTAGAAAGGGCTAGAAAAATTATCTTAAAGTCAATTGGCGAAAAAGATGGTTTTTCTGAAAGAAATAATAATTTTGAACCAAGCCCAGAAAAAGAGATAAATTTGGAAAGTTTGCCGATAGAACCGGAAAGAGGTTTAGAAAATTTTTCCCAAAAAGAAGAAAAAAGCTTGCCGCCAGAAAAGCCAAAAAACATTCCAGCCGATGATCTGATCCAAGCAAGTAATCAGCAGCGTTTTCAGGAGGAAAAACAAAAGGAAATTGAAAAAATTTTACAAAACGGCTTAGAAGATATTTACTTAAGCTTACCGCCCGAAAAGCAGAGAGAATTCAAAATAGAAGGAGAAAAAACTACCAGAGAAATAAATATCTTATTAGGTAAAACTAAAACTAATATCGGGAAAATAATAACTCTTATTAGAAAATGGCTGTCTATTATTCCCGGCATAAATAAATTTTTTCTAGAACAGGAAACTAAAATTAAAGCGGATCAAATATTAAAGCTAAAGGAATAATTTATTTTTTATGGACTATGGCTTCCCGGAACAAAATTTATATCCTTCTCCGTTTAGCTTAAATTTCGAAATTGGCCCCTGGCTTGCTTTTTTGTTTTGGGCGATTTTGATTTTTTTTGTCTTATTTTTAGCATTGAAAATTTTAAGATTTTGGGCGAACAATAATAAGCATTTTGATCATGCCATTTTTTTGGTGCGCTTGCCCAAAGAAAAACCAGGAGAAAAAGATGAAGAATTTGATGTTCAGCATCTGCATGAAGAAATTGCTAAAGGAGAAACAATTTTTGCAAGCATCGGGGGCTTAAGAGCACAAAGGGGAATTTTGCCGTGGCTTATTGGTAGAAATGATCATTTTTCTTTTGAAATTGTAGCTTGGGAAAAAAGAATATGTTTTTATTTTGCTGCGCCCAAAGAAATGGCGCGCTATCTAGAACAACAAATTCATGCCCATTACCCGGAGGCGATGATTGAAGAAATTAATGATTATAATATTTTTTCTGCGCGTGGAGAAATAATTGCCGGCCATTTAAAAACCGAACGCAGTTTTATTTTTCCGATTAAAACCTACAAAAATCAAGAAACCGACCCAATGAACTCAATTATCAATATAATGTCAAAACTAGATGCAGGCGAGGGAATAGCCATCCAATATATAGTAAGAAGCGCTAAGGGGGTCTGGCATAAAAGAGCCTCATCCGTAGCAAGAGAAGTTGCCAATGGAAAATCTTTGGTTGAAGCTTTGCGCTTGAATAACGCCAGTAAAATTATCAGCAAGCTTGGAGATCTTGTCCAATCAGCTAAACCGCCAACGGGGATGGAGAAAAGTGCAGGTCCGCAAAAACTTTCTGTTCTAGAAGGAGAAATGATAAAAGGAATAGAAGAAAAAAATTCTCGTGCCGGGCTGGATGTCAATTTGCGCATCGTGGTAAGCACCCAAAACAAAGGAAAAACTTCTGTTTTTCTTGATAATATTGCAAGCGCTTTTCGTCAATATAATTATTACGAATACGGAAACAATTTTAAAAATAAAATAAAAAAAGGCAACCAAAAACGAACAATAGAAGATTTTATATATCGCCGTTTTGAAGAACAACAAAGTTTTCTTTTAAATACAGAGGAGTTAGCCAGTCTTTTTCATTTTCCTCTAAGCCGTACTGAAACCCCAAACATTCTTTGGCTAACCGCTAAGTATGCGCCAGTACCGGCAAATATTCCAGAAGAAGGCATTATTTTGGGAGAAAATCTTTATCGGGGCGTAAGAAAAGAAGTGAAAATAAAAAGAGAAGATAGACGCCGCCATCTTTATGTTATTGGTAAATCCGGCACCGGAAAATCGCAGTTTATAGCCAGTATGGCCATCCAAGATATTATAAATGGCGAAGGGGTTGGAGTTCTTGACCCTCATGGAGATTTAATTCAAGATATTCTTGAAAGAATACCACCGGAAAGAGCGGAAGATGTTGTTTTATTTTCTCCAGCTGATTTAGAGCGTCCCTTAGGCTTAAATTTAATTGAATATGACCCTCGCTATCCGGAGCAAAAGACGTTTGTTATAAATGAGCTTATAAAAATATTTGATAAGCTTTATGATTTAAAATCAACCGGCGGACCAATTTTTGAGCAATACATGAGAAACGCCTTGTTGCTTATCATGAGTGATACGGCAACCGGCGCCACTTTAATGGAGGTGCCAAAAATTCTTTCTGACCCAGCTTTTAGGAAAATAAAATTAGAGCATTGCGCTGATCAAACCGTAGTTGATTTTTGGAAACAGGAAGCGGAAAAAGCCGGTGGCGACGCGGCCTTGGCAAATGTCGTGCCTTACATTACCTCGAAATTAACACAATTCATTTCCAATGATACCATGCGCCCAATAATCGGCCAGCAAAAAAGCTCTTTTAACTTGCGCGATATAATGGATAGGCAAAAAATTCTTTTGATAGATCTTTCCAAGGGGCAAGTGGGGGAGATGAACGCCTTTTTGCTCGGTATGATTTTAATTGGAAAAATTTTAATGTCAGCCTTATCTCGCACTGATATTCCGACCGAGAAACGAAAAGATTTTTATCTCTATATTGACGAGTTTCAAAATTTTACAACTGATTCAATTTGTTCTATTCTCTCTGAAGCGAGAAAATATGGCTTGAATTTAATTATCGCCCATCAATACTTGGGACAATTGGTAAAAAATAAAGACACGGTAATAAAAGACGCGGTTTTTGGCAATGTAGGAACTTGGGCTTTGTTTAAGGTTGGTTCAGAAGACGCGGAAACAATGGAAAAAGAATTTTCTCCGGTTTTTAATCAGTATGATTTGATAAATATTGATAAATATACAGCTTATATTAAATTATTAATTGATAATGCTGCCAGCCGTCCTTTTTCTATGAAAACTTTATGGCCGCTGCCGGGAACGCGAAGAGAAGATATGCCAGGAAGAATCAAATCATTATCACGGCTCAAATATGGACAAGATAGAAATATAATAGAGGCAGAAATAAAAAGAAGAGCCAAAACAATTTAGATAATTTCAATTATTTGCATTTATCGGATCGAAGATGAACGAACAAGACATAAAAATTAAAATTAAATCTCAGGCCAAGCAAATCGGTTGGCGTATTATTACTACCGTTGTTCTAACTTTAACTGCGATTGTTACGGTTTGGGCTTATGCAGCCTTTATTGAGCCCAGCGTTGGTCCTAATTCTTCTGACCAGGATTTTTCTCAAAATATTCTCGGTAATAATGACGCTAATAATGATTTTGATTCGTCTAACGTCGTAGCTAATCCGAATGGAAGCATAATAGAACGATTGGAATCAGTGCAAGAGCGCACTTGCGGTAATGGTATTACTGAAATTGGCGAGGCTTGCGATGATGGTGGAACAAGCTGGACTTCCGGGACTTGCGCAGGCGATTGTTTAAAACAAAATTATTGGAGTAATCCGCTAGTTGGAGAAATGAATATTTACACAACCAGTGTTAATCGTTGGTGCCAAGAACATAATTTTAACAATATAGCGAGTTCAAATCTTAGCACTAGTATTTTTACAACTTCCACGTGGTCAATTGCTTATACTGAATGTTCTTATTTTAATTATCAAACACATACAAAAACGGTGGTATTAGGAGCGGGGTATGATATTTATTCTGGAGCAAAAGAAGGTATGCTTTATGTGCTCGGTATATGGACAAACAGTCAAGCTGCCGCCAAAACAAATAGCGTTTGGAATACTACGAATATAAGCACTTATACTGCTTTTTATGGCAGCACGACCTGTGGCGTAATAACTGTTTCTAAGTATACTGTAACCGATTCTTCCCAACTAGCTTATATAGGTGAGATTTGGTGCGCAGATTAGGTTTTCTTGCCAAAATTAAGGAAATTTTGTAAAATATCTTAGAAACAGCTTATTGCGAGTTTAATTCTGCGTCAATCCTTTAATTCGAATGTTTCCTGCGGATTTAAGTCTTTCTACTACAATTCAAATGCTTCAAATTTATATTTGAAGCATTTGAATAATTTTCACCGTATATTTAAAATCAGCAAAATATTTGAATTAACGGTTCACTAAAGAAGGTTAAAAAATATAAAAATTAATTGAATAATATGGAAAACAAAAACCAAGACAAAAATTTTGATTTAACCGAAGAAGAGGGGATTTTGAGCGATGGTTTGGATATAGATAAACATTTGGAAGAAGAGGAAAGCAGGAATGTTTCTCAGCAAATTAAAGATAAAGATGAATTCAATTTTGAAGAAAATTATAATAAATCTCAAGAAGAAAGCAGTGACGAAAAAAAAGATATAGTGATCAGCCGATCGAAAATAATACTTGCAAAAAAATTATTGGCGAATATAAAAGAAAACAACGATAAATTGATAGGAATTTTGTCTTTTTTGGCGCCATCAGAAATGGATGATACTATTGGTATTAGTCAGATAGGGGAAAGTCTCGAGGGTAAAGAAGATTTGGGAGATGATAACCAAGAAGGTAAAATAATAGAAGGAGTTTTTGACGGGGAAAATATGATTGGTCCGGATGGCAAACAATACAGCGTGCCGGCTAATTATGCTTCAAAATCAAAATTAGTTGAAGGTGATATTCTGAAATTAACCATAACTCCCAAGGGAACATTTGTTTATAAACAAATCGGACCGATAGAAAGAGTGAGAATTGTCGGAAATTTAGAAAAAGAAGGTAGTGGTGATTTCTTAGTCAGATCCGAAGGAAGACAATGGCGCGTTTTACCAGCAAGCGTCACATATTTTAAGGGCAACCCTGGAGATGAAACAATTATTTTAATTCCTAAGTCCGGCGAAAGCAAATGGGCAGCAGTAGAAAATATTGTCAGAAACAGGGGGTAGATAAAAAAACTAAGAATTATTTATAAAATTGCGCTTTCTTAGAAGGCGTGATTTTTTATTGACGGATATATTTTTTAGGACTAAGATGGAAGGTAATAAAAAGCGTTGTTTTAGTTCGCGGAAAGGGAGTGAAAAATGGGACCGGAACAGCCAGCAGGCATTTTTTTGATAGTTTTTTCAAATCTGCTGAAAGTAGGTTTTTTTGTAAGTATTGTCTGGCTCTTTATACAATGGTGGCGTGAAGCCAGATATTTTAATGAGCACAGCTGGATTTGGATGAGTTTTTCTCCGGCCAAAAAGAAACGTATCGCCAAGAAATTTTCAATTTTTGGGCCGGTGACTCTCCTAGCTGCCTGCATCATTTTATATCTTATCAAAGTTTTTTTTGTTCAGTGTCGCCCCTGTTAATGCCGTTGTTTGCGCAAGCACTCAACGATTTTTTATATTCTTGACTTATCTCTAATTTTTGGTAATATTTTACAAAACATGGAATCTTTTGCTTTTTAAAAAATTGGAGGAAAATATGGCGAAAGAAGATTGGAATGTTGACTTTGATGTCTTTCACACAATGGGCGATGAAGAACGGCTTGAGCTTCGGAGGATATTGCTCCGAGACAAGAAAGCTCGCGAAGTGATACGGCAAAAGTTGAAACTCTCCGGAATTTATGCAATCGGAATTTGCGGAAATCTTGAAAATGTCGCATTTATGTGCAATCGTCCTGATGATCTTTTGGAAATTAATCTTCTGATGGCTTATGCTAAAAGACAGGGAAAAGCGATCTTTGTTATAACACGGGATGATCAGGATATAAAGGATATTTAAAAGCGTTCTTTTTCCGAGACGACAAAAGCCTCAGCTACGGTTTAGTGGGGCTTTTTTATATCCTTGATTTATTCCAATTTAATGTTAAAATGTAAAAGTAACAGGGGGTTTTTAAAACCTTGTTTTATTGTTTAAATAAATGGCAACATTGTATAGAAAATATCGACCGCAGAATTTCGATGAAGTTGTCGGTCAAAATCACATCAAGACTACCTTGAAGAATGAAATTCAGTCCGGGAGAATTGCGCATGCCTATCTATTTTGCGGACCGCGAGCAGTCGGCAAAACTACATTAGCAAGAGTTATGGCAAAAGCGGTTAATTGCTTAAATAGAAAAGAGAATGAAAGCGAACCCTGTGATAAATGTGAAATCTGCCAAGAAATTACAGCTGGCCGAAGTTTAGATATTATAGAAATAGACGCCGCTTCCCACACGGGCGTAGATAATGTCCGAGAAAATATAATTACCTCTGCGCGCGTTTCCCCTTCTCGCTGCAAATACAAAATTTTTATCATTGACGAAGTTCACATGCTTTCTATTTCCGCTTTTAATGCTTTACTGAAAATTATAGAAGAACCGCCAGCCAGAGTTATTTTTATTCTTTGTACCACGGAAATCCATAAAGTGCCGGCAACGATTATTTCCCGCTGTCAGAGATTTGATTTTAGGAGAATTAGTCCGGCTGACGTCGTAAAAAAATTGAATTATATAGTAACTAAAGAAGGAATAAAAATAGATAATAAAATTTTGGAATCAATCGCCAGAAAATCAGAGGGTTATATGCGCGATGCGGAAAGCCTGCTAGGGCAAATAGTTTCTATCGGCGGAAAAGAAATCACTCAGGAAGAGGCGGATTTAGTTATTCCAAGAAGTAATTTAGTTGAAATTATAAACTTAATCGCTTATTTAGAGAAAAAAGACGGCGCTAATTCCATCGGCTTGGTGAATAAATTGGTAGATGATGGCGTAAATTTAACCGCCTTTATTTCTGATTTAATAGAAGTTTTGAGGAAGATAATGCTGGAAAAAATCAATCCCGGCTTTTTGGGAGCTGAATTTGGAGAAACTTTAGAAATAAAAATAAATGAAATAAGCCAAAAATTAAATTTGGAACAAACCGTTGCTTTTATTGAAAAATTTGTTAAAGTAAAAAACGAGCTAAAAGACAGCTTTATTATTCAATTGCCAATAGAGCTAGCAATTGCCGAGCTTTGTTCGGCCAGTCCGCTAAGGATAGCGCCGATTGCAAATGCGATAAATCCAATTGCGCCAAAAGTTAATCAAAATTTTCCGCCGGCTAAAGAATCAAAAGAAGCATCAACGCCAGCATCTCCGGCCATGCAAGGAATGGGTGGAGAAATCGCTTTAGAAGAAATATTGGAAAAATGGCACGAAGTTTTGACAAGAATAAAGGCTTATAACCATTCACTATCTTTTATCCTGCGCGTTTGTCAGCCAATAGATATTAAAGGGAGAGAGCTTTGCCTAGCTTTTAAATATAAATTTCATAAAGATCGGATAAATAACGCCCAGATAAAAGTTTTGGTAGAAAAAATTCTTTCCGAAATTTATGGCGGGCCTTTGCTGATTCAGACGATAATTGACGAAAATTTGGAAGTAAACGCTAGTTCTTTAGTGGCACCAGTAGTGGAAGAAACAACGGAGACGATAGTTGAGGAGAAAACAGAAGATGAAAAGCCGGAAGAAAAAAAAGAAGAGGCAGGCGGGGGAGAGCCGAATATGTTAGATAATTTGCTTAAGACTTTTGGGGGTAGAGTGGTAAAATAAAAAAAGGGCTTGCGAGGAGAGCAAGCCCTTGGCGCCGGGAATCGGACTACGATAATTTGGCCGTGAGGGCGACGGCCAAATGGTACTGCGGGGAGGCCTTAAAGAAAGGACGATAATATTATAATTTGATTTTATTATAGCATAACATAAAAATTTGGCAAATATCTATTCGGGGATCGTCTAATGGTAGGACATCAGGTTCTGGTCCTGAGTATCGGGGTTCGAATCCCTGTCCCCGAGCAAAATAAAATCGGTTCCGACACCTCGGAGCTGATTTTATTTTGTTTGAGGATGTGGTGAGAACCGCTTGTGGCAAAAATATTAAAACATAAAACGTCAGTGGCTTGGAGGCAAAAATTATAGGAAATAAAATGTTCATGTTCGACT
>JBAZOD010000038.1:0-8866 GCA_041648955.1 Patescibacteria group bacterium
TAAAACCGTAGCCGTGGTGGTACCATCGCCAGCCGCTTCATTAGTTTTGGAGGCAACTTCTTTTACGATTTCTGCGCCGATATTTTCTATTTTGTCTTCCAATTCAATTTCCTTGGCAACGGTTACACCGTCCTTGGTTACTTGCGGAGAGCCATAGCTCTTGCCCAAAACCACATTGCGCCCTCGCGGACCCAAGGTAACTTTTACGGCATTGGCTAATTTATCAACGCCTTTTTTTAAACTCCCCCTTGCTTTTTCATCAAAAATAATTTGTTTAGACATAATTTTATGAATTATCAATTACGAATTATCAACTTTCAATAACTTTACTCTGAATTGAAAATTTAATCATTGAAAATTGTTTGAAAATTGTAAATTGAAAATTGAAAATTAATTTATTATTGCAATAATATCGTTCTCGCTGATAATAAGATACTCATCTTTCCCATCTTTAACCTCGTCCGGTGAATATTTTTTAAACATTACTTTATCTCCGACCTTGACAGATATCGGAGCGCGCTGGCCGTTTTCTAAGAATTTACCTTCGCCAACAGCCACAACTTCCCCCTTTTCCGGCTTTTCTTTATCAATAGTATCTGGCAGAACTATGCCGGATTTAGTTGTTTCATTTTCAATAATTGGTTTAATTAAAACATTGTCATGGATAGGTTTTATCATATAAATTTCTTCTTTCCGCTGATAATTTTTATTTAAAAATACCAGCCGGAATTGTTATTTTTATAAATTAGCACTTTATACACGAGAGTGCTAAATCTCATAGGTATTTTATCACTTTTAAACGGCTTGTCAAGTTTTGAATAAATATTATAAAAAATAAAAAAACGGGGTTATTCCCCCGTTTTTTTATATATTATCTTAATCTAATCTCTTTATTTTTTTCCATCTACGCACAGCCTTGGTTCTGGCTAATTCTTTCTCTAATTGAGCCGTAATATTGGCAAAATTTTCCACATCATCTTGAGTAGTTTCTTGTTTTATTTTTTCTGCTCGCGCTCGAGCTTCTTCTGCCCGCAATAAATCAAGCTCTTCGGCTCTTTCTGCCGTGTCGGCTAAAATAACAACCTTATTATGCAAAACTTCAACAAAACCGCCGGAAACAGACATAACTTCCACTTCTCCGTCTTTTTTGGTCAGTTCTATCACTCCCGGCTTCAGGTTGGCGACTATCGGCATGTGCTTAGGCAAAATAGTAATCTCCCCTGCTTTTGTCGGCACTGTAACTTTGGAAATTTGTTCTTTCAAAACAACCCGTTCCGGAGTTACTATTTCAAATCTTATTGTATCGTGTTCTTCGTACATATATATTATTTATTTTATTTTTGTTCTACTTCTTCAATCCCACCCTTCATATAAAAATCTCCCTCGCTCTTATCATCATGCTTGCCATCCAAAATCTCTTTGAAGCCGCGAATGGTGTCTTCTAATTTTACATATTTTCCTGGACGACCAGTGAAAGTTTCCGCAACATGAAAAGGCTGTGATAAAAATCTCTGAATTTTTCTAGCGCGAGTAACAGTCATCTTATCTTCATCAGACAATTCTTCCATGCCAAGAATGGCAATAATATCTTGTAAATCTTTATAACGCTGTAAAACCTGCTGAACACCGCGCGCTACTTCATAATGCTCCTGACCGACAATTTTCGGGTCTAAGATAGTAGAAGAAGAATCGAGCGGATCAACAGCCGGATAAATACCAAGTTCAGACAAACCTCGAGAAAGCACCACCGTAGAATCAAGATGTCCAAAAGTAGTAGCCGGAGCTGGATCAGTTAAATCGTCAGCCGGCACATAAATTGCTTGAACAGAAGTGATAGAACCTTTGTTAGTGGAAGTAATGCGTTCCTGCAATTCTCCCATTTCCGTAGCTAAAGTCGGCTGGTAACCCACAGCTGAAGGCATGCGGCCTAAAAGAGTGGAAACTTCGGATCCAGCCTGAGTAAATCTAAAAATATTATCTATAAAAAGTAAAACATCCTGTCCCTGTTCATCGCGGAAATATTCAGCAATAGAAAGGCCGGACAAAGCAACTCGAGCTCTGGCTCCAGGCGGTTCGTTCATTTGGCCAAAAACCATTGCTAATTTATCCAAAACTTTTGCATCTTTCATTTCATGATAGAGGTCATTGCCTTCACGGCTTCTTTCACCGACACCGGCAAAAACTGAATAACCCCCGTGCATTTTCGCAATATTATTTATAAATTCTTGGATAACCACGGTTTTTCCAACGCCAGCGCCGCCAAACATTCCGACTTTTCCACCTTTAGCAATCGGGCAAATCAAGTCAACCACTTTTATTCCTGTTTCTAATATTTCTGTTTTGGTTGATTGATCCGTAAAAGCTGGAGCTGGACGATGAATTTCATATCTCTTTTCAGTTTTTGGATCTTCTATACCATCAATCGCCTCGCCCAAAACATTAAAAACTCGACCCAGAGTTTTTTCTCCCACGGGAACGCTTATTCCTTCTCCCGTGTTTATAACTTCGTCGCCGCGCTTCAGGCCGTCAGTTGTGCCCATGGCGATTGTTCGAACCACATTAAATCCTCTGTGCTGTTGAGTTTCCAAAATTAATTTTCCTGTTTTTAGCTTAACCTCCAAAGCAGTATAAATATCAGGCAAATTGTTTTCAAAATAAACGTCAACAACCGCGCCGATTACTTGCTTGATTGTTCCGATATTTTTTTGTTGAGACATATTTTTATATTATTTTAAATTATTTATTAGCTAAAGCATTGGCGCCAGCGCTGATTTCTGCGATTTCAGAAGTGATTGAAGCTTGTCTGGCTTTATTGAAAAACAAAGTTAATTCATCTACCAAATCAGAAGCGGCGTCTGTTGCCTGGCGCATAGCCACCATACGAGCGCTATGTTCCGAAGCATTAGACTCCAATAAGGCTTGGAAAAGCTGAATTTCAATCAAGCGAGGCAACATTTCATTCAAAACTTCTTCCGGACTAGGTTCATAGGTAAAAACAAAGACATTTTTTTTGTCTCGCAAATATTTATCCTCTTTCTCTTTTATATATTCTTTTGTCATTCCTATTTTTTCGCTTTTGCCCACCACTCCCAAATATTCATCTTCTGCATCTATATCTATAGGCAAGAGCTGTTTTACTCTCGGAATTTGTTTGGAAGCGCTGGCAAAATCAGTATAAGCTACCATTACTTTATCGTATTTGCCTGACAAGTAATCATTTATAACCATTCTGGAAATTGGGGCCACTTCGGTTACTGAAGAAGAAATATCTGTCTTGGGAAATTCAGCTGCTATTTCATGCTTGAAACGGCTATAAACTGATTTCGCCTTTTTCCCCATTATAATAAATTCTGTTTTTATTTTTTCGCTATCTGTCTGTTTAGCGGCGGAAATTTTTATAGAAGCAATCGCTTTATTTATTATGGCCGTATTAAAACCGCCGCATAAACCGCGATTAGAAGCTACTAAAATTATGCCGACTGTATTTATTTTTTTTCTCTTTACGAAAAGCGGATGCAAATTTTTTCCAGAGTTAATTGCTTGTGAAAGATTCAAAACCGTTGTCCAGCTCAAATTAGCGTAAGTTCTGGTTTTTAGAACCGACTCCACTGCTTTGCGCATCTTTGCCGCCGCCACCATTTCCATTGCTCTAGTAATTTTTTTGGTGTTGCCGATAGATTTTATTCGGCGTTGTATTTCCTTGGTATTAGCCATAAGCTAAACAAAAATTATTTTTTATCTTCTTCTCCTGCTAAATAATCAAGCGTATCTCTATAATCTTTTATTACTTCTGATAATTTTTTCTCATTCTCTTCGTCTAATTCTCCTGTTTTTTCAATTTTTCCAAAAATTTCTTGATCGCGATTTTTTACATATTCCATTAAACCAGCTTCAAATTCGCTTACTTTTTCAACCGGAACATCATCAACAAAACCGGAAATAAGAGCAAAAAATATTGCTACCTGCTCCGCTACCGGCACAGTTGCATATTGCCCCTGCTTCAAAACTTCAATCAATCTTTTTCCTCTTTCCAGCTTCGCTTTTGTTTCCGCGTCTAAATCAGAGCCAAATTGAGCAAAAGCAGCCAGCTCTCTGAATTGAGCGGCTTCTAACCTCATCTTTCCAGCCACTTTTTTCATAGCTTTAATCTGCGCTTTGCTGCCGACGCGAGAAACAGAAAGACCAGCATTTACGGCCGGACGATTTCCCTGATAAAACAAATCCGGTTCCAAATAAATCTGTCCGTCAGTAATAGAAATAACGTTAGTCGGAATATAAGCGGTTAAGTCTCCAGCCTGAGTTTCAATAATCGGCAAAGCAGTAATAGAACCGCCGCCGTTTTCTTTATTTAATTTACAAGCTCTTTCTAGAAGTCTGGAATGAAGATAAAAAACATCTCCCGGATAAGCTTCGCGTCCTGGCGGCCGGCGCAATAATAATGATATTTCGCGGTAGGAAACGGCATGTTTAGAAAGATCATCATAAACAATCAAAACATCCTCGCCTTTATCAAGAAAATATTCAGCAATAGCGCAACCGGCATAAGGGGCGATATAAAGAAGCGGAGCAGAATCAGAAGCGCCGGCGACAACCACAGTGGTGTAATCCATAGCGCCAAATTCTTTTAACTTAGCAACGATAGAAGCAACTTTTGATTCTTTCTGCCCAATCGCAACATAAACGCATTTCATTTTTTTGCCTTTCTGGTTGATGATAGTATCAATAGCAATGGCTGTTTTTCCGATTTGGCGATCGCCAATTATTAATTCTCTTTGCCCTCGTCCGATTGGGATAATAGCGTCCACAACCTTTATACCGGTTTGTACAGGCTTATCTACGGATTCGCGGGTAATAACGCCAGGAGCGATTTTTTCTACTGGATAAAATACCTTTGTCTCTAATTTTCCTTTATTATCAATCGGCTCCCCCAAAGGATTTACTACTCGGCCGACCAGCGCTTCTCCTACCGGAACTTCCAAAATTCTATTCAAACGTATTACTTCGTCGCCCTCTTTTATACCGTTAGAATCACCCAGAACAATCGCACCAACGCTGTCTTCGTCTAAATTCAAGGCCACGCCATGGACAGAACCTTTGGCGGTTTTAAATTCAAGCATTTCTGACATCATAACGTCGGACAAGCCGGAAAGTCTAGCAATTCCGTCGCCGACTTCAATAACCTGGCCGAAATTCTGCTGGCGAGTCTCGGTTTTAAAATTAGCAATTTGTTCTTTCAATTGCTCAACGATAAAATCTTTTGTCTTATTCATATTTTATAAATTTAATATAATAAATTATTTTTATTTTTCTAAAACGTTTTTTAATTCAAAAAGTTTCGTCCGCAAACTTCCGTCCAATATTTTATCCCCATATTTAACAATAATTCCTCCGATGACACTCTCATCTTGTTTTTGGCTCATAACAACTTTTTCCTGGCCAGAATCTTTTTTTATATATTCCTGCAAAGAGGCGATCGTTTTCGCGTCAAGTTTGTAGCGGCTAATAACTTCTGCTTCTATGATACCCTTATCCTTATTCCAAAAACTATTGAAATATTTAACGATTCTTTCTATTTTGGCGGTTTCATTATTCTTAACTAAAACCTCAGCGAAATTGCTTATTATTTTTTTAAGCTGTGATTCGCTCGCTTCTCTTGTAGATTCAAAAAAACTTTTGGCGTATTGTTTAGGAGTAGCTCTCATATAATCTTATTTCAAATTTTTTACTATTTTTTTAATCAACTCGTCATCTTTTTTTTGATCAAATTTTTCTTCAATTATTTTTTCTACCGACCGTACCACCAAATCAGATATTTCGCTTTTTATTTCTTTTAAGGTCTGAGCTTTTTCTGATTGCATTTTAGCTTTTTCTTCGTTGATAATCTGTCCGATTTCTTCTTTGGCGCGCACAACTATCTTTTCTTTATTCTTTTCTCCTTCTTCTTTTGCTTTTTCAAGTATGCTCATAGCCTCTTTTTTCGCATTTTTCATGACTTCTTTCTCTTTGGCGGCAATTTCTTCCAATTTTTCTCCTGCTTTTTTAGCATCCAAGACGCCCTGTTCTATTTTATTTTTTCTTTCATCCAAAAATTTTAAAATCGGACCATAACCGAATTTCCATAAAACAAAAAGCAAAACTGCAAAATTCACTAATTCAGCTGTTAAAATTTTTAAATTTAATCCTAAGGCTTGAAATAATTCCATATAAAAAAATTATATAAATTTTAAAAAATAAAGGGACCCATCCCCTTTTCGAAAAAAGGAGCTGGGCAATCTCTATTTTCTAACCAAAAAGAATTATCAAAGCGATTACCAAGGCATAAATACCGGTAGATTCGCAGATAGCCATCGTAACAAACATTAATGGCGTGATTTTATCGGCTGCTTCTGGATTGCGTCCGATTGATTCCAAGGCTCGGCCGGCAACGATACCTTCGCCGATGCCAGGACCGATAGCTCCGGCTCCCATAGCGATGCCAGCGGCTAAAAATTTAAATGTTTCTGCGTCCATATTGTGTTAATTTTAAATTTTCAATTATCAATCCTAATATTTAGGAATGATAAATTGTAAATTATTAATTTATTAATTTTGTATTATTTCCCGCCCAAGGCGGGTCCGCCTTTGGCGGATATTATTTTAAATTGAAGCGCTTTCCGTTAATTCATCTTCTTCTATTTCTGAAGCCATAGTTACAAAAACCAAAGTTAAAACTGAAAAAACAAAAGCTTGAACAACGGCTGTTAATAAGCCAAGAAATTTAAATGGCAAGGGTACGAAGAAAGGTGCTAAAAAAAGCATAACTGCCCCCAAAACCTCGCCGGCAAAAATATTTCCAAATAAACGAAAAGATAAGGAAATAATTTTAGCCAACTCGCCAATAATATCCATAATTCCTAAAAAAAACTTTAAAGGGCTTTTGAAATTCAAAAATTTCCCTAAATATCTGAAAGGTCCGTGAACGATTATAGCCACTGTCTGCGTTAGTAAAAAAGTTATCATCGTCATCACAAAAACCATGCCATAATCAGACATAGCTGCTCGAAAAAGAGAAACAGATTCTCCATTTCGATATAAAGAAACCGCTGCTTGCCCCGGAATATAAGTCGCTAGATTAGCAACGAGGGCGAAGATAAACATAGTGAAAACCAAAGGGAAAATACGCTTGGCCTTTTTTTCCGATCCAGCCGTTGTTCTTACGAAAGAATAATAACTTTCCAAAATAAATTCAACAATGTTTTGCGTCATTCCTGGCACCATTTTCATTCTTCGACTGACAAAAAGCGTAAAAATAATCAAAAACAAACTAACAGAAAAAATCAAAATAAGAGTATTGGTCATGGGAAAACCAAAAATATAAAATAAAATATCAGGGGCTAATTTTATGTTTAATTCCATAAAAATTATTTAATATTATCTTCTTTATTGACGCTATTTTCTTTTCTTAATTCTTTCTGCTGGCTGATCCATTTATTTAAAGCCACCACTTTCTTAAAAAGTAAAAAATTAGTAACAATAAAAGCTACAAAAATGCTTACGATCAGGAGCCAGGGATTAGTTCCGAAAAATTTATCCAAAAAATAACCGATACCGCCGATTATCAATAATGGTCCAAGAATCGACGTACTACTATACAAAGCCATCCCGAGAGACAATTGTCTAATGTTCTTATATTTTCCTAAAAATCTTTCTTCCATAATCTTCTGGGTAAAAAAATTTCTCTAAAAAATAAAAATTTACCCCCGGCCGGAGCGGAAATTCTGTTGAAACGAGGAAAAATTATAGCCAGTTTCTCAAAATATGGGGCAATTTTTAAAAAATTTGATTGTTTAAAAACTCTTTTTTTCTTAAACCAATTAGATTTTATCAGACAAATTAATAAGAGTCAATACCATTTTTACACAATTCCAAACAGCTCTCGGGCGTTTTTGACAGTAATCTCTCCAACCCGCTCCGGTGTCAAATTTCTTATCTCCGATATCCGTTTAGCCACGTATTTTACCAAAAGGGGCTCATTTCTACTTCCCCGATAAGGCTCTGGCGTCATAAACGGAGAATCAGTTTCTATCATAAATTTTTCCGGCGGCATTTTTCTGATTAAATCATCCCAGCGCTTACTGAAAGTAATTAAGCCGGTGAAAGAAATTATCAAGCCGAGAGAAAAATATTTCCAAGCCAAATCTTCGTCTCCAGAAAAACAATGCATTACGCCCCACGGCCGGCCGGTTGGTATTTTGTCTTTATACTTATTTTTGAAATCCGTTAAGATCGCCAGCATATCATCATGAGCCTGCCGGCAGTGAATGATAACCGGCAAATCTAGATTTCTCGCCAAAATTAATTGTTCTAAAAAAACATCCTTTTGCTTTTGTTTTATGGCGCCGATATTTCCTCCGAGATTTATATGATAATAATCCAAGCCGATTTCTCCGATTGCCACAACTTTTTCAAACTTAGCTAATTTTTCATAATTATCATAATTAAATTCCTCTGCCTTGGTCGTAAAGCTATAATTGCCGTTTTCGTCGTTATTCTCAGCTAAGACTTCTTCTAAATGAATAGGATGGAGGCCAACAGCCGCATAAACTCCTTTTTCATATTTGTTGGCGTATTCCAAGGCTCTTCTTGAAGTTTTATACTCTGTCCCGACTAAAATCATCCAGGTGTCGCCGGCTAAACTGCGCCTGATTGTTTCGTCGCCATCATCCTTAAAAGCATTGAAATTTATGTGAGCATGAGTGTCTATAAACATAACTCTGGTGAATCATAAAACAAAAACAACCAGCCTGAGAAAAGCTAGCTGTTTTTCTTTATTCTTAATTAGAATTTTCCGAAGTATCGCTTCCCGTTGTTTCTTCCGTCTTTTCCT